>JAHFQI010000070.1 GCA_023259355.1 Comamonadaceae bacterium
CTGACACAGACCGGCAAGCCGTACAGCGTGTTCACGCCCTACAAAAATGCCTGGCTCAAGAAAATCGACGCTTTCCAGCTGAAAGGCTACCCTGTGGAGCGCCATGCGCACCGCCTGGCAGCTCGCCCGCTGGAACACGGCCAACCTGTCCCCACGCTGGCGTCACTGGGGTTCGAGACCACCGCCTTGTCACAGCGCCAACTGCCCCCGGGTGCCAGCGGTGCGCAGCAGTTGTTCGACGACTTTCTGGAGCGCATGGAGCGGTACGACGACACGCGCAACTTCCCGGCCATCAAGGGCCCCAGCTATCTCAGCGTGCACCTGCGTTTTGGCACCATCTCGCCCCGGCTGCTGGCGCGCACCGCGCACCGGTTGATGCAGGAAGGCAACCCGGGCGCCACCACCTGGCTGAGTGAGCTGATCTGGCGCGACTTCTACTTTCAGATCCTGCACCACCATCCCCATGTGGTGGGCCACAGCTTCAAGCCGGCCTACGACGCAATCCAGTGGGAATCAGGCCCCGGGGCAGACACCCTGTTTACCGCCTGGTGCGAGGGCCGCACCGGCTACCCGCTGGTGGATGCGGCCATGGCCCAGCTCAACCAGACGGGCTACATGCACAACCGACTGCGCATGGTGGTGGCGAGTTTTCTGGTCAAGGACTTGGGGCTGGACTGGCGCCGGGGTGAGGCCTACTTTGCCGCGCGACTCAATGACTTTGACCTGGCCGCCAACAACGGTGGCTGGCAATGGGCCAGTTCCAGCGGCTGCGATGCGCAGCCCTACTTTCGCATCTTCAACCCGGTCAACCAGAGCGAGAAGTTCGACCCGGAGGGGAAGTTCATCCGCCGCTACCTGCCGCAGCTGGCACGGCTGCCGAACGCGGCCTTGCATGCCCCCTGGCTGGCCCGCCCGCTGGAACTGGCGGAGGCCGGCGTGGTGCTGGGCCAGACCTACCCGCAACCGGTGATCGACCATGACACGGCCAGACTGCGCACGCTGCAGCGCTATGCAGTCGTCAAGACGGGATGATTGCCCATCCTGGGCCCACCGTGGCCGGGGCCATCACAATGGGCCTCGGGTGCGTTGGGGCGCATCCTCGATCTTCTGCTCGCTCATGCGCATCCCGTCCATCTCCAGGGGCGTGCCCGAGGCCAGGCGCAGGCGCAGCGTGACATCGGTACGGTTGTCGGCATGGGCCACGGCTTCGTCCGGCGAAATGATGCCGCGTTCATACAGCTCGAACAGCGACTGGTCAAAGGTGCACATGCCCTGCTCACCACTGCGCACAATGGCAGTTTTGAGCTCATCCACCTGGCCTTTCTGGATCAGCTCCGACACATAGGGGGTGAGCAGCATCACCTCCATGGCAGGCACCACGGAGCCCTGCACGCTCTTGACCAGCCGCTGTGCCGCCACCGCCTGCAGGTTCAAGGACAAATCCATCAGCAATTGGCGGTGGGCTGGCTCGGGAAAGAAATTGAGGATGCGCTGCACCGCCTGGTTGGCGTTGCTGGCATGCAGGGTGGACACGCACAGATGCCCCGACTCGGCGTAGTGCAGGGCATGCTGCATGGTGGCCCGGTCGCGGATCTCGCCGATCATGATCACGTTCGGCGCCTCCCGCATGGCGCGCCGCAAGGCCTCGTCGTAAGACGCGGTATCCAGCCCCACCTCGCGCTGCGTCACCAGCGATTTCTTGTGCGTGTGCAGGTATTCGATGGGGTCTTCCACCGTGAGGATATGGCCCGCAGTGTGCTCATTGCGGTAGTCGAGCATGGCAGCCAGCGTGGTGGTCTTGCCCGAGCCTGCCGCCCCCACTGCAAGCACCAGCCCGCTTTTCAGAAACGCCAGCTGTTTGAGCACGGGGGGCAGCCCCAACTCGTCAAGGCTAGGAATCCTGGCCGTGACATGGCGCACGACCACGCCCACATTGCCGCGCTGTAGATGCACATTCACCCGAAAGCGGGCCTGGTCCTGCGTCTGGAACGAGAAATCACACTCCTTCGACGCTTCAAATTCTTCGATCTGCGCCTTGCCCATGATCGAATAGACCATCGCCCGGACATCCTCTGCCGTCACCGAACCCTTGGTGATGGGCAGGAATGTCCCCTGCCGCTTGAGTGTGGGCGGCGCACCTGCCAGGAGAAACAGGTCCGAAGCGCTTTCGCGCACCATCAGTGCAAGGCAGGACAACAGACGGCTGTCCGCCTCAGGTGTTACCGAATCCATGGGGTCTCCTGATCATGCTGGCATCTTATCGGCGCTGCCAGCAAGGCTGCACCGATTGACCGGCCCCTGCGGGCCAGTCAACCCAGATCATGCCTCTGCAGTCGCCTCCAGCCGGGCGTAGTGCTGGATGAGGCTGAGCAGTTCTTCATCCGAGTACGGCTTGCCCAGATAGTGGTTGACTCCCAGTTCCATCGCATGCTCGCGGTGCTTTTCTGCGATGCGGGATGTGATCATGATGATCGGCAACCCCTTCAATGCACCGTCTGCCCGGATGTTGCGTGCCAGGTCAAATCCGTCCATGCGCGGCATTTCAATGTCGGACAACACCACCGTCGGACGCTCTTCCTGCAAGCGCTCCAGGGCCTGCAGGCCATCGGCAGCGAGCGCCACGCGATAGCCCTCACGTTGCAGCAATCGCTGCGTGACACGGCGCACGGTGATGGAATCATCCACCACCAGCACCAAAGGCACCTGGGTGGGGCCTGCGAGCATCGAAGCGGGCGGTTTGCCGGCGTCAGGACTTTCGGCTTCCAGTATGGCGGGCAAGCCGGCACTGGCTGCACGAACCTGGTCGCCATACACCGTGGACAGCGCCACCGGGTTGTAGATCAGCACCACGGCGCCAGAAACCAGCACCGACATGCCGGCCAGGCCTGGCAGGCGCGACAGTTGGGCGCCCAGGTTCTTCACCACGACTTCCTGGTTGCCCAGCACTTCATCCACATGCATGGCGATGCGCTGCGACGCACTGCGGAAAATCACCACAGGCCGCGTCTTGCCGGCGGCTTCACTGCTGCGCGCTGAAGCCTGAAGCAATGCACCGACCCAGAAAAATGGCAATGGTTCGAAGCCATCGTCAAAGTAACCTGTGCGATACGCTTCCTCAAGATCTGCAGCAGTGGTACGCCGCACGATTTCAACCACGTTGGCCGGCACGCCGATGACCAGATCTCCCGCACGCAACATCACCACCTGCGTCACTGCAGTGGTCAAAGGCAGCACCATGCGGAAGGCGGCACCCTTGCCCGATTCGGTCGAGGTTTCAATCCGGCCACCCAGGGCATTGATTTCCGAACGCACGACGTCCATCCCGATGCCGCGTCCCGCCAGGCCTGTCACCTCGGATGCCGTGGAAAAGCCTGGCATGAAGATTAGGTTGGCAGCTTCGGTATCACTGATGTCCGCGTCGACCTGCACGAGCCCTTGGGCCATGGCCTTTTCTCGGATGCGCTGCAGATCCAGACCGGCGCCATCGTCCCGGAATTCAACCGATACGTCATTGCCTTCATGGCGCAAATCCACGGTGATAGTGCCCGATGCGGGCTTGCCCGCAGCCACACGGACCTCGGATGCTTCAATGCCATGCACCACGCAATTGCGCAGCAAATGCTCGAAGGCGGGCGTCATGCGATCGAGCACGCCACGGTCCATTTCGATGGAACCACCCGTGATGTCGAGTTTGATCTGCTTGCCGGTTTCCTTGGATGCCTGGCGCACCACTGCATACAGACGCTCGGCGATGCCCTCGAACTCCACCATGCGTGTGCGCAAGAGATCGCGTTGCAACTCACGCGCCTGGCGGCCCTGAGCGATCAGGTCGTCCTCGGCGCCTTCCATGGCACGCTGCAGGTTGCGTTGCACGGTGGCAACGTCGTTCACCGACTCGGCCATCATGCGCGTGAGTTCCTGTACCCGCGTAAAACGGTCGAACTCCAGCGGGTCGAATCCGGCGGCGGAATCCTTTGAGAGTGCCAGTCGCGACTGCATCTGCGACTCGGACTGCACCTCGATGTCACGCAGCTGCTGACGCAGGCGGTCCAGGTTGCCCGAAAGATCCGCCAGTGAACTGCGGAACTGACCCAGACGCGCGTCCAGACGCGAGCGGCTGATCATGACCTCGCCCGCCTGATTCACCAGGCGGTCCAGCAATTGCGCACGCACACGCACCGACTGGTTGGCCGCCACGCGCACAGGGGCCAGCTGCGAGGGCCCCGGAAGCCTTACCGAGGGCTTTGGAGGCGACACAGCTGCCAAGATGGCACCTGAACCATTCGCAGCGGTACCCAGATCGCTCGGAACCGTAGGGGAAGAGCCGTCGGCGCCAGCTGCCCCGTGCGCACCGACGGCGCGCAGGAACTCGAGGTTCGCCTGCAATCCATCAAAACTCGCAAGCAACGGTTCAATCTGGTCCGTCGTGACAGACTCCATGTCCAGCTGTTCGATGGCCGATTCGAGTCGGTGGGACATCTCTCCCAGGCGCATGGCACCGGCAAGGCGGGAACTGCCCTTGAGGGTGTGCAAGGCCCGCAGTACCTCGTTGCGCGCACCGAGATTGTCCGGACGGGATGCCCACTGTCGCAATGCGCCACCCAGTTGGGGCAGCAGTTCCGCGGCTTCTTCTTCAAAGATGGGGAACAGATCGGGATCAATGACGTCAATGGCGTCAATGTCATCATCCACATCCGACCGCTCGGAGACGCCATGGGCCATGGCATCGTCGATGGGCTGGTCATGGTCACTTCCCACCACGGAGAGCGCCGGGGCCACATACCCAGCAGCGGCCACTTCCGCCGCCTTCGCAATCGGCAGCTCCGGTACAACGAAGTCAGGACCGACGCTGGCAGCCGGTACGCCATCCTTCGGAAGAGCGATGTCATCGAACTCATCTTCCGGAGGTGGCAGGGTATTGGCCACCTCGGTTTCGAGGATCTGGCGCAGCTGCTGCAATACTGCTTCGTTCGGCTCTTTGAGGAACCCTGCCGCAAACTGGTGCAGAAGACGGCGAATATCGTCCGCGGCGGCCATGAACGCTTCGGCCTGTTCGACGGTACCACCAGACTGCAGTTGGACATGCTGCATCGCGTGCTCGACCACCCTGGCCAGGTCGGACAGTGCCGAGAACCCCACGGTCGACGAACTGCCAGCGAGCGAATGGGCCAGAGCTACTGCCATGTCCGGCAAAGGCTCATGCAACTCGAGCGCCCACTCTTGCATACAGGTAACCAGTCGCCGCGACCACTCGTCAGCCTCATTGAGGTACACGTTGTACAGGGGGATACCGATTCGCAAGGTCTCGATCACCTTGACCGCCTCATCCGTCGGCGTTTCTTCCTCGGGCTCCGAGACTGGCACGACGCAAGGCTCAAGCCCAGCCTCTGGCAAGCTCACATCCACACCCGTGCCAGCGAGGCTGGCATCCTGTGCAGCGTCCGCCAGGAACTCCGGCACATCGCCGGACAACAACGAAGATGCGCCCCCATCGTCCGGGCTTGCAACCGTGGCAGGCAGATCGCCGGAGGCGGCATCCATGGCCACATCAGGCGCTGGCACCAAATCGGGCAACTCCAGATCCAGAGGGATGGACTCACTCACCACCTCCGCCGTGGCCCCAGTTTCGTTCAGGGCCTCGGAGAACACGGAGAAATCGATGTCTTCCGTCACGGTCGCCGCAGAAACATCCAACGCCAGACTTTCTGCAGCCGATTCCGCTTCCGTCTCCGCTTCGGCGCCATCCGCCAGCAATGGCTCAGGCACGGCGGCGACGGCAAGCGCTGCGTCCACCGCGTCCACGCCAGCCTGCGGTGCGGGCAGGACGGCTGTCGCGACAGCGTCTGTTTCGACTGGCGCCACGGCCGCCCCCCGCGCCATGAGCGGCAGCAAAGTGCCGTCAAGGCGCATGGCATCGGCGGAACGGCGGAATGCTTCAGCCCCCCAGACCAACGCAGATCCTGCAGAGATATCATCGGCCCAGCGGCCAAACGCCTGCAAGCCATCCGACGACAACTGCAGCAAATTGGGCTGCATGGGCTTTTGCTCGGCCAGCCAGGCGTTCAGCAATTGCTCCATGGACCAGGCCGCCTCGCCGAAATCATGGAGCCCCACCATGCGCGAGCTGCCCTTGAGGGTATGAAACGCACGACGCAAGGTGGTTTGCTCGCTCAGATTGGCTGGCTCTTCGGACAGCACTTCAATGGCTGCCAGACCTGTAGCCACCACCTCACGGGCCTCCTCCAGGAAAACGCCCAGCAACTCATCGTCCAATCCAGGCTCTGACGCGGTCGCTGATGCAGGGGTTGCGACGGAGGGAGGGACGGATGCAGCAGAAGGAAGATCCTCCGGCAACGGGAGATCAAAGAAAATATCCGCTGACAGCACTTCCGTTGCCGCCTCTGGCTGGGGACCGGCATCAGGTATCTGGGCCAACGCCGCTGCCACCGCAGCCTGCTCCTGCGCAGGAAAACGTGGTACCACATCCGGCAGAGACGGAGCCGCACGCTCCTCCATCTTGGCCGGTGCTTCTGCCACATCATCGGTGGCACGGGCGCGGGTTTTGCCCACCAGGATACGCAACTCCCCGAGCTCTTCATCGTAAACAAAGAGCTTGCGCGCCATCGTGCGCTGGTAGCTCAGCATGTCAATCAGAAATCCGAGCGCTCCCAGGCTGTTGCCCAGCTTTTCAAACGCTGGCTGTCGATCTTCTTCAGGAATGTCATTGATGAGCAAGTGCTCCACGGTGTCACGCATGCGCACCACCGCCAGCGATGCCTGCTCCAGTCCCAGAACGGACAAGACGCCACGCATCTGCGCCAGGTGGCCCGGCACTGCCGCCAACACCTCCGTATCCTGGGAATTCCGGAAAAACTGGTCCAGCGCTTTCTCGGCTTCACCCAGTGTGGAACGCAATTCATCCACCACACTGCCCATTGTCTGGTTGTCGCTGACCCGGCGGTACAGCTCTTCCATCCAGAGTTCAAGCGGCTCTGGCTCCGCGCCCGCGACCACAGCGTCCAGCCGCTGCGCCAGGCGCTCTGCACGCGACTCCATCAGTCCGTCATCCGCATCCAGCTCCTCAAACGCGGCCTGCAGGTAAAGCACTGAAGTTGCCACCTCCATTGCCAGCGCTGGTGACGGCGGTTCCCCCGAGCGGGTTGTGGACTCAAGGGCCCGCGTCAGGCCTGCGGCGAGACTTTCGCTTCCCGGATGCAGCTTGCGCAGCGAGTCGCAAACCAGACTGAACTGATCCGCTGCCGGCTTGAGCTTGTTGCGGTCTCCACCTGCCAGCGCGGACCAGGTTTCGGTAGCAGATGCGATGCGCTTGCGCGCCTGCGCCAGCAAGGCCGGGTCAAACCGGCCAAAACGCGCGATTTCATAATCTACCGGCTTGAATCGCTCCAGACCAAAGGATTTTCTGACGGCTTCGAGAGCCGGCGCCTTATCCGCCTCACCGCCCGCGAGATTCGCCTGTGAACAGAAGAAAAGCAGATCCTGGACCAAGCGATCAGCAATGGCATCGTCGCCCTTGGCCAAGGTGGCGTACTGCATCAGCACGCGCGACGCCACCCGCTTCACGTAGACGTCGGGCGCCAGCAGCCCTGCGCCAAGTGCTTCGAAGAAACCGGCACAGATCTTCCAGAAAGCCCGCGACTGGCGGTCGGACTGGGCCGCAGCAAAACCCAGGCAGATTTCGCGCATGCTCGTCGCGGCCGACTGATCGCCCGATTTGACGATTTTCAATACTGCAGAATCTAGGCGCGCCCGTGCCTCGGGGCCGTATGGCAACGGCGTGGCTGCCACGGAATCTTCCGGCTCACGGAAACGACGCTCCGCCGGCCACAGATCTGCAGGGTGCGCACGCTCGGCCCCTGCCAGCGCCTGGGCGTCTCGGTACTGAGGAAAAAGGGCGACCGCAGAAACAGCCTTGCCTCCCAGCACGTTTTCGAGATATTCGATGAGGGCGAAGCTGGCACGCTCGATCACCGCAGCAGCATCGTCTGTGCATTGCTCAGGGCGTTGCACAAACTTTTGTACGGCCGACTCCATGGCTCGCAAGACCAGGGCCGGCGAACCCATGCCCACCATTTCAAGCGCTCCGCTGGCCTGATGGAGCTGCTGGCGCGCAATACGCAAGGCTCCGGCATCCAACGAGGCCAGATCGGACTCTCGCGCCAGCTCTGCGTCCCGCACAAAACGGCGCATTGCCTTGACAGCTCCATCCAGTGATTTGCGCAGTTCGTCAAGCACCCATGCCAGAGGCCCCAGATCCTGAACGCCCTGGATTTCATCCGCGGCCGGTGCATTGTTGACATCAATAGATGGCATGAATTCGTCCCCGGCTGCAGTGAGCCGCTGGTTGATGACTGCTTGATGGTTGCGTCAGGCGATCTTGAAACGTGCCACCGACTGGCGCAGTTCTTCAGCCATGTGCGAGAGCTCGCGCACCTGTTGTGCCGTGGTACGCGTGCCCTCACCCGTCTGCTCGGTCACCGCAAAAATGTGCTGGATGTTGTCTGCCACTTCATTGGCCAGAACAGCTTCCCGGGACGTGGACGACGAAATTTGCTCGATCAGCTCCGCCAGGCGGCGCGACACACGGTCAATTTCAGTCAGTGCGGTACCTGCACTGTCAGACAGGCGCGCCCCTTCCACCACACCCTGCGTGGAACGCTCCATGGCGGCCACCGCATCCTGGGTATCGGTCTGAATGGCTTTCACCAGGGCCGAAATCTGCCGGGTTGCATCGGCGGACCGCTCAGCCAGTCGTTGCACTTCTTCGGCAACCACCGAGAAGCCGCGACCGGCATCACCCGCAGATGCGGCCTGAATGGCAGCGTTCAGGGCCAGCACGTTGGTCTGCTCGGTAATGTCCGAGATCAGCTCGGTGATTTCACCGATTTCCTGCGACGACTCACCAAGACGCTTGATCCGCTTGGACGTATCCTGGATCTGGTCACGAATCGAGTTCATACCACCGATGGCGTTCTGCACAGCCTGCAAGCCCGAGTCGGCCGCCTGCAGCGACTGACGCGCCACCGTAGCGGACTCTTGCGCCTGGGTGGACACTTCGTTGATTCGGGTCGCCATATCCAGAACGGACCGGCCGGTTTCACGAATTTCGCGCAGCTGCTCTGTGGAAGCCGCCAGCAGCTCAGTGGACGTGCTGTCCACCTGGGCCGTCGTCTGCGCCACACGGGTTGCCGTGTTCTGCACGCTGCCCACCAGTTGGCGCAACTCTTCCACCGTGTAGTTCACAGAGTCAGCGATAGCGCCGGTGATGTCTTCGGTCACCGTGGCTTCCTGCGTCAGATCACCTTCCGCAACGGATTGCAATTCGTTCATCAAACGCAAAATGGCGGCCTGGTTGGCATCGTTGACGCGCTTGGCCTCCTGCTCCTGGCGTTTTGCATCCTTTTGCTGTACTTCAGCAGCCACCTGGCGACCCCGGCTGTCCAGCAGCTGAACGCGGGAAATTCCGACACCGCAAAGCAGCACGAACAAACCCGCCAACGCCAGGGCAGCAAACTGCCCGGCCCCCAGGCCCGTCTGCGAAGAAAGCTTGTCCTGCAAGCCTTCCAACTGGCGACGCAGCGGCTCGCTATCGGCAATGATCGACGACTGGGCCTCCCGGGCAGAAACCAGACCTTGCAGGTTGCCCAGAATGGCACTGGCTTGCGTACGGGTCTCTTCGTAGAGTTTGATCAGGGCTTCGAGCTGTTCGCGTGTCTGCGCATCCTTGGTTGCAGCCAGCCGCAACTCCGGACTTCCATTGAGCAGGCCTTGGGCAATTTCCTTGAAGGAATTCAAGTCCTTGCCCAGCAGGAACACGGCTTCGGGGCTTACGCCTTCCATGGTCTGGAATTCATTGGCCGACTTGCCAATACGCTGGGTCAGCATCACCAATTGACCGGCGGCGGAAATCTCGGCCGCCGGAGCGTTTTGCTGCAGCTTGAGAGACGACACGGTTTCTGCGATTTCCAGCAGATCCGACGACTGGCGATTGATGGTGCGCAGTGCGTCGCCCACCTGCATAAGGATTTTCTGCTGCCCCATCACCACGCTGGCGTTGCGTTCCGCGCGCTCCATGAGCGGGTTCACGGCCTCCAGATCCGGCCGGAGCTGTTCGCCCAGGGACTGCACGCCCAGCTCACTGTCGCCAGTGCCCAGTGCGCGCACGTTGCGGGCCAGAACACCAGAGCTTTCCACCACGTCCGGGAAGGCCTGCGGACTCCCCACCAGCGCCTGCGAAACAGATTTGGCAAGCCGCTGGGACTGCATCAGCGACTGACCGGTAGCAGCCAACTGCTGGGCAGAGCGATCTGCCTGCCGCAGCACCCAACCCGCAATCAGTGCCAGCGCCACAACGCCAATGGCCAACAACGCCAGCAAGCGCCGCTGGTGGCCAGCCGCCGTGGAACGGCCCAGCAGCGGCAAGGAAATGAAGTCTTCGTCCGTTTCGTTCGCCGATGATTCCAGCGACTCGCCACCTGGATCACCTTGCACACTGTTCATGGCATCGGTCTGGTAAGACTCCCGCACCACGCTGGCCTCGACAGTTCCCGCTTCCAAAGCATTGTGCCGGCCATCCACCATGCCGGCACCCAGCACCTTGTCCGACTCCTCGGGCTTGCGATTGAACAGTTTTCCAAATTGATTCACGACGGACATGGTGCAGCCTTACAGAAAAACTCAAGCACTGATACTCAGGAAAGCAGGATTTTGGGACAGCATCTGAAGATTGATCTCCTGCCAGCGGGTCCCATTCGAATCCACATAGATGGTGCCAAAAAAGGCGGGGGCGTCCGGGGCCGGTGGCTCCGACGAGACAAAGGCATCCGTGCCCCGCAGCCCGGCAAGCCGATCCACCAAGAGGGCCGCGTTGACTTCCAGTGCAGCATTGAAAGCAAGCAGACTGGCCTCCGACAGGGCCTGCTCATTGCGCGCGATGGTCGATCCCAGCAGCCCCGCCAGATCCACCACCCCCACAAGACCACCCCGCAGATTGGCCACACCCAGAAACCATTTCTGGGTGTAAGGGACACGCTGAACCGCGATCCAGGGAAAAATTTCACCCGATTGACCCAGCGGCAACAGATAAGCCTGCCCGGCAGCCTCGACCGCCAGCCAGGAGGAAACAGATACTCCCTCACCCCTTGCCGCCTGAAGACGGCTGGCGAGACGGGTCTGGAGTTCTCGCAGTGCTTCGCGATTGGCCATGAACGCGAACCGCCTCAGTTCAGCGCATCGATCTTGGCCTGCAGCTCGGCTGAATCTACCGGTTTCGTGATGTAGCCACGTGCGCCTTGGCGCATTCCCCAGACACGATCTGTTTCCTGGTTTTTGCTGGTGCACATGATGATGGGCACATCCGCATAGAGGGGATCACGCGTAATGGAACGGGTCAGCTGGAAACCATTTTGCCCCGGCATCACCACGTCCATCAAAATCAAATCGGGCTTTTCTTCCGCCAATCGGCGAAACGCCTCTTCGGCATTTTCAGCGGTACGCACTTGCATGCCTTTTTTCTGCAGCAAGTCGGTCAGAAACATTAACTCGGTCTTCGAGTCGTCAACGACCAGCACTTTCTGAATAGGCATTACATGGCTCCTTGTTGGGAATTACCGAATTGCTGCACCGCCTGCAACAACTGGTCTTTGGTAAAGGGTTTGGTGAGATATTCCTGGCAACCGACCATGCGGCCACGCGCTTTGTCAAACACGCCATCCTTGGAGGACAGCATGACCACAGGAGTATCTGCAAAACGCGCATTGCGCTTGATGATGGCGCATGTCTGATATCCATCAAGCTTGGGCATCAGAATGTCGCAGAAAATGAGCTGCGGTTGGTAGTCATTCACCTTGGCCAAGGCATCGAACCCATCGTCTGCCAGCAAGACCTCGTGCCCTCCCTGCTTGAGAAAAATCTCGGCGCTTCGGCGAATGGTATTGCTGTCATCCACCACGAGCACTTTGAAAGTTGCGCCTGCTGTAGTCAATTGTCACTGCTCCCGATGGAGAAAAAAACAACGCCGCAGCAGATGGTGCTGAAGCGTCTCAAATCTGAACCAACTCGAAATCTTCTTTGCGGGCACCACACTCGGGACAGGTCCAATTCATGGGGACCTGGTCCCACGGCGTGTTGGGCGCAATGCCGTGCTCGGGTGAACCTTGCGCCTCGTCATATATCCATCCACAGATCAGACACATCCAAGTTTTAAAGTCAGTCACAGCTTACTGGGCCTTCACATAGAATGCAACGATTGTATCTAGTCATCACACCGGGTTGCTGCTTCTGTGCCACCCTCACTGCCGAATCCGGCCCATGACAACAAATACCCCCCCTTCTTCTGATATAGCGGACATTTCCGACCAGGCAGCGGACGATGCCAGCCCTGCCTGCGTCCTGGTGTTCAATGCCAGCGATCCCAGCGGTGCGGGTGGTCTTACCGCCGATATCAGCACCATTGCTTCGGTGGGAGGACACCCCATTGCCGTCGTTACAGGCGCTTACGTTCGCGACACCGCCGAGATCTTCGACCACTTCAGTTTTGACGACGAGGCCGTGTCCGAGCAAGCGCGCACCGTGCTGGAAGACTTGCCGGTGCAGGCCATCAAGATCGGTTTTGTGGGCAGCCCCGAGAACATCAGCGCCATTACCGAGATCACCACGGACTATGACGAGGTCCCCGTCATCGCCTACATGCCCAACCTGTCGTGGTGGCAGGACGACCTGATCGACCAGTACCTGGATGCTTTTCGCGAACTGCTGCTGCCACAGACATCCGTATTGGTCGGAAACCACAGCACGCTGTGGCGCTGGCTGCTACCCGAGTGGCGAAGCGACCGCAGCCCCACCGCCCGCGACATCGCCCGGGCCGCCGCCGAAATGGGCGTGCCTTACACCCTGGTCACGGGCATACCGCTGCCCGAGCAGTTCGTCGAGAACGTGCTGGCCTCGCCCCAGACCGTGCTGGGCAGCGGCAAGTTCGAGCTGTTCGACGCCACCTTTGCCGGTGCAGGCGACACCCTTTCGGCCGCCCTCACAGCGCTGGTAGCCAGTGGCAACGATCTGGGCGAAGCCACCAGCGAAGCACTGAGCTACCTTGACCGCTGCCTGGACGCCGGATTTCGCCCCGGAATGGGGCACATCATTCCCGATCGCATGTTCTGGGCCCAGCCCGATGAGGACGATGGCGATGAAGAAGAACCCATTGACGAAACACAGGCCCTCGAAGGCTTTGTGATGCCACCCCATGACACCAAGCACTGACCTCAACATCCCCCTGTTCGAACGCGCCAAGGCGCTCATCCCCGGTGGCGTGAACTCGCCCGTGCGGGCCTTCAAGGCCGTGGGCGGAACGCCCCGCTTTGTCAAGCGCGCGCAGGGCGCCTACTTCTGGGACGCCAATGACCAGCGCTTCATCGACTACATCGGCTCCTGGGGTCCGATGATCCTGGGCCATGGCCACCCGGCCGTGCTCGAAGCCGTGCAGAAAGCCGCGCTGGAAGGCTTCAGCTTTGGTGCCCCGACCGAGCGCGAGATCGAGCTGGCCGAAGAAATCCTGGGCCTGGTGCCCTCCATGGAGATGATCCGCCTGGTCAGCTCGGGCACCGAAGCCGGCATGAGCGCCATCCGCCTGGCACGCGGCGCCACGGGGCGCAGCAAGCTCATCAAGTTCGAGGGCTGCTACCACGGCCATGCCGATGCACTGCTGGTCAAGGCCGGCTCGGGTCTGGCGACCTTTGGCAACGCCACCAGCGCCGGCGTGCCGCCCGAAGTGGTGCAGCACACGCTGGTGCTCGAATACAACAACGTGGCCCGGCTCGAAGAGGCCTTCGCCCTGCACGGCAAGGACCTGGCCTGTCTGATGATCGAGCCCATTGCCGGCAACATGAACTTCGTGCGCGCCAGCGTGCCCTTCATGCGCCGCTGCCGCGAGCTGTGCACCGAATATGGCGCATTGCTGGTGCTGGACGAAGTGATGACCGGCTTTCGCGTGGCCCTGGGCAGCGCGCAAAGCGTGTACGCCAAAAGCATCCCGGGCTTCCGGCCCGACATCACGGTGCTGGGCAAGGTGATCGGTGGGGGCATGCCGCTGGCGGCCTTTGGCGCCTCGCGCGCCATCATGGAGCACCTGGCACCCCTGGGCGCGGTGTACCAGGCCGGCACCCTGTCGGGCAACCCCGTGGCCACGGCCTGCGGCCTGGCCACGCTGCGCGAGATCAGGAAGCCCGGCTTCTTTGACACCCTGGGCGCCAGTACCCGCTCGCTGGTCGATGGGCTGGCCGCAGCGGCGGCGGCCGAAGGCGTGCCTTTCAGCGCCGACTGCGAGGGCGGCATGTTCGGCTTCTTCCTGCTGCCCGAGTTGCCGCAGAACTACGCGCAAGTGCTGAAGACCGACGGCGCGCGCTTCAACCAGCTGTTCCATGGCCTGCTCGGCCGCGGCGTGTACATCGCGCCCGCGCTCTACGAAGCCGGCTTTGTGAGCGCCGCCCATACGGCGCAGGACATTGCCGACACCGTGTCCATTGCGCGCGACGTCTTCAGAACGCTCACAAAATAAGGGCGCATAGCGCTTCCCAGATAAGCGCCACAAGTCAAAAACGCTCATTGGCTTTCTCCCACCAACCCCGTGGCAACGCACCCCGTTGCCACGGGGTTTTTGCATGGTGCAGGCGTTCACAGCCCCGTCACAAGCGCCTGTCAGCCTTGGTGGCTTTAACCCGAGCGTTCCACCATGCACAGCCCCCACGACAAGAAGCCCCTGACCAACTTGTTGCAGCCTGCTACCGCCACGGAGGCAGCCACGGACACGGGCCGGCGCCGCTTCGTGCGCCAGATGGCCTGGGGCGCCACGGCGCTCGGCACCTTGCCGCTGGCGGCCTGCGGTGGCGGCGACGACCCGGAAGTGCGCTTTGTCCACGGCGTGGCCAGCGGCGACCCGCTGAGCGACCGTGTGATCCTGTGGACGCGCGTGACGCCGGCTGCGGGTGCCACAGCAGACATCCCCGTGCAATGGGAGCTGGCCAGCGATGCCGCCTTCACCACCGTGGTGGCCAAGGGACAGGCCACCGCCACCGCAGCCCGCGACTTCACCGTCAAGGTCGATGCCACCGGCCTGAAGCCCGCCACGGCCTACCACTACCGTTTCACCGCCTACGCGGCCAGCTCCCCCTTGGGACGCACGCGCACCTTGCCCACGGGCAGTGTCGCGCAGGTCAGGCTGGCCGTGTTCTCGTGCGCCAACTATCCGGCAGGCTACTTCAATGTGTATGCCGAAGCCGCACGCCGCAGCGACCTGGACGCCACGGTGCACCTGGGCGACTACCTGTACGAATACGCGCGCGGCGGCTATGCCTCGGCCAATGCCGAACAGCTGGGCCGCCTGGTACAGCCCGCAGGCGAAATCCTCTCGCTGGCAGACTACCGCGCGCGCCACGCGCAGTACCGGACCGACCCCGACCTGCAGGCCCTGCACGCCGTGGCGCCCATGATCGCCATCTGGGACGACCATGAGATCGCCAATGACACCTGGGCCAACGGCGCCGAAAACCACCAGAGCGCCACCGAAGGCAGCTTTGCCACACGCAAGGCCGCCGCCATGCAGGCCTACCACGAGTGGATGCCCACCCGCAACGCGCAGCCCGAGCTGATCTACCGCAGTTTTCAATTTGGCGACCTGGTGGCGCTGCACATGCTGGACACGCGCGCCATCGGACGCGAAGAGCAGCTCGACTACAACAACTACATCACCGCCAGCGGCATCGATGCCGCTGGCTTTACCGCCGCCGTGGGCAACCCCGCGCGCCAGCTGATGGGCAGCACACAGACCCAATGGCTGCAGCAGCAGATGGCTGCCTCCAGCGCCACCTGGCAGGTGCTGGGCCAGCAGGTGCTGATGGGGCGCATGAACGTGCCCGCCCCCCTGCTGCTCCATTTCAACAACCCGGCCACGGGGGTGTCGCTGTCGCAATACTCGGCCCTCGTGGCCAAGGCCCAGACTGCGCCCGCCACGCTGACCCCCGCCGAGCAGGCCATCCTGGCCCAGCCCAGCATCCCCTACAACCTCGACGCCTGGGACGGCTACCAGGCCGCGCGCGAAACCGTGCTGGGCACGGCCCGCAGCCTGGGCAAGAACCTGGTGGTGCTGTCGGGCGACACGCACAACGCCTGGGCCAACGAACTGGCCGACATGAACGGCAACGCCGTGGGCGTGGAGTTCGCCACCTCGTCGGTGTCGTCGCCCGGCTTCGAGGAATACCTGCCCAAGGAAAACCCGGCCATGCTGGCGGGCGCCTTCCAGCAGTTGATCAAGACGCTGAAATACTGCGACACCGCGCGCCGCGGCTACATGCTGCTCACCGCCACGGCCACCGAGTGCCGTGCCGACTGGGTGTATGTGAACACCATCACCAGCCGCAACTACACCGCCAGCACCGACAAGTCACTCAAGGTGCTGGCCGGCGCCAGCGGACGCGGGCACATCGTGGCGGCCTGACCGCCCCGCGCTCCGGGCAGGAACGCAGACAACAAAAAAGCGGCCGAGGCCGCTTTTTTGTTGCTCTGATCGAAACCGATCAGTGGCGGAAGTGCCGCACGCCGCTGAACACCATGGCCACGCCGCGCTCGTTGGCGGCGTCAATCACCTCCTGGTCGCGCATGCTGCCGCCGGGCTGGATCACGCAGGTGGCGCCTGCATCGACCACCACATCCAGGCCGTCGCGGAAGGGGAAGAAGGCGTCGCTCGCCACGGCCGTGCCCTGCAGGGTCAGGCCGGCATGCTGGGCCTTAATGCTGGCGATGCGGGCCGAATCCAGGCGGCTCATCTGGCCGGCACCCACGCCCATGGTCATGCCGCCCTTGCAGAAGACGATGGCGTTGCTCTTGACGTACTTGGCCACCTTCCACGCAAACAACAGGTCTTGCATTTCTTCGTTCGAGGGCTGCTTGGTGGTCACCACCTTCAGGTCGGCCAGGGCCAGCTCGTGGTTGTCGGCGGTCTGCAGCAGCAGGCCCGAACCGATGCGCTTGGCGTCCATGGCGTTGCGGCCGCGTTCCCAGTCGGTTTGGCCACCATGGGCTGGCAGCGCGATTTTCATCAGGCGCACATTGGCCTTGGCCTTGAAGATTTCCAGCGCTTCCGCCGTGAAGTCGGGCGCCATCAGCACCTCGACAAACTGCTTGCTGACCTGGGCTGCGGCCGCGCCATCGACCACGCGGTTGAACGCGATGATGCCGCCAAAGGCGCTGGTGGGGTCGGTCTGGAAGGCCTTGCTGTAGGCGCTCAGGGCATCCAGGCCCACGGCCACGCCGCAGGGGTTGGCGTGCTTGACGATCACGCAGGCGGCGGCCTCGAAGCTCTTGACGCATTCCCAGGCGGCATCGGCGTCGGCGATGTTGTTGTAGGAGAGCTCCTTGCCCTGCAGCTGCACGCCGGTGACCAGCGAGCCGGGCGCGGGGTAGAGGTCGCGGTACAGCGCGGCCTGCTGGTGGCTGTTTTCGCCGTAGCGCAGGTCCTGCACCTTGGTGAAGATGCCATTGCTCTGGCCGGGGAACTGGGTGCGGGCGGGCACGTAGGTTTCAGACAGCTTTTCGGCTTCGAACGCGACCGACGACAGGTAGTCGCTGATGGCGCCGTCGTACTGGCTGATGCGGTTGAACGCGGCCACCGACAGCGCAAAGCGCAGCTTGTCAGACAGCTTGCCGCCCGCCTTCAGTTCAGCCAGCACGGCCTCGTACTGGTCCGCCGAGGTGATCACGCCCACGTCTTTCCAGTTCTTGGCGGCGCTGCGCACCATGGCGGGGCCCCCGATGTCGATGTTCTCGATGGCATCGGCCAGCGTGCAACCGGCCTTGGCCACCGTGGCTTCAAAGGGGTAGAGATTGACCACCAGCAGGTCGATGGTGTCGATACCGTGCTCCTTGAGAGCGGCCATGTGCTCGGGCAACTCGCGGCGGGCCAGCAGGCCGCCATGCACCTTGGGGTGCAGGGTCTTGACGCGGCCGTCGAGCATCTCGGGGAACTGGGTGACTTCGGCCACCTCGGTCACGGGCAGGCCCTTGTCGGCCAGCAGTTTGGCGGTGCCGCCGGTGGACAAGAGCTTGATGCCGAGCGCGTGCAAGGCCTGGGCGAATTCGACGATACCGGTCTTGTCGGAGACGGAGAGAAGTGCGTTCATGGTGTGGATGGATAGAGTTTGAATAAAAACAGGCACTGGCGCTTACTCAACAAGCGCCAGAAGCTATAAATTAAATAGCAAATGACACCCTGGCATCAGAGCATCTTGTGCTCGACCAGCTTCTTGCGCAGGGTGTTGCGGTTCAGGCCCAGCCATTCGGCGGCCCGCGACTGGTTGTTGTCGGCCTGGAGCATCACCACCTCCAGCAGCGGGCGCTCGACCAGGCGAACCACCATGTCGTACATGCCATCGGGCGTCTCGCCGCCCAGGTCGCGAAAGTAGCCTTGCAGGCTTTCGCGCACGGATTCTTCAATGTTTTTCTTGCTCATGCAGCCATTCCCTCTTGTTCTTGTGTATTCGCATCCACATCGGTGGCGGCCGGCAGCCGGTCCATCTGTTGCGCCAGGGCATCCAGGTAGTCGGCCACCGCCTGCCACTGCGTGGTGCAGTCTTCTATCGTATTGATGTGCTGCCGCAAGGCCTCGCCGCCCGGCAGCGCGCGCAGGTACCAGGCAATGTGCTTGCGCGCGCTGCGCACACCGGTCAGTTCGCCATACAGGCGGTAGTGGTCCTGCAGGTGCTCCAGCAGCAGGCGCCGCAGCTCGGCCACCAGCGGCGGTGCCAGGTGCTCGCCCGTGGCCAGGAAGTGGCCCACCTCGCGGAAGATCCAGGGCCGGCCTTGCGCTGCGCGGCCGATCATGAGGGCGTCGGCCCCGGTGGCGGCCAGCACGGCGCGGGCCTTTTCCGGCGTGGTGATGTCGCCGTTGGCCACCACGGGCACGCGCACGGCGGCCTTCACTGCGGCAATGGTGTCGTATTCGGCCTGGCCTTTGTAACCCTGCTCGCGCGTGCGGCCGTGCACGGTGAGCATCTGGATGCCCACCTTTTCAAACTGCCGCGCCAATGCCACGGCGTTCTTGTGCTGCTGGCACCAGCCGGTGCGCATCTTGAGCGTGACGGGCACGTTGCGCGGGGCGCAGGCCTCGACCACGGCGGCGGCGATTTCCACGGCCAGGGCCTCGTCCTGCATCAGCGCCGAGCCCGCCCATTTGTTGCACACCTTCTTGGCCGGGCAGCCCATGTTGATGTCGATGATCTGCGCGCCCCGATCCACGTTGTAGAGCGCGGCCTCGGCCATCATCTGCGCCTCGGTGCCGGCAATCTGCACGGCAATCGGCCCGGGCTCGCCTTCATGGTTGGCCCGGCGCGAGGTCTTGAGGCTGTTCCACAGGTCCTTGCGCGAGGTCACCATCTCGCTCACCGCGTAGCCCGCGCCGAGCTGCTTGCACAGCTGGCGAAACGGCCGGTCCGTGACGCCCGCCATGGGGGCGACGAACAAGCGGTTCGCCAAAGGGATGTGGCCGATCTGCATGAAGGGGAAGGAATATGCGCGCAGCGGATGCTGAAAAAGGAGGCAGCATTGTAGCTGCTCAAATTTTCAGCAAACGAAATGCACGCCCCCGCCAGATAGTGGAAATCAATGGCCGGTGCCGCCCTCCATCCGCGCCTTCTGGCGCCAGCGGACTCAGAGCCTGTTCACGATCTCGCAGGGGATCGCGTTGGAGCGCAATCGGGATGAGTGGATGCTTCGGGTGCGCCGCATGGGCTCGTGCCCATGCAAGCGGCCGGGGCGGCCTTGTCGCCC
>JAHFQI010000071.1 GCA_023259355.1 Comamonadaceae bacterium
TTCCGCGAGCGTGAAGACCTGTTCGACATGTACGAGGCCGTGTCGGGCGCGCGCATGCACGCAGCCTATTTCCGTCCGGGCGGCGTCTACCGCGACCTGCCCGACACGATGCCGCAGTACAAGGCCAGCAAGATCCGGAATGCCAAGGCGATCGCCGAGCGGAATGCGAACCGCCAGGGCTCGATGCTGGATTTCATCGACGACTTTACCCGTCGCTTCCCGCACTGCGTGGATGAATACGAAACCCTGCTGACGGACAACCGCATCTGGAAACAGCGCACCGTGGGTGTCGGTGTCGTGACACCCGAGCGCGCACTCAACATGGGCATGACCGGTCCCATGTTGCGGGGTTCCGGCATCGCTTGGGATCTGCGCAAGAAGCAGCCGTACGACGTGTATGGTGAGATGGATTTCGACATTCCCGTCGGCAAGACGGGCGACTGTTACGACCGCTACTTGGTGCGCGTGCAGGAAATGCGCGAGTCGAACCGCATCATCGCCCAGTGCGCGGCTTGGCTGCGCGCCAACCCCGGGCCGGTGATCACGGACAACCACAAGGTGGCCGCACCCGCGCGTGAATCCATGAAGGCGAACATGGAGGAGTTGATCCACCACTTCAAGCTGTTCACCGAAGGTTTCCACGTGCCTGAGGGCGAGGCTTATGCCGCCGTGGAGCATCCCAAGGGCGAGTTCGGCATCTACATGGTGAGCGACGGCGCCAACAAACCTTACCGGCTGAAAATCCGCGCCCCCGGATTCGCGCATCTGGCGGCCATGGACGAAATGTCACGTGGCCACATGATTGCAGACGCGGTGGCCATCATCGGCACCATGGACATTGTGTTTGGAGAGATTGATCGATGATCTCTGAAGCTACCAAAGCGCGTTTCGCGCGCGAAGTTGCGAAATTTCCCGCGGACCAGAAGCAGTCGGCCGTCATGGCCTGTCTGTCCATCGTCCAGCAGGAGTTGGGCTACGTCAGCGTTGACAGCGAAAAGGTCGTTGCCGACTATCTGGGCATGGCGCCGATGGCCGTGCACGAAGTCACGACCTTCTACAACATGTACAACCAGCAGCCGGTGGGCAAGTACAAGCTCAACGTCTGCACCAACCTGCCCTGCCAGCTGCGCGACGGTGGCAAGGCGCTGGCCCACCTCGAAGGCAAGCTCGGGGTGAGCATGGGCGAGACCACGCCCGACGGCTTGTTCACCCTGCAGCAGTGCGAGTGCCTCGGTGCCTGTGCGGATTCGCCGGTGCTCCTGGTCAATGACCGCACCATGTGCAGCTTCATGAGCAATGACAAGCTCGACCAGCTGATCGACGGCCTCAAAGCTGTGGAGGCCAAGTGATGTCGGCTGAAAAAATTCTGGGCCAGTTCCAGGCCACGGGTGTGCAGACCTGCTTTCACGGTCGGCACATCACCCCCCAGATCTATGCGGATCTCGACGGCACGAACTGGCGCCTCAAGGACTACGAAGCCCGTGGCGGCTACCAGGCGCTGCGCAAGATTCTGGGCAAGGATGGCGGTGAAGGTCTGACGCAGGACCAGGTGATTGCCACGGTGAAGGAATCGTCGCTGCGTGGTCGCGGTGGCGCCGGCTTTCCGACGGGCCTGAAGTGGAGCTTCATGCCGCGCCAGTTTCCCGGCCAGAAATACCTGGTCTGCAACTCGGACGAAGGCGAGCCTGGAACCTGCAAGGATCGCGAGATCATGCAGTTCAACCCGCACATCGTGATCGAGGGCATGGCCATCGCGGCCTACGCGATGGGCATCAACGTGGGTTACAACTACATCCACGGCGAGATTTTCCAGACCTACGAACGGTTTGAAGAAGCGCTGGAAGAGGCTCGCGCTGCCGGCCTGCTGGGCAACAACATCCTGGGCAGCAATTTCAGCTTCCAGCTGCACGCCTCGCACGGCTTCGGCGCCTACATCTGCGGCGAGGAAACCGCGCTGCTCGAATCGCTGGAAGGCAAGAAAGGCCAGCCGCGCTTCAAGCCACCGTTCCCGGCCAGCTTCGGCCTGTATGGCAAGCCGACGACGATCAACAACACCGAGACTTTCGCGGCGGTGCCCTGGATCATCCGCAACGGTGGACAGGCCTATCTGGAATGTGGCAAGCCGAACAACGGCGGCACCAAGATTTTTTCCGTCAGCGGCGACGTGGAACGTCCGGGCAACTACGAAATCCCGATGGGGACATCGTTCGCCAAGCTGCTGGAGCTGGCGGGTGGCGTGCGCAGCGGTCGCCAGCTCAAGGCGGTCATCCCCGGTGGATCGTCGGCCCCTGTGTTGCCGGCTTCCATCATGATGGACTGCACCATGGACTACGACTCGATCGCTAAGGCCGGTTCCATGCTGGGTTCGGGTGCCGTGATCGTCATGGACGACTCGCGCTGCATGGTCGAGAGCCTGTTGCGCCTGTCCTACTTCTACATGCACGAGTCCTGCGGCCAGTGCACGCCCTGCCGCGAAGGCACGGGCTGGATGTGGCGCGTGATCGAGCGCATCAAGAATGGTCAGGGTCGTCCCGAGGACTTGAACCTGCTCAACTCGGTCGCTGACAACATTCAGGGCCGCACCATTTGCGCCCTCGGCGATGCAGCGGCCATGCCCGTGCGCGCCATGATCAAGCATTTCCGTCATGAGTTCGAGCACCTGATCGAACACAAGACGCCCTTGGTCAAGGCGACCGCCTGATCGCGAGAATCCCCATGATTGAAATAGAACTCGACGGCAAGAAGGTGGAGATCACCGAAGGCAGCATGATCATGCATGCGGCCGACAAGGCTGGTACCTACATTCCGCACTTCTGCTATCACAAAAAGCTGAGCATCGCGGCCAACTGCCGCATGTGTCTCGTGGATGTGGAAAAAGCGCCAAAGCCGATGCCCGCCTGCGCCACGCCGGTGACCCAGGGCATGATCGTCCGCACCAAGAGCGACAAGGCCATCAAGGCGCAGCAGTCGGTCATGGAATTCCTGTTGATCAACCACCCGCTCGACTGCCCGATCTGTGACCAGGGTGGTGAGTGCCAGCTCCAGGATCTGGCCGTCGGCTACGGTGGTTCTTCGTCGCGTTACGAAGAAGAAAAGCGCGTGGTGTTCCACAAGGATGTCGGTCCGCTGATTTCCATGGAGGAAATGAGCCGCTGCATCCACTGCACACGCTGCGTGCGTTTCGGCCAGGAAGTGGCCGGCATCATGGAGTTGGGCATGTCGCATCGCGGCGAACACGCCGAGATCGAGACCTTTGTCGGCAGTTCCGTGGATTCGGAGTTGTCGGGCAACATGATCGACCTTTGCCCGGTGGGTGCCCTCACCAGCAAGCCGTTCCGCTACAGCGCACGCACCTGGGAGCTCTCGCGCCGCAAGTCGGTCAGCCCCCATGATTCGACCGGCGCCAACCTGATCGTCCAGGTGAAGAACAGCAAGGTCATGCGCGTGGTGCCGCTTGAAAACGAGGCGGTAAACGAGTGCTGGATTGCGGACCGTGACCGCTTTTCCTACGAAGCCCTCAACAGCGACGAGCGCCTGAGCAAGCCCATGCTCAAGCAGGGTGGCGTCTGGAAAGAGGTGGACTGGCAGACCGCGCTCGAATACGTGGCCAATGGCCTCAAGCAGGTCAAGGCCGAGCGGGGTGCCAATGCGATCGGCGCGCTGGTCAGCCCGCACAGCACGCTCGAAGAGCTTTTTCTGGCCGGCGCCCTGGTGCGCGGTCTGGGCAGTGAAAACATCGATTACCGGCTGCGCAATGCCGAATTCACCGCGTCGGAAGGTGCTCGCTGGCTGGGCATGCCGATTGCATCGCTCTCGCAGCTGCAGCGTGTCCTGGTGGTGGGCTCAAACCTGCGCAAGGACCATCCGCTGTTTGCCCAGCGCATCAGGCAGGCGGCGCGCCACGGTTGCGTTGTCAGTGAAGTCAATGCCAGCGCCTCGGACTGGGCGATGCCAGTCGCCAACGCGCTGCTGACCCCTGCTGGTGCCTGGGTCCAGGCCCTGGCGGATGTTGCTGCCGCGATTGCCCTCGAAAAATCGATCCCCGCACCGGTGCAGGGCAACCCGGATGACGTGGCAAAGGCCATCGCCCGCTCGCTGCTGGGTGGTGACCGCAAGGCGGTTTTGCTTGGCAACGGCGCGGCTCACCATGCCCAGGCTTCCAGCCTGTTGGCGCTGGCGAACTGGATCGGTATGCAAACCGGCGCCACCGTCGGCTACCTGACCGAAGCGGCCAACACGGTTGGTGCACAGGTTGTCGATGCCCAGCCGGGGCAGGGCGGATTGAATGCGGCCCAGATGCTGGGTGGTGTGCTCGGTGCCGTCATCTTGCTGAACAACGAGCCCGAATTTGACTCTGCTGCCGGGGCTTCGGCCGCTGCCGCCTTGGGCAAGGCCGGCATGGTCGTGACACTGAGCCCCTTCAAGGCGAACATGGCTTTCAGCGATGTGCTGCTGCCCATCGCGCCGTTCACCGAAACGTCGGGAACCTTCGTGAACGCAGAAGGGCGCATGCAAGGTTTTCATGCCGTGGTCAAGCCCCTGGGCGAAACGCGGCCGGCCTGGAAAGTCCTTCGCGTGCTCGCCAACCTGCTCGGCTTGCCCGGCTTTGATTTCGAATCGACGCAGGATGTCCTCGCGCATCTGAGGTGCGCCTCGCTGGCCGACGCCAGCCATGTTCCTGCCGAAAAACTGAACAATGCCATGGAGGCTTCCATTCAGGTGGGGGCATCGGGTGTGGAGCCCGTTACTGCCGGCATTTACCAACTCGACGGCATCGTTCGCCGGGCGGCCTCCTTGCAGATCACCGCTGACGCACGCCGTGCCCGTGAAGGAGTCACAGCATGATCGATGCGCTGTATAACGGCGGGCTGAATCTGCTCGCTTCAGACTGGTGGACGGGCCTGGCATGGCCGATCCTCTGGATCTTGCTGAAGATTGTCGTGGTCCTGGCGCCACTGATGGGCGCCGTGGCCTACCTGACGCTGTGGGAGCGCAAGCTGCTGGGCTTCATGCAGGTGCGCCATGGTCCCAACCGTGTCGGCCCGCTCGGCTTGCTTCAGCCGATTGCCGATGCGCTGAAGCTGCTGACCAAGGAAATCATCCAGCCGACCGCCGCGAGCAAGGGCTTGTTCGTGCTGGGCCCGATCATGGCCATCATGCCCGCGCTGGCTGCCTGGGTGGCGATCCCCTTCGGGCCCGACGTGGCGCTGGCCAATGTCAATGCCGGCCTGCTGCTGGTGATGGCCATCACCTCCATCGAAGTCTATGGCGTGATCATTGCCGGCTGGGCCTCGAACTCCAAGTACGCCTTCCTGGGCGCACTGCGTGCCTCGGCCCAGATGGTGAGCTACGAGATCGCCATGGGTTTCTGCTTCGTCGTGGTCCTGATGGTCTCCGGCAGCATGAACCTGACCGACATCGTGATGCTGCAGGGCAAGGGCATGGCGGCGAGCAAAGGTTTGACCTTCCTCTCGTGGAACTGGCTGCCGCTGCTGCCAATCTTCCTCGTCTACCTGATTTCCGGCGTGGCCGAAACCAACCGCCACCCCTTCGACGTGGTCGAAGGTGAGGCCGAGATCGTGGCCGGGCACATGGTCGAGTACTCCGGCATGGGCTTTGCCATCTTCTTCCTGGCTGAATACGCCAGCATGTGGCTGGTGTCCATTCTGGCCGCGCTGATGTTCCTGGGCGGCTGGTTGCCGCCGGTGGACAGCGCGCTGTTCAACTGGATTCCGGGCTGGATCTGGCTGGGCGTGAAGACGTTCGTGGTGGTGTCCATGTTCATCTGGATCCGGGCCACCTTCCCGCGTTTCCGTTACGACCAGATCATGCGCCTGGGCTGGAAGATCTTTATTCCGGTCACCTTGGTGTGGCTGCTTATCGTGGGTGCGTGGATGCAGACGCCCTGGAACATCTGGAATTGAGCGGGTAAACATCATGGCTGCCGTTGTTGCTTCACCCTTTTCCGTCAAGGACTTCTTCAAGAGCTTCATGCTCGTGGAGTTGTTCAAAGGCATGGCCCTGACTGGGCGCTACGCTTTCCGCCGCAAAGTCACGGTGCAATTTCCCGAGGAAAAAACACCGATTTCTCCCCGTTTTCGCGGCTTGCATGCGCTGCGCCGTTATGAAAACGGCGAAGAGCGCTGCATTGCCTGCAAGCTCTGCGAGGCCGTGTGTCCCGCAATGGCCATCACCATCGAATCCGATGTGCGTGACGACGGCTCGCGCCGCACGACGCGTTATGACATCGATTTGACCAAGTGCATTTTTTGCGGATTCTGCGAGGAAAGCTGCCCGGTCGATTCGATCGTCGAGACGCACATCTTCGAATACCACGGCGAAAAGCGCGGTGACCTGTATTTCACCAAGGACATGCTGCTGGCGGTGGGTGACCGCTACGAGAACGACATCGCCGCAGCCAAGGCTGCCGATGCCAAATACCGCTGATGTGCCGCTAGCCATCGCGCCCGAACTCTAAAAAGAACCGATCCATGGACGTCAAGACGGGTTTCTTCTATCTGTTCTCGGTGGTACTGCTGTTTGCAGCCTTCCGGGTGATCACGGCACGCAACCCAGTGCACGCCGTGTTGTTCCTGATGCTGGCCTTCTCCCAGGCTGCGGGCATCTGGTTGCTGCTCAAGGCCGAGTTTCTCGCCATCACGCTGGTGCTCGTGTACCTAGGGGCGGTTATGGTGCTGTTCCTGTTCGTCGTCATGATGCTCGATATCAACATCGACAGCATCCGACAGGGTTTTTGGCGGCACTTCCCGCTGGCCGCAACGGTCGGGGCGTTGATCGCTCTGGAAATGGCGGCCGTGCTGATGGGGGGCTTCCGCGTTGGCGAGGAGCCCAAGGCGGTGGCCGGTGCCGGTGAAATCGTCGGCCAAGTGGCCAAGTATTCCAACAGCAAGGCGCTGGGCAAATTGCTGTACACCGAATACCTGTATCCGCTGGAAGTGGCTGCGGTGATCCTGCTGGTGGCCATGATCGCGGCGATCGCACTCACCCTGCGCCAGCGCAAGGACACCAAGCATGTCAATCCGTCGGACCAGGTTCGGGTGCGTGCCCAGGACCGTCTGCAGATCGTGAAACTGGCGGCCACGACCCAGGCGGCACCGGAAGCCAAGGCTGTTGAGGAGAAAAAGCCATGACGTTGACCCTGGGTCACTTTCTGTCGCTGGGCGCCATGCTGTTCGCGCTGGCGGTGATCGGCATTTTCCTGAACCGGAAAAACCTGATCGTGTTGTTGATGGCCATCGAATTGATGCTGCTCGCGGTCAACATGAACTTCGTGGCTTTCTCCCATTACCTGGGTGACATGCACGGACAGGTTTTTGTGTTTTTCATCCTGACAGTGGCTGCTGCCGAGTCCGCGATTGGTCTCGCCATTCTGGTGCTGCTGTTCCGCAACAAGTCCAGCATCAACGTGGACGAACTCAACACGCTCAAGGGCTGAACCCAGGTTCAACAAGTTCAAAAATGAGTCAAACCCTTTCCGCCTCCACCCTGCTGGCTGTGCCGCTGGCGCCCCTCGTGGGTTCGCTGCTTGCCGGCATCTTGGGGACATCGTTCGGTGGCAACCGCATCGGCCGACGTCTGTCGCATTCGTTCACGATCTTTGGTGTGCTGGTCGCTTTTGTGCTGTCCGCCATGACGCTGAAAAGCGTGGCGCTCGAAGGCGCCCGTTTCAGCGAGACCCTCTACACGTGGATGGTGGTGGGTGGGCTGAAAATGGAAATCGGCTTTTTGGTCGATGGCCTGACCGCCATGATGATGTGCGTGGTGACCTTTGTCTCGCTCATGGTGCACCTCTACACCATCGGCTACATGGAAGAGGATGACGGCTACAACCGCTTCTTCTCCTACATCTCGCTGTTCACCTTCTCCATGCTGATGCTCGTGATGAGCAACAACATGCTCCAGTTGTTCTTCGGCTGGGAGGCCGTGGGCCTGGTGTCCTACCTGCTGATCGGTTTCTGGTTCAACAAGCCCAGCGCGATCTTCGCCAACATGAAGGCGTTCCTGGTCAACCGGGTCGGTGACTTCGGTTTCATCCTGGGCATCGGCCTGATCGCGGCCTACGCCGGCACGCTGAACTACGCCGAGACCTTTGCCAAGGCCGAGGAACTGAGCAAGCTGACGTTCCCTGGAACCAGCTGGATGCTGATTACTGTCGTCTGTATCTGCCTGTTCGTCGGCGCGATGGGCAAATCGGCCCAGTTTCCGCTGCACGTCTGGCTGCCCGACTCCATGGAAGGCCCGACACCGATCTCCGCGCTGATCCACGCCGCCACCATGGTGACGGCCGGCATCTTCATGGTCGCCCGCATGTCGCCGCTGTTCGAACTCAGCGATGCCGCCCTGAACTTCATCCTGGTGATTGGTGCCATTACGGCGCTGTTCATGGGTTTCCTCGGCATCATCCAGAACGACATCAAACGTGTGGTCGCGTATTCGACGCTGTCCCAGCTGGGTTACATGACGGTGGCCCTGGGGGCTTCGGCCTATTCGGTCGCGGTGTTCCACCTGATGACACACGCCTTCTTCAAGGCCCTGCTGTTCCTCGGTGCCGGCTCGGTCATCATGGGCATGCACCACAACCAGGACATCCGCTGGATGGGCGGCGTGCGCAAGTACATGCCGATCACCTGGATCACCTCGCTGCTGGGCTCACTGGCGCTGATCGGCACGCCGCTGTTCGCCGGTTTCTACTCCAAGGACAGCATCATCGAGGCCGTCCATGAAAGCCATCTGCCTGCAGCCGGGTTCGCGAGCTTCGCGGTGCTGGCCGGCGTGTTTGTCACGGCGTTCTATTCGTTCCGCATGTACTTCCTCGTGTTCCACGGCAAGGAGCGTTACGACCAGAACCCGGACGCGCACCACCACGATCCCGACGAGGAGCCGGACCCGCATCACCATCGCGACGAACACAGCAAGCCGCACGAGTCCCCTTGGGTGGTCACGGTGCCGCTGATTCTTCTGGCCATTCCTTCGGTGGTGATCGGCTTCATGGCGATTCAACCCATGTTGTTCGGTGAGTTCTTCAAGGACGCCATCCTGATCAACGGCGAAAAGCATGCCGTGATGGAAGAGTTGGCCAAGGGTTTCCATGGCCCGCTGCAGATGGCGCTCCATGCCTTCAGCACGGCACCTTTCTGGCTCGCGCTGGCGGGTGTGGTGACGGCCTACTACATGTACATGGTCAACCCCGCGTTGCCGGCGGCCATCAAGGCCCGCGCGCAGCCGATCTACGCCCTGCTTGAAAACAAGTACTACCTCGACTGGATCAACGAGAACATCCTCGCCCGTGGCGCGCGCGCCTTGGGGACCGGTCTCTGGAAGGTGGGCGATCAGGCGCTGATTGACGGTGCGCTGGTGAACGGTTCGTGGAAGGTCGTGGGCTGGGTGTCCGGCGTGGTGCGCTGGTTCCAGTCAGGCTATCTGTACCACTATGCCCTGGTCATGATTTTGGGCGTGTTTGCGCTGATGACGTATTTCGTCTGGCTCAACAAGTAAGGAGAACAAGAAAAATGGGTTTGTTGAGCCTTGCCATCTGGACGCCAATTCTGTTTGGCGTCGTACTGCTGGCGTTGGGACGCGATGAGCAGGCTGGCGCAGTGCGCTGGCTCGCGCTGGTCGGCGCCATCGTCAGTTTCCTGGTCACTTTGCCGTTGTACGACGGTTTCAAGCTCGACACTGCGGCGATGCAGTTCGTCGAGAACGGTGTCTGGATCGAGCGCTTCAATGTCAACTACCACCTCGGGGTGGATGGCATTTCGCTGTGGTTTGTCTTGTTGACCGCGTTCATCAATGTGGTGGTCGTGATTGCCGGCTGGGAAGTGATCACCAGCCGCGTCAACCAGTACATGGGCGCGTTCCTGATTCTCAGCGGTCTGATGATTGGCGTGTTCTGCGCCATCGACGGCATGTTGTTCTATGTGTTCTTCGAGGCAACGCTGATCCCGATGTACCTGATCATCGGCATCTGGGGTGGCCCCAACAAGATCTACGCGGCGTTCAAGTTCTTCCTCTACACGCTGCTGGGCTCGCTGCTGATGCTGGTGGCGCTGATCTTTCTGTACACCAAGTCGGGTGGCAGTTTCGACATTGCAACCTGGCAAAAGCTGCCGCTGTCGGGCACGGCTCAGACGCTGCTGTTCTTCGCCTTCTTCGCCGCGTTTTCCGTGAAGGTGCCGATGTGGCCGGTGCACACCTGGCTGCCGGACGTTCACGTCGAGGCGCCCACCGGTGGCTCGGCCGTGCTGGCCGCCATCATGCTGAAGCTGGGCGCTTATGGTTTCCTTCGCTTCTCGATGCCGATCGCGCCCGACGCTGCTCGGGAGTGGGCTTGGCTCATCATTGCGCTGTCGGTGATCGCGGTGGTTTACGTCGGCCTCGTCGCGATGGTTCAGCAAGACATGAAAAAACTGGTGGCTTATTCGTCGGTGGCCCACATGGGTTTCGTGACGTTGGGTTTCTTCATCTTCAGTGACCTGGGTGTTTCCGGGGGCCTGGTTCAGATGATTGCGCACGGTTTTGTCTCCGGCGCCATGTTCCTGAGCATCGGTGTTTTGTATGACCGGGTGCATTCGCGTGAAATTGCCAGCTACGGCGGCGTGGTCAACACCATGCCCAAGTTCGCGGCCTTCGCCTTGTTGTTCGCGATGGCCAATTGCGGCCTGCCGGGCACCGCGGGTTTCGTCGGTGAATGGATGGTGATTCTGGGCGCGGTCAAGGCCAATTTCTGGCTGGGTTTCGCTGCGGCCACCGCCTTGATTTTTGGCGCCGCCTACACGCTGTGGATGTTCAAGCGCGTTTACCTGGGCCCCGTCGCCAACGACCACGTCAAGGAGCTCACGGACATCAACGCCAGGGAGTTCCTGATGCTGTCCCTGCTGGCGATCGCGGTGCTCTACATGGGTATTTATCCCAAGCCTTTCACCGACGTGATGAACGTGTCGGTGGCGGAATTGCTCAAGCACGTGGCGCTCTCGAAGCTCAATTGATCAAACTGAATCGAGAAACAGAAGATGATTGACAAACTCAGTTGGATCGCGGTTTACCCTGAAATCGTGTTGCTGGTCATGGCGTGTGTGATTGCGCTGACCGATCTTTTCGTGAAAAGCCCGCGTCGCACGGCGACTTACGTGCTGACACTGCTGACATTGGGCATGGTTGCGCTGCTGAACGCGCTGTATGCACAGGGCGGGCAGACCATTTACGCGTTCGGCAACATGGTCGTGAGCGACTCGATGGGCAATTGGCTCAAGTGTTTTGCCGCCATCGCGATGATCGTCACCATGGTCTATGGCCGCCCCTACGCCGGGGACCGGGACATGCTGCGCGGCGGCGAACTGTTCACCTTGGGCATGTTCTCGCTGCTGGGCATGTCGGTCATGATCTCGGGCAACAACTTCCTGGTGATCTACCTCGGGCTGGAATTGCTCACGCTGTCCAGCTACGCGCTCGTGGCGCTGCGCCGCGACAACGCGACGGCCACCGAAGCCGCGATGAAATACTTCGTGCTGGGTGCGATGGCCTCGGGCTTCCTGCTCTACGGGCTGTCGATGATGTATGGCGCAACGGGTTCGCTGGATGTGAATGCCGTTTTCAAGGCCGTGGCCTCCGGCCAGATCAAGCACCAGGTGCTGGTGTTCGGCCTGGTGTTCATCGTCGCCGGCCTGGCTTTCAAGCTCGGCGCCGTGCCGTTCCACATGTGGATCCCCGATGTCTATCAGGGGGCTCCCACGGCCGTGACGCTGCTGATTGGCGGCGCACCCAAGTTGGCGGCGTTTGCCATCAGCATCCGGCTGCTGGTTGAGGGCCTGCTGCCGCTGGCCATCGAGTGGCAGCAGATGCTGGCGGTGCTGGCAGTGGGGTCGCTGCTGATCGGCAACCTGGCCGCCATCGCTCAAACCAACCTGAAGCGCATGCTGGCGTTTTCCACCATCTCGCAGATGGGTTTCGTGCTGCTCGGTTTGATGGCCGGTGTGGTCAACGGCAACACGCTGTCCGCCGCCAATGCCTACAGCTCGGCCATGTTCTACATGATCACCTATGTGCTGACCACGCTGGCGAGCTTCGGCATCATTCTGCTGCTGGCCCGTGAAGGTTTCGAGAGCGAGGAAATCGCCGACTTTGCTGGCCTGAACCAGCGCAGTCCGCTGTACGCCGGCGTCATGGCCGTGTGCCTGTTCTCGCTGGCCGGCATTCCGCCGCTGGTCGGCTTCTATGCCAAGCTGTCGGTTCTGCAGGCGCTGATTTCGTCGAACCAGGCGGGCTACATCGGTCTGGCCGTGTTTGCCGTGGTGATGTCGCTGATTGGCGCCTTCTACTACCTGCGCGTCATCAAGGTGATGTATTTCGACGAGCCCATCACGGCCACCACCGTGTCCGCTCCGCTGGATGTGCGGGCCGTGCTGTCCCTCAACGGCGCGCTGGTGCTGATCCTGGGGCTGGTTCCCGGCAGCCTGATGGCGCTCTGTGCGAAGTCGATTGTCAAGATGCTGGGAACCTGAGCGCGTTTCGCCGCATGTCCAACACCGCGTCGGTCTGGCTGGTTCTGGTTGCGGCTTTCTGTGCAGCCAATCTGCCTTTCGTCAACGACCGCCTGATGGCTGTGATTGCCCGTCCGGCGCCCAAATCGCTTGGGCTTCGGCTGGCTGAACTGGTCGTCTGTTATCTGGCTGTCGGCGGGTTGGGCCTCGCGCTGGAGAAGCGGGCCGGTCAGATCGCGCCGCAGAACTGGGAGTTCTATGCCATCACGGCGGCGATGTTCCTGACATTCGCTTTCCCCGGTTTTGTTTTTCGCTACCTGTTCAGGCGCAACAGCTGACCGACATGGCGATTGACAAGGACGCGCACCTGCTTGAGGTCAAGACAGGCGGCGAAGATCTGTTTCAAGGGCATTTTCTTCACGCCAGGCGCGACATGGTGCGTCTGCCCGACGGCCGAAGCGCCAGCCGCGAGTACCTCGTCCATCCGGGCGCAATGATGGTGATTCCGCTGCTGGAGGATGAAGCCGGTGCCATCCGCGTGGTGCTGGAGCGCCAGTTTCGCTACCCGGTGCAGCAGGTCATGATCGAGTTTCCGGCCGGCAAGCTCGACCCGGGTGAAGACCGCCTGGCTTGCGCCCGCCGCGAGCTCAGGGAGGAAACCGGCTACGTCGCGCGCGAATGGGCGTATGCGGGCGTCATTCACCCGGTGATTTCGTATTCCACGGAGTTCATCGAAATCTGGTTCGCCAGGGGCCTCACGCCAGGACAGCGCCAGCTGGATGCGGGGGAATTCCTCGACGTCTTCACGGCCACACCCGATGAGTTGGCCCGGTGGTGCCTTGACGGGCGGGTGACCGACGCGAAAACCGTGGCGGGTGCACTGTGGCTCCAGAATGTGCTGTCCGGCGCGTGGTCACTGGACTGGCAGACACCGGGCAACTGACGCGCAGGGATAATGGCCGCATGAAAGTCCTGGACCTTCAATGCACGCAGCAGCACGCTTTTGAGGGCTGGTTTGCGTCCGAGGATGATTTCCAGAGCCAGTTGGCGCGAGGGCTCGTGGCCTGCCCGCTCTGCAACGACACCGGCATCACGAAGTTGCTCAGCGCCCCGCGTTTGAACCTGGGCGCGCCCCAGGCCCACGGGGTAAAGGACGCGCTGGAACCCACTTCCGGCGTGGCGTCCGCCCCGGCGGTTCAAGCAGCCTGGCTCAAGATGGTGCGCCATGTGATGACCCACACCGAGGACGTGGGCGAGCGGTTTGCCGAGGTGGCCCGCCAGATGCACTACGGCGAAACCGAGGACCGCGGCATCCGCGGCAAAGCCACGCCCGAGGAAACCGAGGCCTTGCTCGACGAGGGCATCGCGGTGCTGCCGCTGCCCGTGCCGGCCGCCCTCAAGGAGCCCTTGCAGTAAGCCGCGCGGCCTAGGCCACGAACTGCAGCGCGGCCAGGCGCGCGTACACCCCATTGGCCGCGACCAGTGCGTCGTGGGTGCCTTGCTCCACGATGCGGCCATGCTCCAGCACCACGATCCGGTCCGCCTTCTGCACCGTCGCAAGCCGGTGGGCAATGACCAGCGTGGTACGCTGGCCGCTGTGTTTTTGCATGGCGGATTCCAGCGCGGCCTGCACCATGCGTTCACTTTCGGCGTCCAGCGCGCTGGTGGCTTCGTCCAGCAGCAGCAGTGGCGCGTCCTTGAGCATGGCGCGCGCGATCGCGATGCGCTGGCGCTGCCCGCCTGACAGCCGCACGCCGCGTTCGCCCAGAAAGGTGTCATACCGCTCCGGCAGCGCGGTGATGAACTCGTCGGCGAAGGCCGCCTTGGCCGCGGCGCGGACCTCGGCGTCGCTGGCGTCCGGTCGGCCGTAGCGGATGTTTTCGAGCGCGCTGGTCGAGAAGATCACCGGGTCCTGGGGCACGATGGCAATGCGCTCGCGCAGCGCGTCCAGCGCCATCGCCTGCACGGGCACGCCATCCAGCCGCAGCCGGCCCGACTGCGGGTCGTAATAACGCAGCAGCAGCTGGAACACCGTGCTCTTGCCCGCGCCGCTGGCCCCCACCAGCGCCACGGTCTCGCCGGACGCGATGTTCAGCGTGAAATCCGCCAACGCCGGCATCGACGGGCGGGACGGGTAGTGAAAATCGATGGCCTCGAAATCAATCGCCGTGCCGGACCTCGTGGCGTTGCGCTGGACCGGCTTGGCGGGCGAAACGATGGTCGAAGAACTGTGCAGCAGCTCCATCAGCCGCTCGGTGGCGCCGGCCGCGCGCAGCAGGTCGCCATAGACCTCGCCCAGCACCGCGAAGGCACCCGCGAGGATGATCACGTAAAGCACGGTCTGCCCCAGGTGCCCTGCGGACATGCGCCCCTCCATCACTGCCTGCGTGCCCTGGTACAGGCCCCACAGCAGCGCGGCGGAGGTTGCGATGATGATGAAGGCCACCAGCACCGAGCGGGCCCGCGTGCGTTTCACCGCCGTCTGGAAGGCCTGGGTCGTCGCATGATCGAAACGCGCGGCCTCGCGGGCTTCCGCCGTGTAGCTCTGCACCACCGGAATCGCATTGAGCACCTCGGCCGCAATCGCGCTGGAGTCGGCCACGCGGTCCTGGCTGGCGCGCGAGAGCTTGCGCACGCGCCGCCCGAACCACACGCTCGGCAGCACCACGCCCAGCAACACGCCGGCCACCTGCAGCATCACCCAGGGGTTGGTCCACACCAGCATGGCCAGGGCGCCGATGCCCATCACGGTGTTGCGCAGCCCCATGCTGAGTGACGAGCCCACGACGGTCTGGACCAGCGTGGTGTCCGTGGTCAGGCGCGAGAGCACCTCACCAGTCTGCGTGGTTTCGAAGAACTCCGGACTTTGCCGCAGCACGTGGGCGTAGACCGCGTTGCGCAGGTCCGACGTGACACGCTCGCCGAGCCAGCTCACCACATAGAACCGCGCCGCCGAAAAAATGCCCAGCGCCACGGCCACCGCGAACAGGGCCAGGAAATGCTCGCGCAAGGCCATCACCTGCGCGCCGCGGTCTGCCGCGCTCGCGCCCGGCGCCGTGGCCGCCGTCAGGCCGGTGTCGATCAGGCTGCGCAACGCCAGCGGGAAAGCCAGCGTTGCCAGTGCCGCCAGCACCAGGAACAGGCCCGCCAGCGCGATGCGGCCCCGGTAGGGGCGCAGGAAGGGCAGCAGGCCCGAGAGGGATTTCACCGGCGGTTTGACCACAGTGGCCGGGGTCGGCGCGATGGCCGCCCGATCAGGAGGAAGGGTAGACATGAGCGCCAGTGTAGAAGCTGGCGGTCGTGGTCCGCGTGGGGGCTACAGATTGCCCGCAAACAGCATGCGGATCACCGCGTCCTTGAAGCTGTGTGCGTCGGCCAGGCCCAGCCGTTCCAGGTAGGCCTTGGGCGCCTCCTTGCCTTCCCAGAAACTCTTGAGCGCCACCGAGAGCAGCTCGCCAGGGTGCTCGCTCGCGTGCTTGAGCTTCTTGAGCGCGCCCACAATTTTCAGCTCGTCCGCCGTGAGGTCGGTGCCGAACGGGAAGGGCGGCAGCAGCCCGGCGTCGGCCCAGGGGTGCAGCACGCCGTCCAGCGCCTCCGGGAGGTTGTTGCGGTAGCGCTCGGGCACCTCATAGCCCGCCTCCAGCTTGCCGTGCGCCTTGGCTTGCTGGACCAGTTCATCCTGAAAACGCGAGTCGGCCACCGCGATCAAGCGCTTCACCACCTCGCCGTCGGGCTGGCCGCGCACGTCGGCAATGCCGTACTCGGTGATGATGATGTCGCGCAGGTGGCGCGGAATCGTCACGTTGCCATAGTTCCATACGATGCTGCTGCGCAGGCCGTCCTTGTTGTCGTGCGTGGCGCGCAGCATCATCAAGAGCCGCGCATCGGACAGGGCGTGCGCCATCGCGACAAAGTTGTACTGGCCGCCCACGCCGCTGACCACCTGGCCGGACTCCAGCGCGTCGCTGGCCGCCGCGCCCAGCAGCGTCACGATCATCGTGGTGTTCATGAACCGGGCTTTGCGGCGCTGCGCCCGCTTGAGGTCGCCCTGGCCGTAGAGCTGGTTGATGAAGTCGATGCGCGTCATGTCGATCTTCGCCAACTCCTGCGGCGGCATGGTGCGCAGTCGCTCGTAGAAATCGCCCGGGCCGAGGAAGAAGCCGCCCGTCATGAAGATGCCGCCCGCCAGCCGCGTGCCGAGCATGCGCCCGCAGACCTGCTCGAAATGGTTCGGATCGAGCAGGTCGTTGGTGCAGCGTTCGCCATCAAGTTCCAGCTCGCTGCCGTCGCGCCGCACGCCGGCGCGCAGGATGCCAAAGCGCTGCAGGAAAACGATATCAGCCTCGGTCAACGGCGTGCTGATACGCCCGGCGTCCAGCAGGGCCTGCAGCATCTGCGGCGTGACGGTCGCGTCGGCGATGCGCCCGTCGTTGAGCATCTGCTGCAGCACCGTGTCGTTGAAGACCTCCTTGCGGATGATGCCCGCCTCGATGAGCTTCAGGAAGCCGTTGACGAACATCTCCGAGCAGCCGTAGAGCCCCTCGTCGAAGCGGCCGAGTTCGCGGCCGTCCAGCCCGTCCGGGCAGAGGGATTCCAGAATGCGCCGGTACTCCTGGCCATGGCGGTCGCGCACGATCAGCGCCTGCGCGATCGCGTCACCGAGCGAGCCGATGCCGATCTGCAGCGTGCCGCCGTCCACCACCAGGCTGGATGCATGCAGGCCGATCGCGTAGTCGGCGGTGCTGACCCGGTTGTTGGGTGGCGCAAAAAGGGTGTGCGTGCCGGCCGGGTCCTTGACCAACATGTCGTAAAAATCGGGGCTGACCTCGGCGCCATTGGGCATGAAGGGCATCTTTCGGTTGATCACGCCGATGGTCAGCAGCGGCTGGCCGGCCGCGCGCATTTTCTCCAGCACCTCGAAGATCACGTCGGGGTTGCTGGACATGCTCAGCCGCAGCGTGTCGCCCTCGCCCTGCGAGCCCACCGCCTGGGCGATCACGTTCATGCCCTGCACGGCCATGTCGCGCGCCACGAAGGTGTAGTTGGTCGAGATGTACCCCTGCTGCGCGGCGTCGTTGCCCAGGTAGTCGCCTGTCTTCATGAAGAACTCGCGCACCTCGATGTTCGGCGGCAGGGCATGGGCGCGCAGGTCCTTCGCGTACTCCAGGTCCGGGTAGTCGCCGAACACGCGTTCCACCAGCGGGTCCAGGAAATGCTGCTCCAGTTCGCTCTTGCCCACCGGCTTGAGCAGCGACAGCGCCGTGATGATGCGCAGCTTGCGCGCCGGGTTCGCCTTGATGCGCCGGTACAGCGCGTTGACGAAGGTGTTGGGCTTGCCGATGGCCAGCGGAATGCCCAGCACGATGTCGCCGACAACGGTGTCCAGCACATGGTCCACGGCAGCTTCGATGGAATCGATCATCAATGGGGCGGTCATGAGGTCTCCGGTTTTACAGGCGCTATGTCAGTTTTCACTGTAGGCCTGCAGGGCGCGGCGGCACTTGATCCAGAGCAATTCCAGGCCGGGTTGGCGTGGGCCGCCGCGGGTGTCGGCTACAAGCGCATCGGCTGCGCGTAGCCCGTCATTTCCAGGTAACCGCGTCCCACATGCCGGCCGTTGGAGTCGAACAGATCGCTCAGGCCTTCCCAGTAGATCGCGCCGGTGGAGGCGCGGCTGTCCATTTCCTGCTGGTCGAGCACGGGCTTGACGGTGTAGAAATCCGCCGGTGTGCGCACGATCCATTCCACCGGGTAGCTGGCCTGGCTCAACGGGCTTTTCCACACCCGCTGCGGGCTGAAAACCACCTCGCCCCGGCTGAAGCCATGCATCTCGCCCGAGGGCGCCCGGAACGAGCCGGCATCCCACAACGCGGCCCCGGACTTGTCGCGCAGGCGAAAGGCCGTGAGCGCGCTGCCGTCGAACAGGTTCATGCCGATCCAGTCCCAGCCCACGGCCTCAGGGTGCAGCAGGGCCTCGCTCCACTCATGGTCCAGCCAGGCCCGGCCCGTGACTTCGAAGCGCTGGCCCTTGAGCGTCAGCCCCCCGCGCGCGGCAAGCTGGGGCAGGCTGTAGTAGTAGCTGGCCTGTGCCGGCTCGGGCCCCTTGCGTGACAAGCCGTGGTCGCCTTGCAGCAGCAATGGCTGGGTCGGCACGAACTGCAGGTCGAGCGAAAAGTCGCGGCTGGGCAGTTGGGTGCGCCAGGCCGCGTCGGGGCCAGCCGGGCCGGGCGCCTTGCCGGCCGCGGTGCCGTCGGCGCGCATGCGTGCCAGCGACCAGTCGCGCAGCCGCAGCCCGGCGTCCGCCAGACGCGCCTCGGCCACGCCGAACCCCTCGCGCGCCATGCGCTGGTCGTGCCAGAGCTTCTTGCCCTGCACGTCGGTGACGGCGGCATGGGCAAAGACCAGCTGCTTCGCGGCGAACGCCGAGGCCATGCCCTGCGTGGTGTCCACACGCGAGCGGAAGAACGTGACCTGGAAGCCGAACTCGCGCGCACCGGCGCCCGACCCGGCCTGCGCGTGGCCCGTGATGTACCACCACTCGGTACGGAATTCGGGATGCGCGCCGTGGTCGCGGGGGAAGGCAAGGGTGCGGCGGGGTAGTGCCGCGGAAGGTGTTATCGCCGACGCAGCCACGGCGTCCAGATTCCAGCCCAGCAGGCCCGACAGGAGTAACGAACGTCGCAGCATCACCAGTCCTCCTTCACCGCCATCACCGCGTCCCGCCCCGCTGCCGCGCGCCCGGCCAGCCAGGCGGTCAGCGTGCCGGCCGCCACCACCGCGGCGCACAACGCCGCCAGCCGCAGCCAGGGCGCGGCCAGGTCCATGGTCCAGTGGAAGCTCTGCGGGTTGACCACGTGCACCAGCACCACGGAAACCGCCAGGCCCAGGCCCAGCCCCGCGAGCGCGCCCATGGCCGTCCAGGCCGCGCCTTCGCCGGCCACCACGGCCAGAATCTGCCGCCGCGTCAGCCCCAGGTGCGCCAGCAGGCCGAACTCTTTGCGCCGCGCCAGCACCTGCGCGCTGAAGCTCGCGGCCACGCCGAACAGGCCGATGCCGATGGCCACCGCCTGCAGCCAGTAGGTGACGGCGAAGCTGCGGTCGAAGATGCGCAGCGAGGTCGCGCGAATCTGGCTGGCCGAGGCGAATTCGAGCAGGGCGTCGAG
>JAHFQI010000218.1 GCA_023259355.1 Comamonadaceae bacterium
ACCGCGCCCCATGCCCGCGTTGGCGACTTCGCGGATCTTCGACTCTTCAAGGCTCAGGACGGCTTGGCGCATCTGGAATGGGGGGTGAACAAGGGACCGCCGATGCTAGCCGACCGCGGCACCCCGGCGCTGGCTATGATGCAACGACAAAAATTCGCAACAGGGAAGGCCATCATGACAAACCCATTTCACGCCACTGCCCTCGGCTTGACGCTGCTGCTGGCCGGCGCGCTCGCCGCACCAGCGCCGGCCACCGCCACCGAGCACACGGCGAAGACCGTCAAAGTAAAAAAGAGAGCGGGCAAAACCAAATTCGACAAAGGCTCGGGCGAGACCACCGCCGAGCGCGAGCGTCGCCTGGCACGCGAATGCAAGGGCCTGCCCAATGCAGGCGCCTGCCTCGGCTTCGGATCGTAGTTTCAGTTCTACTTCAACGCGATCAGCTCCCGCTCAGACCGGCCCCTGCATCCTGCAGGTGGTGGGCAACTCGGCCTGCGCCGCGCTGATCTGCTTGATGACGCGGAAACCGTAGCCCGAGCCCTCCACGTCGAACTTCACGCCCGGCGCGCCCTGACGGTCCATCACCCCGACCACCAGCGCCTGCTGGAACTGGTGGTCGGCGGCCCGCATGCGCCCGCCCTGGCCGTTGAGGCTCACCGTGGCACCGGCCAATTGATTCGCCACCGCCACGGCGTTGGTGGCCGTCCCGCCCTTCTCGATGGCCTGCGCCAGCGCCTCCACCATCAGTTGCATGCGCATGTGCACGTAATCGTCGGCCGGCTTGGGAAAGCGCGCGCGGAAGGCCTGGTAGAACGCCTCGCTCTGCGCACCCGGCACGTTGGGCAGCCAGTCGGCCACGGCGATCACCTTGCCGATGCCGGCATCGCCCATCGCGGCCGGCGCACCCAGCGCGTTGCCGTAGAAGGTGTAGAACTTGCCGTCAAAGCCGACTTCCTTCGCCGCCTTCACCAGCAGGGTCAAGTCGTTGCCCCAGTTGCCGGTGATCACCGCCTGCGCGCCACTGGCCTTGATCTTGGCGGCGTAGGGCAGAAAATCCTTGACGCGGCCCACCGGGTGCAGTTCCTCGCCGACGATCTGCATGTCGGCGCGCTGCGCGCCCAGCTGCCTCCTGGCTTCGCGCAGCACAGCCTGGCCGAAGCTGTAGTCCTGGCCGATCAGGTAGGCGCTTTTCACGGCCTTGTCGTCACGAATGACTTCCATGAGGGCGGCGATGCGCATGTCGGCATGCGCGTCGAAGCGGAAGTGCCAGAAACTGCACTTCTCGTTGGTCAGACCCGGATCAACGGCCGAGTAGTTCAGGAACAGCACACGCTTGCCCGGCTCGCGCTCGTTGTGTTTGTTGACGGCGTCGATCAGTGCCGCCGCGGTGGACGACGAGTTGCCCTGCATCACGAACCGCACGCCGTCGTCGATCGCCGAGCGCAGCGCCGCCAGCGCCTCCTCGTTCTGGCCTTTGCTGTCGTAGCGCTCCAGCGCCAGGGGCCGGGGGCCGCCAGGCAGCTTGAGGCCGCCGCGGGCATTGACCCGCTCCACCGCCCACAGCAGGTTGCGGTACACCGCCTCGCCGGTATTGGCGAACGGCCCGCTCAGGCCCTCGATCATGGCGATCTTGACCGGCGCCCCGGCGCTCTGCTGCGACCAGCTGGCGGTGGGCAGCATCAGGGCTGCGGCCAACGATTTCAAGACCCGACGACGAAAAATTTTCATGGCTTGTTTTCTCTTGAAAAAAGCCGCCGGGTTCGCAGATTGAAGCCATGCGGCGGTTCACGGTTGAACGCCGCGCAGTGTAAGGGACCGCTCTTTTGCAGGCGCCCCGCTGATGTTTCAACCCTTGTGTCCAGGAGTTTGTTCATGTTTTTTGCCGCCACCCGCCCCGCCACCCTCCGCCGCCCGGCCTACGTCCCCACGGCGCGCTCGCTCGACCAGCTGCTTGATAAGGTTCTGGCAACGCCCGCCGCCGCTGGCAAGGTCGGCCGCGCCGCGATCGAAACCGACGAGAAAACATGGACCCTCTCGCTGGACGTGCCCGGCGTGACCAAGGAGCAACTGGCCATCGGCATCGAGGGCCAGGTCGTGCGCATCGAATCACTGGCCGGCGCGCCGCGCCAATACCGCCAGGCCTACGAGCTGCCGCAGGACATCGACGCCACGGCCAGTGTGGCCAAGCTGGAAAATGGCGTGCTCACGCTCACGCTGGCGAAGAAGCCGCCGGTCAGCAATGTGACTCAGGTGACCATCAACTGAATGCCTTTTGAAGCCGGCACAGCACTGAGTCAAACCGGATTCAGCGCATCCAGCGGCCAGCGCGGCTTCACGTCGAAGGCATAGGCCCGGCTGGTCTCCTGCACCCCCGCCTGCAGCCGCATGGCGGCGGCCATGGCAATCATGGCGCCGTTGTCGGTGCACAGGTGAAGTTCGGGGTAGTGAACCCGCACGCCGAGCTTGGCGCAGGCGGCGTTGAGTTGGTCCCGCAGTTCGCGGTTGGCGCCGACGCCGCCGGCCACCACCAGGCGTTTCAGGCCCGTGCTCTTGAGCGCGGCCAGTGACTTCTTCAGCAGCACCTCCACAATCGCGGCCTGCGTGGACGCCGCCAGGTCGGCCTTGGCCGTCGAGCCGGGGTCGTTCAACTGGTCCCCGAGCTTTTTGGCCTGGGTCAGCACCGCCGTCTTCAGCCCAGCGAACGAGAAGTCAAGATCGCCGCTGTGCAGCAGGGGCCGTGGCAGCTTGAAAGCGGCCGGATTGCCCTGCCCGGCCAGCCGGGACAGCGCCGGCCCGCCCGGGTAGCCCAGCCCCATGAGCTTGGCGGATTTGTCGAATGCCTCGCCGGCCGCGTCGTCAATGGTTTCACCCAGGATGGCGTAGCGCCCCACGCCGTCCACCCGCATCAGCTGGGTGTGGCCGCCCGAGACCAGCAGCGCGACGAAGGGGAATTCCGGCGGGTCCGCACTCAGGAATGGGGACAGCAGATGGCCTTCCAGGTGGTGCACGCCCAAGACCGGCCGGTCCAGCGCCGCGCCCAGCGCGCAGGCCACACCCGCGCCCACCAGCAACGCGCCGGCCAAGCCCGGGCCGCGGGTGTAGGCCACCACATCGACCTCGGCCAGCGCCCTGCCCGCGTCGGCCAGCACCTGGTCGGTCAAGGGCAGCACCCGGCGGATATGATCCCGGCTCGCCAGCTCGGGCACCACGCCACCATAGGCTTGGTGCATTTCGATCTGGCTGTGAAGCGCGTGCGCAAGCAGCACCGGCACGCCGGTGGACGCGGACGCCACCAACGCCACGCCCGTTTCGTCACACGACGATTCAATTCCTAAAATCAGCATGCCCCGAGTGTAGTTGGCGTGAAAATTGCACGTATCAAACCATGTTGCACACCGATTCACTTCGCCTCGTGGTGGTTGCACCGGATTCGCTCACACCCGAGTCCGGCGATGACCATGCCATGGCCCAGGCCGAGCGCTCGCGCGCGCTGCGCATCGGCTTGCTCGAAAACGGCTACAACCTGGTCGCGGTCCTGCCGGCCGATACCTTTCTGGAGCAGCGCCTGGCCCAGCTGCAGCCCGACATGGTGATCGTGGACGCCGAAAGCGAGGCGCGCGACGCACTGGAGCACGTGGTGATGGCCACGCGCGATGCGCGCCGCCCGATCGTCATGTTCACGAATGACAGCGACACCTCGCACGTCAAGGACGCGGTGGCCGCCGGTGTGTCGGCCTACATCGTGGCCGGGCTCTCGCCCGAGCGCATCCGCCCCATCCTGGACGTGGCCATGGCCCGTTTCCAGCACGAGCAGGCCCTGCGTGCCGAATTGGCCGAGGCGCGCTCCGAACTGCAAGACCGCAAGGTGATCGACCGTGCCAAGGGCTTGCTGATGCAGCGCCAGGGCCTGAGCGAGCAGGAAGCCTATGAAAAGCTGCGCAAGTCCGCCATGGACAAGGGCTGGAAAGTGGCCGACGTCGCGCAGCGCATGATTGACGTGGTGGATTTGCTGGGCTGAACACCCGGCTCCACTCAGGTGCCTGTGCTCACGCCTCGCGGACATCCGGGCTCAAGCGCCAGCCCCAAGCCGGCCAGGTACACGCCAATGCCCCTGTCTGCGGTGTCCACCAGATCAAAGGCTTCCGGGGCCATCAACCAACTCTGGATGAGCCCCACCACCATCGCGTGCAAGCCCTGTGACGCGGCGGATGGCGGGATCGGCAGTTGCACCGCCCGGCGAGATGCCGCCTCCAGCAGGCTGCGCCGTATTTCCCGCTCCCCGTCGACGTGGGCCTGCAGATGACGCGCCTTCACCGCCAGCAGTTCATCAACGTACTCCACCTTGAGCGTGGCCACCTCGAACACGCGCCGCGTGCGCTCGTCCGAGGCGATTTTTCGCAAAGCCTCCAGAATCGCACGCCGCAGCTCGTCCAGCGGGTCCTGCGCGGCATCATGTCCAATTTGGTGCAGTGCCTCTTCCATGGGCAGGGTAATGCGCTCCAACATGGCATTGAACAAGTCGGCCTTGTTCTTGAAATGCCAGTAAATGGCCCCCCGGCTGACACCAGCGGCTTGGGCAATGTCATGCAGGGAGGTCCGGGAAACGCCTTTTTCGGAGAACACGCGTTCGGCCGCATCCAGCAGTTGATGGCGGGTTGCGAGAGCGTCTTCCTTGGTACGGCGAGCCATGGCGGGCGGCTTTCAGAAAAATCACAGTGACGATGGGGTCTTAATATACATTCAAGATTGTATATATACTCCAAAAATTCGTCTTCAATACCATGCGGTAGCGTCCATTTCTCTGCTCACTCTCCGCGAAAACACCATGCCAGTAACGTGCAC
>JAHFQI010000072.1 GCA_023259355.1 Comamonadaceae bacterium
AACAAGCCCATTTCCGCTACAATCAATGCCCATGTTTGCCGCCCGCCCGTTCGCCCTGAACATCACACCTGCCGCCTCGGCGGGTGTGGCCGCGCGCGCAATCTCCACCAAAACCACGACCATTAAGGGCTGATCCGGCCTGGTTCGTCGTGCGCCCTCCCCGGCCAGACGAGCCGGGAGAACAGTCTGGTCTGGCACTGTTTTTAACTTTGAAAGGGCGTTGAAATGAGCAAGTTGGTAGGTCTGGTCGGCTGGCGCGGCATGGTCGGCTCGGTGTTGATGGATCGCATGCAGGCCGAAGGCGACTTCGGCCACATCGAGCCGATGTTTTTCTCCACCTCCAACGCGGGCGGCAAGGCCCCGGCGATGGCCAAGAACGAAAGCACGCTGCAGGACGCGTTCAACATCGACGCGCTCAAGCGCTGCGACATCATCATCACCGCCCAGGGCGGCGACTACACCACAGAGGTCTTCCCCAAGCTGCGCGCCGCTGACTGGAATGGCCACTGGATTGACGCTGCCTCCACGCTGCGCATGGAGAAGAACGCCGTTATCGTGCTCGATCCGGTCAACATGCCGGTGATCAAGAACGCATTGGCCAACGGCGGCAAGGATTGGGTCGGTGGCAATTGCACCGTGAGCTGCATGCTGATGGGCGTGGGCGCGCTGTACAAGGCCGGCCTGGTCGAATGGATGAGCACCCAGACCTACCAGGCGGCATCAGGCGGTGGCGCCCAGCACATGCGCGAACTGCTGACGCAGTACGGCACGCTGAACGCCGAGGTCAAGGCCCTGCTGGACGACCCCAAGAGCGCCATCCTGGAAATCGACCGCAAGGTCATTGCCAAGCAACGCGCGCTGACCGGCACCGAGACGGCCAACTTCGGGGTGCCCCTGGGCGGCTCGCTGATCCCCTGGATCGACAAGGACCTTGGCAACGGCCAATCCAAGGAAGAATGGAAGGGCATGGCCGAGACCAACAAGATTCTGGGCCTGGGCGAAGGCTTCGGCTCCACAGCCATTCCCGTGGACGGCTTCTGCGTGCGAGTGGGTGCCATGCGCTGCCACAGCCAGGCGCTGACCTTCAAGCTGAAGAAGGACGTGCCCGTGGCCGACATCGAAGCCATGATCGCCGCCGACAACCCCTGGGCCAAGGTGGTGCCGAACACGCGTGAAGCTACCATCCGTGACCTGACGCCCGTGGCCGTGACTGGCACCATGAACATTCCTGTCGGACGCATCCGCAAGCTGGCCATGGGTCCGGAGTACGTCGGCGCCTTCACGATTGGTGACCAGCTGCTCTGGGGCGCCGCCGAGCCACTGCGCCGCATGCTGCGTATCCTGCTGGACGCCTGAACGAAGCATGTTTCCATGAACGGGCTGTAACGCCTCATTACAGCTCGTTGTCGCAAGGCAACAGCCAAACACCGCAAAAGATGGTGTGATGAAAGGCTGGAAAGTTAAACACTGTCTTAGCTTGTCAGGCTAAGGCATTGATGTTAACGTTATTCTTAAGATTCAGTGTCGAGGCGATCATACGCATGATGAAAAGAAAATTGCTTGGCGATCGGGCAGGACTGGCCGACAAAATGTTGCGTATGTCACCCCCATGGCAGTTGCGCGTGGCCACTGCAGCCACCCTCATTGCCTTGGGTGCCTACAGTCCGACCGACGTGCATGCTTTGGGACTGGGACGCATCACGGTTCTGTCGGCACTGGGCGAACCTTTGCGTGCCGAGATCGACATTCCCCAGATCACGGCGGATGAAGCAGCCAGTCTGAAGACCAGTGTGGCGCCTCCCTCGGCTTTCCGGGCTGCCGGTGTCGAATACAACCAGGCCCTCGCCAATCTGCAGTTCAGCCTCCAACAACGCGCCGACGGACGCCCCTATCTGCGCCTGAGCAGTGACCGTGCCGTCAGCGAACCCTTCGTCGACCTGATTCTGGAAGCCAACTGGTCATCAGGCCGGATTGTCCGCGACTACACTTTGTTGTTCGATCCCCCCGGTATGCGGCAAGCCGCGCCGGCGGCCCCGGTGTCGGCGCAAGTTCCTGACACACCGTTGCCGGCTACCGCGCCAGCACCCCAACCCGCCACAGCGCAACGCAGTGCCCGCCCGTCGCAGGTCGCGCCAGCGCCAGTTCCGGCGGCGAACCGGCGTGCGCCCGTAGCGGCCCCGGCCCAGGCCGCAGCCCCATCCCCCGCAGGCAAGCAGATCAAGGTGCAGAGCGGCGACACCGCAGGCAAAATCGCGGCGACGTACAAGCCCAGCGAAGTTTCGCTGGATCAGATGCTGGTCGCCTTGCTGCGCGCCAATCCGGATGCGTTCATCAATGGCAATGTCAACCGCATCAAGGCGGGCGCCTTGCTGGAACTCCCGTCCGCCGAGCAGGCATCCAGCATGACCCCGGGTGAAGCCCGCCAGACGCTGTCCGTTCAAAGCGCCAACTTCAACGACTTCCGCAGGAAACTGGCGGAAGCCGTGCCGGCCACGCAGGTCGCACCAGCGGACCGGCAGGCTTCCGGCAGCCTGCAAACCCGTGTCGAAGAAAAGAAACCTGCCGCAGCATCACCCGACAAGCTGACACTGTCGAAAGGCACCGTCAAAGGCAAGGCACCGGAGGCGCAAATTGCAGAGTCCCGACAGGCCAAAGAAGCCACACAACGTGTTGCCGAGCTGTCAAAGAACATCCAGGATCTGGCACGTCTGCAGGCCCCTTCCGCCCCCGCGGGTGCGGGTGCGGGTGCCGCTGCGCCAGCGGCAAGCGGCGCACGCAGCCTGAGCCTGCCCGTGGGTACGGCTGCCAGTGCAGCCAAGCCGGCTTCGGCACCGATTGCAACGGCCTCGGCGCCTGCGGCGCCGGCATCTGCCAAGGCGACGAGCCCTGCAGCGACCGCCGTAGCAACCAATGCAGCCGCATCCGCTGTATCTCCTGCTTCCGCTACACAGGCTGCCAGCGCCAGTGTGGCGAGCGTCAGCCCATCAGCGGCTGCGTCAACTTCGGTCCCCGAAAGCACCACAACGGTGGCTGCGCCGCCCGTGACCGCCGCCCCCGCTTTGCCCGCTTCCAAACCGAAATCTCCAGTTGCCGCGAAACCCGCTGCGGCGGAGCCGTCGTTGGTGGACGAGTTGCTGGAAAATCCCGCCATCCCCGCCGCAGCGGGTGGCCTGATCGCCTTGCTGGCAGGTTTTGGATTTTACCGGTCTCGGCAGCGCAAGAAGTCTGCGCAGGTCGACAGTTCATTCCTGGACAGCCGGCTGCAGCCCGATTCATTCTTTGGTTCCAGCGGCGGTCAACATGTTGACACCAACGACGAGGCGCCCGCCGGCTCCTCGCTGGTTTACTCGCCCAGCCAGCTGGATGCCGCAGGCGACGTCGACCCGGTCGCGGAAGCGGATGTGTACCTGGCTTACGGACGCGATCTGCAGGCCGAAGAAATCCTCAAGGAAGCGCTGCGGGTGAATCCTTCCCGCATCGCGATTCACGGCAAGTTGCTGGAAATTTATGCGAAGCGCCGCGACGTCCGCGCCTTCGAAGTGGTCGCAGCGGAAGCCCACAATCTTTCTGGCGGTGAAGGTTCGGAATGGGACCGCATTTGCGAATTGGGTCGTGAGCTGGATGGCGAGAACGCCCTTTACCAACCTGGCGGCCATCCCAAGAGCAATGCCGAGCCGGCAACCGCCGTGGAACCCGCCAGCCCGGTGTTTGGTGCCAGCACCCTTCCGGCGCCATCGCAACCCGAATTTGCGTCGTCTTCGCCCGTGCCCATTGACCTGGATTTCGGGGCACTCGATGACACATCCGCCCACCCGCCAACGGCCAGCCATGACACAGGCTCCGCTGCAGCGATGGCTGCTGCACCGGATGACGACAACGGACTGACCTGGGACGCCATCAGCAGCCCCGTGCAACCAGACGTGGCACAAGCCGACATGGAGCCGTTGATTGACATCACGGCGCCGGACTTGCCCCTTGATCATGATCCAGCCGCCAGAACCACCCCATCCACGGACTCCCGGGACAACCATGCCGCCGATGCCGGCATGATCGAATTTGACCTGGGTTCATTGTCCCTGGACCTTGACCAGTCTGTCCCGCAGGCTGAAGCCACTGCGGAACTCCCGCAGGATGGGAGTTCCGACACGGACCCGATGGCGACCAAGCTCGCATTGGCCCAGGAGTTCCATGCCATTGGTGATGCGGATGGCGCGCGGACGCTGGTCGAGGAAGTGGTGGCGGGAACAACCGGGCCACTCAAGGCAAAGGCGCAGCGCTTCCTGGCGGAACTGGGCTGAAGCGGGGTCATGCCGCCACGATCACCATCCACTGCCCCGTGAGGCTGGCTCTCGGCGTCAGCTATCTGGGGCAAGGCTACCAGGGCTGGCAAAGTCAGCCTTCGGGCCTGACGGTGCAGGACAAGCTGGAGCAGGCCCTCGCCAGCTTCACGACCCAACGGGTTTCCACGTTGTGCGCCGGCCGGACAGATGCCGGCGTCCATGGCCTGATGCAGGTCGTTCATTTCGATACCGATCTGCGCCGTGAACCCGTCTCCTGGGTGCGCGGCACCAACACCTTCCTGCCCCCGGACATCGCCGTGCAATGGGCTCATCCCGTACCCGACGCTTTCCATGCCCGGGCCAGTGCCACGGCCCGGCGTTACGCCTATATCGTGCTGGAGTCGCCCGTGCGGCCCGCCATCGAGGCAGGTCGCGTCGGCTGGGTCTTCCGGCCACTTGACGGCACGGCCATGCGGCAGGCTGCCGGCCATCTGCTCGGCGAGCATGATTTCTCGTCCTTTCGCGCCAGCGGCTGCCAGGCCCTGACGCCGGTCAAGACCATGAACCAGATCGAGATTTCCCGTCGGGGTCCTTATTGGCGCTTTGAATTCGAGGCCAATGCTTTTTTGCACCACATGATCCGCAACATCATGGGGTGCCTGGTGCGCGTGGGCCAGGGCGTGCGGCCACCTGATTGGATGAAAACCGTGCTGGCCGAGCGCAACCGTGATGCCGCTGCTCCGACGTTTTCGCCGGACGGCCTTTATTTCCTGGGTCCGGTCTATGACGCGCGCTGGGGCCTGCCCACCCGCACGGCTGCGTATGATTGGCTGCCATGACCACCCCCAGCAGAACCCGCATCAAGATTTGCGGCCTGACCCGCGAGCAGGACGTCGACGCGGCCGTCGAAGCCGGCGCCGATGCCGTGGGATTCGTGATGTACGAAAAGAGCCCCCGCCACGTCACACCGCAACGTGCGGCTGCATTGGCGCGCCGCCTGCCGCCGTTTGTCACGTCCGTTCTGTTGTTCGTCAACGAGGACATCGAAAAAATAGCCGTTGCCTGCGGCCAAGTGGGGGCGGGCCTGATCCAGTTTCACGGCGATGAGACGCCCGGGCAATGCGAGGCGGCCGCCAGTGCCAGCGGCCGGCCCTGGCTGCGTGCCGCCCGCATCCCGCTGAACGGCGCCGCCGGCTTTGACTTGGTAAAATTCGCGGCACACTACGCCAATGCCCAGGCCATCCTGCTCGACGCCCACGTTGACGGTTACGGCGGTGGCGGGAAAACATTCAATTGGTCACTTCTTCCGCCAAACGTCAACGCTCACCTCGTTTTGTCTGGTGGACTCACGCCTGCAAACGTGACCGATGGCATTTTGCAGGTGCGGTCGCGCGGACTGTCGCTGGCCGTTGACGTGAGTTCCGGCGTCGAAGCCGATGGCCCTGACGGGAACACCCTCAAGGGCGTCAAGGACCCGGGAAAGATCCATCAGTTTGTCGCCGCCGTGCGCGCGGCTGACCAACAACTTGCCTGAAGCTACACCATGTACGAATACCATCAACCCGACCCGACGGGCCATTTCGGGATTTACGGCGGCAGTTTCGTCAGCGAGACGCTGACCCACGCCATCAACGAGCTGCGCGAGGCCTACGCCAAGTACCAGAACGACCCCGAGTTCCTGGCTGAATTCCACTACGAACTGGCCCACTTCGTCGGCCGTCCCTCGCCCATTTACCATGCCGCGCGCATGAGCCGCGAGCAGGGCGGTGCGCAGATCTACCTCAAGCGCGAGGACCTCAACCACACCGGCGCGCACAAGATCAACAACACCATCGGCCAGGCCATGCTGGCGCGCCGCATGGGCAAGCCGCGCATCATTGCCGAAACGGGCGCCGGCCAGCACGGCGTGGCCACGGCCACCATCTGCGCGCGTTACGGGCTCGAATGCGTGGTCTACATGGGTGCCGAAGACGTCAAGCGCCAAAGCCCCAACGTCTACCGCATGAAGCTGCTGGGCGCCACCGTGGTGCCGGTCGAATCAGGCAGCAAGACGCTCAAGGACGCGCTCAACGAGGCCATGCGCGACTGGGTGGCCAACGTGGACAACACCTTCTACATCATCGGCACCGTGGCCGGCCCCCATCCCTATCCGATGATGGTGCGTGATTTCCAGAGCGTGATCGGCAAGGAGTGCCTCACCCAGATGCCCGGGATGCTGAAGCGCCAGGGCATCGCCACGCACCAGCCTGACGCGGTGGTGGCCTGTGTCGGCGGCGGCAGCAACGCCATGGGTATTTTTCACCCCTACATTTCGCACGAGGCCACCCGCCTGATCGGTGTCGAGGCCGCTGGCGAGGGCATGGAAAGCGGCAAGCATTCGGCCTCGCTGCAGCGCGGCAGCCCGGGCGTGCTGCACGGCAACCGCACCTACATCCTGCAGGACGACAACGGCCAGATCACCGAAACACACAGCATCAGCGCGGGTCTGGACTATCCCGGCGTCGGCCCGGAGCATGCCTTCCTGAAGGACATCGGCCGGGCCGAGTACGTCGGCATCACCGACGCCGAGGCGCTTCAGGCTTTTCATTACCTGTGCCGCACCGAAGGCATCATCCCCGCGCTGGAATCCAGCCACGCGGTGGCCCATGCCATGAAGCTGGCCAAGACCATGCGGCCGGACCAGTCCATTCTGGTCAACCTTTCGGGCCGGGGCGACAAGGACATCGGCACCGTGGCCGACCTGAGCCACGCCGATTTTTACTGCCGCCCAAGTTGTCAGGGACAGTCCGTCAAAGGCGCGGAACAACCCGTGAAAGTCGTGAAATGAGCCGCATCGCACCCACCCTCTCCGCACTCAAGGCGCAGGGCCGCAAGGCGCTGATCCCCTACGTCACGGCCGGCTTCCCGTTCGCCGACATCACGCCGGAACTCATGCACGGCATGGTCGCGGCCGGTGCCGACATCATCGAACTGGGTGTTCCCTTCAGCGACCCCTCCGCCGACGGCCCGGTGATCCAGAAGGCCGGCGAGAAAGCCCTCGCATTCGGCATCGGCACCACCCAGGTGCTGGCCATGGTCCGGGCATTCCGCGCCAGCAACAACCAGACCCCCGTGGTGCTGATGGGTTATGCCAACCCCGTGGAGCGCTATGACCTGCTGCATGGCAAGGACACCTTCATCCGCGATGCCGCCGCGGCCGGCGTGGACGGCGTGCTGGTGGTGGACTACCCGCCCGAGGAATGTGTGGACTTTGCCGCCAAGCTGCGCGCGCACCAGATGGACCTCATCTTCCTGCTGGCGCCCACCTCCACCGACGCGCGCATGGCCCAGGTCGAAAAAGTCGCCAGCGGCTATGTGTACTACGTCTCGCTCAAGGGCGTGACCGGCGCAGGCACGCTGGACACGGCCGCCGTCGAGGCCATGCTGCCGCGCATCCGCCAGCATGTGAGCGTGCCCGTGGGGGTCGGCTTCGGCATCCGCGACGCACAGACGGCCCAGGCCATCGGCCGCGTGGCCGATGCGGTGGTGATCGGCAGCAAGATCATCCAGCTGATCGAAAGCCAGCCCCGGGAGCAAGTGGTCGCGACGGCGTCAGCCTTCCTGCGGGACATCCGGGTGGCGCTGGACACATAATGCGCGGTGGCTGGCGCACCGGCGTTGAAACGGGTTTGACACCTTGTTTCGGCTTGCGCCAATGAACGGCAAACAACGAAACGGGGTACGGACCCCGATCGATCGAGTTGGAGAAAAACGATGAGCTGGCTGGAAAAACTGCTTCCCCCGAAGATTCAGAAGTCCGACCCCGCGGAACGCCGCAGCGTCCCCGAGGGCTTGTGGATCAAGTGCCCCAGTTGCGAGACGGTGCTGTACAAGACCGACCTGGAACAGAATCAGAACGTCTGCCCCACCTGCAGCCACCACCACCGCATCGGTGCGCGCGCGCGCCTGAATGCTTTTCTCGACGGTGAAGGCCGCTACGAAATCGGCCAGGAAGTCCTGCCGGTCGATGCCCTCAAGTTCAAGGACAGCCGCAAGTACCCCGAGCGCCTGAAGGAAGCCCTGGAGAACACCGGAGAAACCGACGCGCTGATCGTGATGGGCGGCGCCGTCCACAGCATCAGCCTGGTGGCGGCCTGCTTCGAGTTTGATTTCATGGGCGGCAGCATGGGCTCGGTGGTCGGCGAACGCTTCGTGCGCGGCGTGGAAACGGCGATCGAGCAGAAGGTGCCTTTCATCTGCTTCACGGCCACCGGCGGCGCGCGCATGCAGGAAGGCCTGCTGTCATTGATGCAGATGGCCAAAACCAATGCCGCGCTCACGCGCCTGGCCAAGAAGGGCCTGCCCTACATCAGCGTGCTGACCGACCCGACCATGGGCGGTGTGAGCGCAGGTTTTGCCTTCGTGGGTGACGTCGTGATCGCCGAGCCCAAGGCCCTGATCGGCTTTGCCGGACCGCGGGTGATCGAGTCCACGGTGCGCGTCACGCTGCCGGAGGGTTTCCAGCGTGCCGAGTTCCTGCAGCAAAAGGGGGCCATCGACTTCATTTGCGACCGCCGCGAATTGCGCAAGACCATTGCCGGCACGCTGGCCATGCTGCAGCGCCAGCCCGCTGACGCGGTCAGCTGACGCCACGCCCGCCCCGCCGGCAGGCTGCGCGGCATCAGCGCAGCACGGCGTTTTGCAGCGAAGCCAGCACCATGGCGGCCACTTGCAGCAGGACCAGCAGCGCCAGCGGCGACAGATCGATGCCGCCGACCAGCGGAATGAGGCGGCGCAGGGGACTGAGCAAAGGGGCGCACAAGCGCTCGATCACCGCACTGATAGGTGATGCGCTCTGTGTCCAGGAAAGAACAGCGTAGACAATCAGCAAGCCTGTCAGGCCGGAAATCGTCATCTGGGCGAGGCCGAAAACGGCCAGCACTGGCACCCACACCAGGCTGGCCATGCCGCCGGCCATGAGCCACAGCAGCCCAAATTGCACAAATTTGAGCAGGTAGGCCCCCATCAGGCTGGCCACATCCCAGCGCCCCAAGGGAGGCACGAAGCGCCGCAGCGGCAACACCAGCCAGTCGGTCAGCGCAAATACAAAGCGCCCGACCGGGTTGGCAAAAGGCACACGCTGGTACTGCATGTACAGCCGCAGCAGGCAGGCGCCTCCCAGCAGGCTGGTGGCAACCTCAAGTAGAAATGAGATGATTTGATGGAACATGAAGTCACGTGTGATGGGCTCATGGGATGATACTGGCCGAAAGCGCCCGCCCCAGCCCCGCGAACCCGAACGAAGTCTTCCGTGACCGATACATTGACACTTTCTTCCCTGCCCCTGTTCCCGCTCGGTGCTGTTCTTTTTCCCGGCGGGGTGCTGCCGCTGCGAATTTTCGAGGTCCGCTACCTGGACATGATCGGGAAATGCCACAAGGCCGGCGCGCCTTTTGGTGTGGTGGCTTTGACACAAGGCACCGAAGTGCGTCGACCGGGCGCGGCAGCCGAGGCGTTCCACGCCGTGGGAACGCTGGCCACCATCACGGCGCTGGACACACCGCAGCCCGGCCTGATGATGGTTCGCTGCCACGGCGAACAACGGTTTCGCATCACCGAGCGCGAGCAACTCAAGCACGGCCTGTGGATTGCCGAGGTTCAGCGCCTGGCCGAAGACGTCGCCGTCCCGGTTCCCGACGACCTGAAAAGCGCGGCGGATGCACTGGCGAAGGTGCTGGACTCGCTTCAGGCCCGCCAGTCGCCCGACCAAGCGAGCCTCCCTGTGGAGGGCCCCATGCGCTTTGACGACTGCGGCTGGCTGGCCAACCGCTGGTGCGAACTGCTTCCCATCCCGCTGGATCTCAAGCAGCGGCTGATGGAACTGGACAACCCGCTGGTGCGCCTGGAACTGGTCAGCGACATCCTGAGTCGCACCGGCATTGTGGGCTGAGCCCCGCAGAGATCAAGTACCGATCCCCCTCCTATGCAAGACACCATTCTGAAATGGCCAAGGCCGATGAAACGCCTGGTCGTTGTCTGCCTGGACATCGTGATGGCCGTCGTGGCCATGTGGCTGGCGTTTTCCTTTCGGCTCGACACCCCACACTGGCCGGAAGGCACGCAATGGGCCCTCTATGTGCTGGCGCCAGCCCTGGCCGTCCCCATTTTCATCAAATTCGGGCTCTATCGGGCCATTTTTCGCTATACGGGTCTTGCCGCGCTCATCACCACCGCGCAGGCTGTCGCCGTTTATGCACTGGTGCTGTTTACGCTGATCCTGATCATGCAGCGTCAGGGTCTGGACGGAATGCCCCGCAGCACAGGCATCCTCCAACCCTTGATTTTCCTGCTGCTGGTCGGAACCAGCCGCGCCCTTGCCCGATTCTGGCTGGCCGGGCTGGCCGGGAAAAACAAGCGTGCCACGGGACGCCTGTTGATCTACGGGGCCGGCAGCGCTGGTGTGCAAACGGCTTCGGCGATCGGCAATGCCAGGCAATACGCGCTCATGGGCTTTGTCGATGACGAACCCGCCAAGACCGGTCGCACAATCAACGGCGTACCGGTTTTCCTGCCGAGAGACATCCCGGAACTGGTCAAGCGACTGGGCATCACCGACATCCTGCTGGCCTTGCCAAGCGCCAGCCGCGAACGCAGAAACCAGATTATTGAGGGTCTCTGCTCGCTGCCGGTTCACATTCGAACCTTGCCGGGCCTGACCGACCTGGCCAGCGGGCGCGTGACGGTCCAGGACTTCCACGAACTGGACATTGAAGATCTGCTGGGGCGCGAACCGGTGGCGCCCGATCCCGAACTGCTGGCCCGCAAACTGACCGGCCAGATCGTGCTGGTCACCGGCGCGGGCGGCAGCATTGGCGGCGAGCTTTGCCGTCAGATCATCCTGGAAAGCCCAAAACGCCTGCTCCTGGTTGATCACAACGAGTACGGCCTTTACGCCATCCACCAGGAACTGGTCGCCCTGTGCGCACGAAGCCAGTTGCCCGTCGCCGTCACCCCGTTGCTCGGGAATGTGATGAACCAGGGCCGGATGAACGAAATTTGCCGCACCTACCATCCGTCCATCGTCTACCATGCCGCCGCCTACAAGCACGTTCCCATGGTGGAACACAACCCCGCGGAAGGCATTGCCAACAATGTGTTCGGCACCCTGAGCCTCGCCAGAGCCGCACTGGAAAACCGCGTGGCTCATTTCGTGCTGATATCCACCGACAAGGCCGTTCGCCCCACGAACCTCATGGGTGCCAGCAAGCGGGTGGCCGAATTGATCCTGCAGGCCCTCGCCAGCGGTCAGCCGGCGCTGTTCGCGGGCCTGGATGGTTCCTCCAAGGATTGCGATGGCGCTGCCTTGTCCACCGATCAAACACGCTTCGTCATGGTGCGATTTGGGAATGTCCTGGGCTCCAGCGGCAGCGTCGTGCCGCTGTTTCGCAAACAACTTGAGCTGGGCGGGCCCCTGACCGTCACGCACCCGGAGGTCACCCGCTATTTCATGACCATTTCCGAGGCGGTCCAGCTGGTCCTGCAAGCAGGTGCCATGGCGGAAGGCGGCGAGGTCTTTGTGCTGGACATGGGCGCGCCGGTCAAAATCCTCGACCTGGCACAGCGCATGATCACCCTGTCGGGGTTCACGCTGCGCGACGCAGCGCATCCGCACGGCGACATCGAAGTCGTGATCAGCGGCATGCGCCCCGGGGAAAAGCTTTTTGAAGAACTGCTCATCGGCGAAAATCCTCTGCCGACCGCGCACCCGCGAATCATGCGGGCGCGGGAAGACTTCCTGGCCTGGCCCGCCCTCTCCGGGAAATTGCGAGATCTCGACCATGCCGTGCGGCGCAATGACGTGCATGCCATGAAGGCCCTGTTGAGGGAACTTGTATCCGGGTGCCAGTTGACCGACAAGGTTTTTGATCACATTTCACTGGCACAGGCCGTTGAGCAATGAGCTGCGGGCCTGCCGCACCACCGCAATGCCACGCCACTCAACGGTCATAATTGAACAGTTCTCATGCTCACCCAGAAATCCATTCTCATCACCGGCGGCACCGGTTCCTTTGGCAAAGCTTTTGTCAAGACCGTGCTTGAACGCTATCCCGATATCAAGCGCCTCGTCATCTATTCGCGCGACGAACTCAAGCAGTTCGAGATGGCGCAGGTTTTCTCCGACCGGGACCACCCCTGCCTGCGCTATTTCATTGGCGACATCCGTGACGAACCCCGACTGCGCAGGGCGCTGGAGGGCATCAACATCGTGGTGCACGCGGCGGCGCTGAAGCAGGTGCCCGCCGCGGAGTACAACCCCTTCGAATGCATCAAGACCAATGTTCTCGGTGCCCAGAATCTAATCGAGGCCTGCCTGGACAGCGGCGTTGAGCGCGTCGTCGCCCTCTCCACCGACAAGGCCGCAGCGCCTGTGAACCTCTATGGCGCAACCAAACTTTGTTCGGACAAGCTTTTCGTCGCAGCGAACAACATCAAGGGATCCCGCAACATCCGGTTCAGCGTCGTGCGCTACGGCAATGTCATGGGCAGCCGCGGATCGGTCATCCCGTTTTTCATGAGCCGTCGCAAGACCGGCGTGCTGCCGATCACCGACCAGGGAATGACGCGCTTCAACATCTCGCTGCAGGACGGCGTGGACATGGTGCTCTGGTCGATCGAGCACAACTGGGGCGGCGAAATCCTCGTGCCCAAGATTCCGTCATACCGCATCACCGACGTGGCCGAGGCCGTCGCGCCCGAATGCCGGCAGGACATCGTCGGCGTGCGGCCCGGCGAAAAAATCCACGAGGAAATGATCACCGCCAGCGACAGCCCCAATACCGTGGACCTGGGGCCTTATTACGCCATCCTCCCGTCCGGAGGGCCGGTCAGCATCGACGACTACTGCCGCACCACGGGTGCGCGGCGCGTCGAGCCCGGATTTTCCTACGACAGTGGCACCAACACCGATTTCCTCGACGTGGCGCAGTTGCGCGCGCTGATTGCCGAACACGTCACCGGCCAGCAAATCGACTGAGCCCCAGGTTCGTCCCGCGCATGTCGTTCATCCCCTACAGCTGTCAAAACATCACCGACGAGGATATCGAGGCCGTCAATGGCGTGCTTCGCTCCGAGTACCTGACGCAGGGCCCGGCGATTCCCGCTTTCGAGCAGGCCTTTGCCACCCGCCACCAGACCCCCCACGCGATCGCAGTGTCCAACGCCACCGCGGGTCTGCACCTGGCGTGCCTTGCCCTGGGCGCCGGCCCCGGCCAACGCGTCTGGACCAGCCCGAACAGCTTTCTGGCTTCCGCCAATTGCGCGCTGTACTGCGGCGCCACGGTCGACTTTGTCGACATCGACCCGCGCACGCGCAACCTGTCGATGGCGGCACTCGAAAGCAAGCTCGTGCAAGCCAAGGCCACGAACACCCTGCCTGCCATCGTCATCCCCGTCGATTTCGCCGGTCTGCCGTGCGACCTGCGCGAGTTGCGTGCACTGGCCGACCGCTACGGCTTCCGGATTCTCGAAGACGCCTCCCATGCCACCGGCGCGAGCTACCAGGACCAGCCCGTCGGCAGCGCCTGGGCCGACGCCACGGTCTTCAGCTTTCACGCGGTCAAGATCGTGACGACGGCCGAAGGCGGCATGGTCACAACCCGTGACGACGATCTGGCACGCCGGCTGCGCCAGTTGCGGTCGCATGGCATGGTCCGGGACGCTGCCGAACTGCGCGAACCGCCGGAAGGCCCGTGGATCTACGAGCAGCAGATTCTCGGCTTCAACTACCGCATGACGGACCTGCAAGCGGCACTGGGACTGTCGCAGCTTGGGCGCCTGGACACCCTGCACAGGCAACGCATCACCCTCGCGGACCGCTACGACGAGCTGCTCAGCGGGCTTCCACTGATCCGCCCAATCCGGCTGAACGACCGCGAATCGGCCTGGCATCTCTACGCTGTCGAGATCGACAGTGCACGCACGACGCGCACGCGGGCCGAAGTCTTCCAGGCGATGCGCGCCGCGCAGATCGGCGTCAACGTCCACTACATCCCGATCCACACGCAGCCCTACTATGCGGCCCTCGGCTTCCGACGTGGCGACTTCCCGGCCGCCGAAGCCTACTACGCGCGGGCGCTGTCGCTGCCGCTGTTCCCGGCACTGACCGAGGCGCAGCAGCAACGCGTCGTGGACACCTTGCGCGCGGCACTCGCGGGCTGAGGGTTTGCCGGCCATGGAACTCGCGCTCGGAACGGTCCAGTTCGGTCTCGCCTATGGCGTGGCCGGCCGAGGCACGCCGGTCCCGTCCGAAGAGGTCCGCGCCATCCTGGCCCGTGCCCGCGCCCTCGGCGTGCGTTGGCTCGACACCGCCCCCGCGTATGGCGACATCGAGGAGCGACTCGCCGGCCTCATGGGTGATCGTGATGAATTCTCGATCGTCTCCAAGATTCCGGCGGCCCCTTCCCATCTGGCCGCTGGCGCAGCGGCGCAGTGGGTAGCCGACACACTGACCCGCTCACGCGAGCGCCTGGGCCACTCGCTGAAAGCGATCCTCTTTCACCGCGCGGAAGACCTGCTCGACTCACACGGCGCCGAACGCTGGCAAGCGGCGTCGGCATTCGCATCGGTCCATGGCCTGGATCTGGGTGTGTCTTGCTACGATCCGGCCACGCTGGCGGCGGTCACCGCGCGGTTCCCGGTGGCACTGGCGCAATTGCCCGGCAACGCACTGGACCAGCGGCTTTGCCACGCACCACCGGCCGACATGTCGCAGATGTCCATCCATGTCCGGTCGGCTTTCCTGCAGGGCCTGCTGCTGATGCCCGAAGCCGATGCTTGCGCCCGGGTGCCTGCGGCGGCCGCGGTGCTGGCGCGCTGGCACGCCTGGTGCCGGGACCATGGCCGTCCACCGCTCCAAGCCGCGCTGGGCCTGGTCAAGGCGCTACCGGGTGCGACCCATTGCGTGGTCGGTGTGGACAGCCTGGCCCAGCTTGAGGCCATCGTGGCGGCGTGGCAGGCGGCGCCCGTCATCTCGGCACCGGAGTTGGCCTGCAACGATACGGCCGTCATCGATCCCCGCCACTGGCCATTGACCGACTGAACCGCCCATGAGCAAGACCGTCGCACTCATCCAGGCGCGCATGTCCAGCAGCCGCTTTCCCGGCAAGGTGCTGGAGACACTGGAAGACGTTCCCCTGATCGTCTACATGGCCCGGCGCGCGGCACGCGCCCGGCGCGTGGACGAGGCCATCGTGGTCACGAGCACCGACGTGTCGGACGACCCGCTGACCGAGGCGCTGCACCAAGCCTCGGTGCCGGTATTCCGGGGCAACCTCGCCGACGTACTCCAACGCTACGCGGATGCCGCACAGGCCTGCGCCGCCGACACCATCGTGCGACTTACCGGCGATTGCCCGTTGATCGACCCCGATGTCATCGACGCGGTCGTCGCCACGCGGGAGCGCGCCGGTGCGGACTACGCAAGCAACGTCGATCCCCCCACCTTCCCCGACGGCCTCGACGTCGAGTGTTTCACCCGCGAGGCCCTGGAGCGCGCGCAACAGCAGGCCACCCGCGGACCCGAGCGAGAACACGTCACGCTGTGGATGCGAGACCCGGCTTCCGGGCTGGCCCGTGCCAATCACCGCGCGGCCAGCGACCTGTCGCAGCTGCGGCTCACGGTGGACTACCCCGACGATCTGCGCGCCGTGCGCCGGATCGTGGCGGCGCTGCACGACCGCGCGACGTTCGACCTGCACGACATCCTGCGCGTGCTGGCCGCCCATCCAGAGATCCTCGCCATGAATCCGCATGCCCGCAACGAAGGTCTGGCATCCAGCCTGGCCCAGGAACAGGAAGGTGGCGCATGACGCACCCAGCCCCAATCCAGCGCGATGAGTTCCTCGCCTCTGAAGGCAACCAGTGGTTCGCCCGCAACCGGTCGGCCCTTGATGCCGCCTCGCCGGCCAGGGAGCGGATCGTCGATCGGCTGGCGGGCCAGTTGGCCCCCGGTCGCGCCACGCGCGTGCTCGAGATCGGCTGCGGCCAGGGCCAGAATCTCGCGTCGCTGGCCGACAGGCAACCGATCGAAGGGCATGGCATCGACCCGTCGTCCGATGCCGTTGCCAGCGGTGCGGCACGTTACCCCGGCCTGCGACTGCAGGTCGGCACCGCCGATGCCTTGCCGTTCCCGGATGGCGCCTTCGACGTGGTCTGGTTCGGCTTCTGCCTCTACCTCGTGGACCGCCCCCTGCTGCAGCGCGTGGTCGCCGAGGCCGACCGCGTGCTCGCCGACGGCGGCCTGCTGGCCATCCTCGATTTCGACCCCGACGTGCCTTGCGCGCGCCCCTATCACCACCGGCCTGGGCTGATGTCCTACAAGATGGACTACGCCGCCTTGTTTCTCGCCAATCCCGCGTATGTCCTCGTGGACAAACTTTCGACCAGCCACACCACCGGTCAGTGGGACCCCGACCCGCAAGAGCGCGTGGCCCTGAGCCTGTGCCGCAAGAACCTGGAGCAGGCCTACAAGGCCGTGTAGACACCCATGAGAACTTTCGACGCTTCGCAACAGTACCTGGCCCGCGCGGAACAGGTGATTCCGCTGGGCAGCCAGACCTTCAGCAAGAGCCGCACGCAGTACCCCCACGGCGCCTCGCCCTACTTCATCACGCGGGCCAGCGGCTCACGCTGCTGGGATCTCGACGGCAACGAGTACATCGACTTCGTCAGCAGCCTGGCGTCGATCACGCTCGGCTACAACGATCCCGACGTGACGCAGGCAGTGCGCGAGCAGCTCGAATCGGGCGTGATCTTCTCGCTGCCCCACCCGATCGAGGCCGAGGTGGCCGAGCTGATCTGCGACATGGTGCCGTGCGCCGAGATGGTCCGCTTCGGCAAGAACGGTTCCGATGCAACCTCAGGGGCCGTTCGCCTCGCGCGCGCCTACACCGGCCGTGACCGCGTGGCCGTCTGCGGCTACCACGGCTGGCAGGACTGGTACATCGGCTCCACCGCGCGCAACCGCGGGGTTCCCAAAGCCACCAGCGAACTCACGCACACCTTCACCTACAACGACCTCGCGTCGCTGCAAACGCTGCTGGACCAGCACCCGAACGAATTCGCGGCCGTCATCCTCGAACCGATGAACGTGGCCGATCCGCTGCCCGGCTTCCTCCAGGGTGTGAAGGACCTCGCCCACCGCCACGGCGCGCTGCTCGTGTTCGACGAGACCATCACCGGCTTCCGTTTCGCCAATGGTGGCGCGCAGGCCCTGTTCGGCGTCACGCCCGACTTGGCGACCTTCGGCAAGGGGCTGGCCAACGGCTACCCGGTTTCGGCGGTGGCGGGGCGCCGCGACGTGATGAAGCTCATGGAGGAAATCTTCTTCTCCTTCACCTTCGGTGGCGAGGCACTGTCGCTCGCCGCCGCCAAGGCCACGCTGACCAAACTGCGCACGCAGCCCGTGGCCCGGACGCTCGCAGCCCGCGGTCAAGCCATCCTCGACGGCGCGCGGCGCATCGTCGATGACGGCGGACTGGGCGACATTTTCGCCCCGAGCGGCCATCCGAGCTGGAGCTTCCTGAACATCCGCGACGCACGCGGCGCCACCGCGTTCGAGATCAAGACGCTCTGGATGCAGGAGCTCATGGAGCGCGGCATCCTGTCCGTGGGCACGCACAACGTCAGCTATGCCCACACGACCGGTGACGTCGAGGCGCTGCTCACGGTGTACCGTGAGGTGCTGCCGATGATCGGCCACGCGCTCGACCACGGGACCCTGCGCCAGCAGCTGCGCTGCAAGCCGCTGGAGCCCCTCTTCAAGCTGCGTTGAACCACAGCTGTTCACCCATGCGCATCGCCATCCGCGTCGACGCCTCGCCCGTGATGGGCCTGGGCCACCTGCAGCGCTGCCTCGCGCTCGCGGCGGCGTTGCGCGAGACCGGCGCCGAATGCGTGTTCGTGACGCGCGACCTGGGTGTCAATGGCGCCGATCGCATCGCACGCGCGGGCCATCCCGTTCACCGGTTGCCAGCACCCGGCACGGCGGAACCCATCGAAGGCGGCCCGCCCCATGCCGCGTGGGCGCAGGTGGCGTGGACCGTCGATGCCGCGCAAACCTGCGATGGGCTCGCTGGCATGGCCGTGCAGTGGGTCGTCGTCGATCACTACGCCTTCGACGCCAGTTGGCACCGCACGGTCGCGGCCCGCCTGGCCACGCGCGTCGCCGTCATCGACGACCTGGCCGACCGTCCGCTCGACGCTGCCCTGCTCATCGACCAGAACCTGCACGACGATCATCAGCGCAAGTACAGCGGCCTGCTGGCGCGCCCGACGCCGCTGCTGGCCGGACCGCGCTTCGCCCTGCTCGACGCGGCCTATGCCGCCGCCCCGCGCTGCAAGCCGCGCCATCCGGTGCGCAGCATCGGCATCTTCATGGGCGGCACCGACGCGCGCGACCTGAGCACCTCGGCGCTTCGCGCCTGCCGCGAGGAAGCCGGTTTTCATGGCGACATCGAGATCGTGACGACACGGGCCAACCCCCACCATCACGCGCTCATCGCCCTCGCGGCACAGTGGCCGCGCACCCGCGTGTCGCTGGACCTGCCGCACCTGGCCAAATTCTTCGGCGCACACGACGTCCAGATCGGCGCCGGCGGGGGCGCGATGTGGGAGCGCTGCTGCATCGGCGCTCCGACGCTCGCCGTGGTTGCCGCCGACAACCAGCGCACCGTCATCGACGAACTCGCGCGTCTGGGCGCCGTGGTCACGCCCGATCCGGCCGATGACGTCTCGCCCGCGGCCCTGGCCCGCGCGCTACGCCCCCTGCTGGATGACGCCGGACTCAGGCAGCGCCTGTCCGCCACGACGCAGACGCTGGTGGACGGCCTGGGCGCGCGCCGCGTCGCGGCCTGGCTGACCGCGACCAACCTGCGCGTGCGGCCCGCCACACCCGCCGACAGCGTGACCGTCCATGCCTGGCGCGACCATCCAGTCACGCGCCGGACGTCCCGCCAATCCGCCCCGATTCCGTTCGACGAACACGCCCGGTGGTTCGCGCGCGTGCTCGCCGATCCCGATCGCCTCCTG
>JAHFQI010000219.1 GCA_023259355.1 Comamonadaceae bacterium
TGAACGCCGCCCGCATCACCAAGATCGGCGACGCGAAAGAGGGCGGCGGGCCGCTGGCGCAGGGTGAGCCCATGCCCGCGCTGGGGCCCACCGCGTCCGATGTTTAACGCACCCTGGGCCACATGATGAAATTCGGATTGGTCTCGCATCGCCAGCACCGCACGGGGCCTGATTGCGGCCTGTTTCAATGGGCGCGGGCCTGCGGGCCCGCCCTGAACGCGCTCGGGCTGGGCCTGCATGCCGTGGGCGGCACGCACGACGCCCTGGTCCGGCAGGGCCTGCTGCACGACCGGCTGGTGCCGGTGGGCCGTGGACGGGCCGGCGGGTTGGTTCGGCTGGTGTCACGGGTGGCCGGCGGCCTGCTGGCGGAGGAGGCGCTGGACGGGATTTTCTTCCTCGTGGACCCGGTGGACCCCACGTCGATCTACCCCGAGGCGCAGGCGCTCAGGCGCCAGTGCGTCATTCACGGCAAACCCTTTGTGGCGACGGTGGCCGGCGCCATCGAATGGGTGGCCGTGGAACTGGCCTGCGCCGGCCTGACGGACGTTCCCCTGCCGCAGGCGCAAGCCCTGCTGGCGCTCGAATCCCAGGTGCTGGCGCTGATTGCCCACGACGCGCTCAAGGACGAGATGGTCGCCTTCGCCGCCGAGCACTTCGACCTGCTGTCGCGTTTTGCCGGGCGCGTCGCCACCGGCACCACGGGCCGGCGGCTCAACGAGATGGCCTGGGCGCGCGGCTGGCCCGCATCGCAGGACTGGGTCACGCGCTACCAGAGCGGCCCGCTGGGCGGCGACGCGCAAATTGCCGAGCTGGTGCTGGACCGGCGCTGCCAGAAAGTGGTCTTTTTTGAAGACCCGCATGTGGCCCGGCAACACGAGGCGGACATCCAGCTGCTGGACCGCGCAGTCTGCACCGCGGGCGAGGCGACGACCTGCTTCAACACCCCGGCCATGGCGCGGCGCTGGGCGGGGGCGCTGCAGCCTGGGCACACGGCAAGGCCGTAGCGGCCCTCGTCCGCGGCGCGCCGCTTACTCCAGCTTGATGCCGGCCGATTTCACCAGCGCCGTCCAGCGCTTGTTCTCGGCGTTGATGAAAGCCCCAAACTCCTCAGGCGTCCCGCCGCCCACCACGTTGCCGGGGCCGGCGATTTTTTCGCGCACATCGGGAAGCAGCAGCGCCTTGTTGAAGGCCTCGTTGAGCTTGCGGACGACGGCCGGGGCCGTGCCCTTGGGCGCGATCAGGCCCAGCCAGTTCGAGACGGTCGCCTGCGGGTAACCCAGTTCGGCCATGGTGGGCACATCGGGCAGGCTGGGCAGGCGTTTCTCGCTGGTGACGGCGAGCGGGCGGGTCTTGCCGGACTGGATCGAGGGCAGCGCCGCGTAGGTCTGCTCGAACATCAGATCGATCTCGCCCGACAGCAGCGCCGTGGCCGCCGGGCCACCGCCCTTGTAAGGCACGGAGAGCATGAAAATGCCGGCCGTCTGCTTGAAGAGTTCGGCGCTCAGGTGATGGGCGCCGCCGGTGCCGGCGTTGCCGATGGTGAGTTGACCCGGTTTGGCTTTGGCCGCGGCCACCACGTCCTTGATGCTGCGAAACGGCTTGTCCGTGCGTGTGACCAGCACCAGCGGCGCCTTCTCGATCAGCACCACGGGCACGAAGTCCTTCAGCGGGTCGAAGGCCATCTTGGGGAAAAGGGCCGGGTTCACCGCCATCGGCCCCATGGCGGCTATGCCCAGCGTGTGCCCGTCGGCCGCCGCGCGGGCGACGAAGTCATGGCCGATGTTGCCGCTGGCCCCCGGCTTGTTGTCGATGATGAGGGCCTTGCCCAGCAGGCTGGCGACCGGCACGCCGAGCTGGCGCGCGCGGATGTCGTTGTTGCCGCCCGCCGCGTAGGACACCACCAGGGTGACGGGCTTGGTCGGGTAGTCCTGCGCCAAGGCCGGTTGCGACAGCAGCGCGCCGCAGGCGATGCCCAAGGCGATGCCTGAGGTCATCAGGCCGCGAAATGACTTGTGGTTCATGGGTGTCTTTCCAGTCGAGGGGATGAGGGGGCGGGGTGTTCGGGGCTTATTCGGCCGTGATCTTGGCGGCTTCGACGATGCGCTCGAACTGCAGCGACTCGGTCTTGATGAAGTCGCGGAACTGCTGCGTCGTCATCGGCGCGGGCTCGCCGCCCTGGTCGCGCAGCTTCCTGATCAGCTCCGGATCGCGCAGGGCCTCGGTGACCGCCGCGTTGATCTTTTGCTGGATTGCCTCGGGCGTCGCGGCCGGCGCAAACAGGCCGAACCAGTTTTCCAGCTGGTACTTGGCCAGCGGCTTGTACTCGGCGATGGCCGGAATCTCGGGCGCAAAGCCGGCGCGCTTGGGGGAGGTGACGGCAATGGCCTTGATCTTGCCGCTCTGGATGAAGCCCTTGGCAGCGGTGTAGCTCACGAAGGTCATGTCCACGTTGCCGCTGGTCACGTCGATCAACTGGCCCGACGCACCCTTGTAGGGGATGTGGACCATGTGAATGCCGGCCAGCTCTTCGAGCAGTTCGCCGTTGAGGTGCTGCGGGTTGCCCACGCCGCTGGTGGAGTAGGTCAGCTTGCCCGGATTCTTCTTGGCGTAAGCCACGAGTTCCTCCATGTTCTTGACCGGCAGGCTCGGCCTGACGACCAGCACATTGGGAACGCGCGTCACCAGCGTGAGGGGAGCCAGGTCCTTGGCGGGCTGGTACTGCATCCGGCCCTTGTAGACAAAGGGGTTGATCGCCGTTTCACCGGCCGAACCCAGCAGCAGCGTGTGGCCGTCGGGTGCCGCCTTGACCACGGCCTGCGCGCCGATCATGCCGCTGCCGCCCGCCTTGTTGTCGATCACGATGGTCTGCTTGAGCGAGACACGCAGCTTTTCGGCGAGCAGCCGCGCCATGGTGTCCACCCCGCCGCCGGCGGAGAAGGGCACGACGATGGTGATCGTCTTGCTCGGGTAGTCCTGCGCCAGCGCGGCGGCCGACAGGCCCAGGCCCGTTGTCATCAGCAGGCTGTTGAGGAGAAAAAAGCGACGGGGGATCTGCATGAAAAGCTCCTTGGGTGACCGCGTTTTACGGTGCGAAATTGGGGATCAGGGTTTACGCTTGATTGCATTTTATATTGAAAATGTGCAAAATACGAATCATGGAAAACACCTACGAAGTCCCTGAGGGGCAACTTGTCGTCAACGGCCGCCCGCATGTGATGGTCGATTTGCCCGTCCTGTTCGGCGAACGTCTGGCACGCCTGCCGGTGGTGCTTCGCCTGCTGCTGGAGAACGCGATCCGCAACATGCGGGGCCCCGAGCGGCAGGCCGCGGTGGCGGCGGTTTTTGACTGGCTGGAGCGCGGCACGAGCGAAGCCGAGCTGGCCTTCCAGCCGGGCCGGGTGCTGATGCACGACACCACGAGCACGCCCGCGCTGGTGGACATCGCGGCCATGCGCAACGCGCTGGCCGAGGCCGGCGTGGACCCGTCGGTGCTCAATCCCGGCCTGCCGGTGGACGTGTCGATCGACCATTCGCTGGCCGTGGAGGTCTATGCGCAGCGCGACGCGGTGACGCTGAACCTGCAGCACGAGATCCGCCGCAACGCCGAGCGCTACCGCTTCCTGCGCTGGGCGTCCAAGGTGCTGAACGGGGTGCGCATCCACCCGCCCGGCACCGGCATCATGCACACCATCAACCTGGAGCAGCTCGCCACCGTGGTGACGACCGAGCAGCGCGATGGCGTGCTCTGGGCCGTGCCCGACATGATGATCGGCACCGACAGCCACACGCCCATGGTCAACGGCATCGGCGTGCTGGGCTGGGGCGTGGGCGGGCTGGAGGCGCAGACCGTGATGTTCGGCATGCCGACCATGCTGCGTATTCCCGACGTGATCGGCGTCAAGCTCACCGGGGCGCTGCCGCCGGCTGCGCAGGCCACCGATCTGGCGCTGACCGTGACGCAGCGCTTGCGCCAGATCGGCGTTTCCGGTGAGTTCGTGGAGTTCCATGGCCCTGGCGTGGCCACGCTCACGGCCGGCGAGCGCTCGGTGGTGGCCAACATGGCGCCCGAGTACGGCGCGACGACCGGCTATTTCGCCGTCGATCAACACACGCTGGACTACCTGCGCGCCACCGGGCGCAGCGAGGCCGCCATCGAACTGGTCGAAGCCTACACCCGGCGCAACGGCCTGTGGTTCGACCCGTTGGCCGAGCCGCGCTACACGCGCACCCTCACGATCGACTTGGGCGCCATCGGCATGCACGTGGCCGGACCGCGCCGGCCGCAGGATTTGCTCGACTATTCGGAAACCGGCCGGGCGCTGGCCGAGGTGGGTTTTGTGCCCACCGCCGTGGGCGCCGGGATGCCGCGCCACCCGGTGGCGATCGCCGCCATCACCAGTTGCACCAACACCTCCGACCCGCGCCTGCTGATCGCCGCCGGGCTGGTGGCGCGCAAGGCCCGGGCGCTGGGGCTCAAGGTGCCGGCCTGGGTCAAGACCTCGATGGCGCCCGGCTCGCCGGCCGCGGCCTCGTACCTCGCGCGCGCGGGCCTGACCGACGACCTGTCCGCCGTCGGCTTCGACATCGTGGGCTACGGCTGCACCACCTGCATCGGCAACTCCGGCCCGCTGACCGAACCCATCCGCCAGGCCCAGGTGGCAGGCTTGGCCAAGGCCGTGGCGATTCTGTCCGGCAACCGCAATTTCCCCGGTCGCGTGCACCCGGATCTGGAACTGAGCTTCATCATGTCGCCGCCGCTGGTGATCGCCTTCGGTCTGGCCGGTGATGCCGAGCGCAATCTGCGCACCGAGCCGCTGCAGACCGCG
>JAHFQI010000073.1 GCA_023259355.1 Comamonadaceae bacterium
CTGGTCAAGCTCGCGGCCATCTTCGCGCTGGTGGGCTTTGTGCCCGGGGTGCTGATTTACGTGGTGTCCTACCAGTTCGTTTCCAGGTCGATTGAAAGCTGGTTCGACGTCAAGGTCGACGCGGCGCTGGACGCGGGCCTGAGCCTGGGGCGCGCCACGCTGGACACCTTGAGCAACGACCTCTCTAGCAAGACCCGCGCGGCCGCGAACCAGCTCTCGGGAACGCCCGACGCCAGCGCCGGGCTCGGCCTGGAGCGCCTGCGCGATCAGCTCGATGCCAGCGACGTCGTGCTCTGGAGCGCCGCCGGCACCATGATCGCCAGCGTCGGGCAGTCGCGCTTCCAGCTCAACCCCGATCGGCCCACCACGCAGCAGTTGCGCGCGGCGCGCAGCCAGCGCGTCGTGGCCCAGGTGGAGGGACTGGACGAATCCGCCGCCAGCGCCGCGCCCAACGCCCGCATCAAGGCGCTGGCCGTGGTGTCGACGCCCAGCATCGGTCTGCTGGCCGAGCCGCGTTACCTGCAGGTGATCCAGGTGCTGCCGCCCACGCTCGTGGCCAACGCGCTGGCCGTGCAGGAGGCCAATCGCGAATACCAGGAGCGCGCCCTGGGCCGGGAAGGTTTGCGGCGCATGTACATCGGCACGCTCACGCTCAGCCTGTTCCTGGCGGTGTTCGGCGCGGTGCTGATGGCCGTGGTGCTGGGCAACCAGCTGGCGCGCCCCCTGCTGCTGCTGGCCGACGGCGTGCGCCAGGTGGCCGCGGGCGACCTCACGCCCAAGGCCGCGCTGCAGGGCCGGGACGAACTCGGCGGCCTGACCCGCTCGTTCGCCGACATGACGCAACAACTCGCGGACGCCCGCGGCGCGGTGGAATACAGCATGACGCAGCTGGACGCCGCGCGCGCCAACCTGCAGACCATCCTCGACAACCTGACCGCCGGCGTTGTCGTGCTGGACTCGCAGGGCGTGGTGCTGTCGTCCAACCCCGGCGCCACGCGCATCCTGCGGGCCCCGCTGGCCGCCTTCGAGGGGCGGCCGCTGGCCGAGATCCCGGGGCTGGAAGGCTTTGCCGCCCGGGTGCAGGCGCAGTTCGAATCGTTCCAGGGCGAGCGCCTGCAGCACGGGCTGGACCACTGGCAGCAGTCGTTCGAGTTGCATGCGGCATCGCACGGCATGCCGCAGGATTCGATCACGCTGGTGGCGCGCGGCGCCATGCTGCCCGACACCTCGCGGCTGCTGGTGTTCGACGACATTTCTGAAATCGTCTCGGCGCAGCGCACCCAGGCGTGGGGCGAGGTCGCCCGCCGGCTGGCGCATGAAATCAAGAATCCGCTGACACCCATCCAGCTGTCGGCCGAGCGGCTCGAGATGAAGCTGGCCGACAAGCTCGATCCGCCTGAAAAAGCCATTCTGACCAAGTCCGTCAAAACCATCGTGGACCAGGTGGACGCCATGAAGCGGCTGGTCAACGAGTTTCGGGACTACGCCCGCCTGCCCGCGGCCGACCTCAAGCCGCTGGACCTCAACGCGCTGGTCGTTGACGTGCTCCAGCTCTACGGCACCGAACCCGGCGAGGACGGCAGCCGGATCCAGGCCGAACTGGACCCGGCCTGTCCGCCGGTGCTCGGCGATGCGCAGCAGCTGCGACAGGTCATTCACAACCTGCTGCAGAACGCCCAGGACGCCTCCGAGGCGGCGCACCGCGAGGGAACGGACGCCGCGGTGCTGGTCCGCACGCAGTGGGTGGAGCCCACCCGCCGGGTGCGCCTGAGCGTGCTGGACCAGGGCCCCGGTTTTTCCGAACACATCCTCAAGCGCGCGTTCGAACCCTACGTCACCACCAAGACCAAGGGCACCGGCCTGGGTCTGGCCGTGGTGAAGAAAATTGCCGATGAACACGGTGCCCGCGTCGATATCTCCAACCGCGTGTCGGAGGGCGTCGTCCTGGGGGCGCAAGTGTCGCTATCATTCGCCCTGGACAATACGCTGGCGGCCTGAAGGCTGGTGCAGCCATACCTAGGGACAAACGCAGCAATCATGGCAAACATACTGGTGGTCGACGACGAGCTCGGGATCCGTGATCTGCTGTCCGAAATCCTCAACGACGAAGGCCACAACGTCGAACTCGCGGAAAACGCCGCGCAAGCCCGCGCAGCCCGGGCCCGGGCGCGCCCCGACCTCGTGCTGCTCGACATCTGGATGCCCGACACCGATGGCGTAACCCTGCTCAAGGAGTGGTCCACCAGCGGCCTGCTCAGCATGCCGGTCATCATGATGAGTGGCCACGCCACCATCGACACCGCGGTCGAAGCCACGCGCATCGGCGCCCAGGCGTTTCTTGAAAAACCGATCACCCTGCAGAAGCTGCTCAAGGCGGTGGAACAGGGGCTGGCGCGCGAAGGCGCGCGCAAGGTCATGTCCGGGCCGGTGGCCACCATGGCGTCGGCCGCCGAGCTGACCGTGGAAGCCGCCATGACCGGCGGCCTGTCACTGCCCGCCGCGCAGGATCTGGGCCCCATCGGCCGCCAGAATTTCGAGCTGGACAAACCCCTGCGCGACGCCCGGGACGAGTTCGAGAAGGCCTACTTCGAATTCCACCTCGCCAAGGAAGGTGGCTCCATGACCCGCGTCGCCGAGAAAACCGGCCTGGAGCGAACCCACCTGTACCGGAAATTGAAGCAACTCGGCGTCGATCTTTCGCGCGGCAAGCGCCAGGCAGGCAACTGAACGCGAAAATGGCATTTTCGCCTGCTATAATTTGCGTCTTGGCCCGGTAGCTCAGTTGGTAGAGCAGCGGATTGAAAATCCGCGTGTCGATGGTTCGATTCCGTCCCAGGCCACCAGATACATATCCACGGAACTCCGAGGATGTCCAAAAGCCCTTACGTAGCAATGCGTTAGGGCTTTTTTGTTGTCTGGGGAGATCCAACATCTTCCGTCCCACTCCCGTCGTCCTGCAGCAGTGTGTGCGGTAACGCCCGTTGATCGCAAGGTCGAATCCTGTCTTGATCGGGTTGCTAGAACGATCCGCCAGCGCGATCTCCAGGGTGCTCCTCCACGCCGCCCTGATCGGCGGCACACCCTGAATGGATCTCAATTTTTACGGCACTGATTCAAAACACGTTTTCTTTAGGCCGTTCGTCCGGCAGTTGACGCTCTTCCAAGGCCACCCGTTCGATCCTGACTGTTGCGCGATCAATCAAAGCCAGAACTGCAACTTCAGCGTTTTCAGCGTTACGACTTTCCACGGCGTCCAACAGAGCCTTGTGCAAGGCCAGCGCTTGCGCGTCGGGCCCCCACTTGCTGCTTGAGGCCTGAAAGCTGGTCTTCCAAACCGCAGCGAGGGCATTTTCCAACTGCTGCATGAATTGGTTCCCGCAGGCACTCACCACGGCACCATGGAACCGCAGATCGGCAGCAATGTATGTCGACTGGTCTCTTGCAGCTTCCATGGCCGAGTACGCCTCACGCAAGGCGGCGATGTCTTCTGGTGCCCCCCGTTGCGCCGCCAGCCGCGCAGCCAGCGGCTCAATTGCCCGGCGAAGTTCGAGAAGGTCAGCGATGATTTTGGAGTCGAACGCTATCGAGCCATGCCACTCCAGAACGGAGGTGTCGAACAGGTTCCACCGGCTACGGGGTAAAACGTGAGTGCCGGTCCGCGGGCGAATCGATACCAGCCCCTTGGCCGCGAGGCTCTTCATCGCCTCCCGAATGCTCAGTCTGCTCGCTCCAAATTCCTCGGCGAGTTGCGATTCCGTAGGAAGCTGCTCCCCCTCGGCGAAGCCCTTCGCGACGATCTTTTGCCCTAAGGCGGCCACGATCTGATGGTGGAAATTCTGCAAGACTGGGCGTGACATGGACGAAAGCATACCGTGCTGAGCCCTCTTGCCGAAAATCATACAATGAGCGTATCATCAGATCATTAATGTGTGGTCGTAAAGGAGACAAGTGATGAGACGTTTGGTTGCGGCAGCCGCCGCTGTATTGGTATACGCAATTGCTCCCGCTACGGCGTGGGCACAGGACTTCCCCACGAAACCGATCAAGATGATCGTTCCTGTGCCACCCGGCGGATCCGGCGACTTGGTGTCGCGGCTGCTCGCCACGGCGGCCAGCAAGGAGCTGGGTCAATCGATCATTGTGGAAAACCGCCCTGGCGCAACCGGAAACATCGGCACGGTCGCCGCGGTCAGGTCGCCTGCGGACGGGTACACCCTGTTCCTTTGCAGCATCGGCAATTGCGCGGTGAATGCGAGCCTCTACGCCAATCCCGGCTTCGACCTCTTCCGCGACATCACCCCGGTCGTGCTGCTTGGGAAGTCCATCAATGTCCTGACGACCGCTCCCGCTACCGGCATCAATTCGGTCAAGGAACTCCTGGAAAAAGCGCGTACGAGCGAAATCAGCTACGGTTCCTCGGGTGTTGGCGCATCCAACCACCTTGCAGGCGAACTGATCAAGAAAATGACTGGGGTGCCCATCCTGCATGTCCCCTACAAGGGCTCGGGTCCGGCAATTACAGACTTGCTGGGCGGCCAGATCCAGGTTTTCTTTGACAACGAACCCTCCATTCTCCCGTTCGTAAAGGCCGGCAAGGTGAACGCGCTCTCGGTGACGGGCCGTCAACGGTCGGCCAACATGCCCAACGTTCCCACCATGGAGGAACTGGGCTTCAAGGGTTTCATCATTGAGCCGTGGTACGCCATCGGCGCGCCAGCCAATGTGCCCGCGCCGATCGTCGCCCGGCTCAACGCGGCCTTCAACAAAGGCCTTCAGGATCCCCACGTCCGCAAGACGCTGCTCGATGCAGGCATTACGCCCGTTGGCGGAACGAGTGCCTCGTTCGCGCAATACATGCGGTCGGAACACGATAAATGGGCGGAATTGACCAAGGCCCAAAAAATCTCCGGAGACTGAAGCATGCGCATCACAGCGATCGAAACGATCCGGCTTAAGACCCAGCCCAACCTGATTTGGGTCGAGATCCACACGGACGAGGGCATCGTCGGCCTGGGCGAGACCTTTCGTGGCGCCGAAGCGGTGGAGGCCTATATCCACAGCATGGCCGCGCCGTTGATAGTGGGAAAGAATCCGCTGGATATTGCGCGGCTTCACAGAACGTTGATGCGGGGCTACCTGGGATTCAACGGCAGCGGCGTCGAAACGCGGGCTGCATCGGCCATCGACATCGCTCTCTGGGATGTCTTTGGTCAGGTGACAGGGCAGCCCATTTACCAATTACTCGGGGGCGCCTGCCATGACAAGATGCGCACCTACAACACGTGCGCCGGGGTGGATTACAACAGCAGGTCGGTACAGCGCCGCTTGATTGAGCCGGGCGTCAACAAGGTCCGTGGCCGGTACGACGACCAGATCGCTTTCATTGAAAGTCCGGCTGAGCTCGCGCAGAGTTTGATCGAGGATGGCTTTACGGCCATGAAGATTTGGCCGTTCGACGGCGCTGCATCCGCGACGGACGGCCAATTCGTCAGCGCACTGCAGATGCGGCAGGGGTTGGACGTGTTCGAAAAGATTCGCCTTGCAGTTGGCGACAAGATTGAAGTGATGTGTGAATTCCACTCGATGTGGAATGTCACGTCAGCGCTCGCAATTGCCCGAGAGTTACGGCAATATCGACCCTTCTGGGCCGAAGATCCAATCAAGATGGACGGCCACAGTGTATTGGCCGATTATCGGCGAGGCGCTGGCATCCCGGTGTGCGGCAGTGAAACGCTTGCCGCCCAGGGATCATTCAGGGATCTTCTCGTTGCGGATGCCTTGGATATTGTCATGCTCGACCTCTCCTGGTGCGGCGGCATTTCTGAAGCTCGAAAAATAGCTTCGCTGGCGGATGCGTATCAGAAGCCTATTGCCCCCCATGATTGCACCGGCCCCGTGGTTCTCTGGGCCTCGTTGCATCTGGCATTCAGTTCTCCCAATGCGATTTTCCAGGAAGTTGTGCGAGCGTTCCTCGCAACTTTCTACCGCGATCTCGTCACTGAACTGCCGGTCTTTGACAACGGTTATCTTAAGCTGCCCAGCGCTCCCGGTCTCGGGACCAAGCTGTCTCCAGGCGTGAAGCTTGACGAGCACGCCATCGTTCGACGCACCGAGTTGTAAATCCATCGATTGATAACGGCCGCATCGGTAATGGCTGGATTTCAAGTCGCAAGTGCAACGCAATCTCTACGCAAGCGCCATATTGAGGAAAAGATAAATGGGTACTTTTAGCGAAGCCGCGCTACGAAAAGCATTTTCCGGAATTTCCGGCATTCTGGTCACGCCATTCAACGGTGACGGGCAGGTGGCGCCGGCCCCCCTTCAGCCTGTGGTGGATCGCGCAGTCAACGCCGGGGTGCATGTTCTCGTGGCCAATGGGAACACCAGCGAGTTCTACGGGCTTCTGGCGCACGAGGCCGAAAGCATGGTGCACCATGCATCCGAGTGTGTCGCAGGCCGCGTACCGCTGGTTGGCGGAGTTGGCCGCAGTGTTCTTGAGGCCAGAGATCTGGCCCGAGCGTCCCGCAAGGCGGGTGCGGATGCCCTGATGGTGCACCAGCCTCCAGATCCTTTCGTGTCGCCCCGAGGCGTGATCGACTATGTCAAGGCGGTGTCCGATGCCGGCGATGGCCTGCCTCTGATGATTTACCTTCGGAACGAGAACATCGGCTTGAACGCGATTGAAGCGTTGTGCCGGTTGCCTCTGGTCATGGGCATCAAATGGGCATCGCCTACGCCCCTGGTGCTTGCAGAGGCCATGCGGCGCACGGCCGACCGCAATCTGGCCTGGGTGGGGGGGCTTGCCGAGGTATGGGCGCCGCCCTTCTACGCCGTAGGCGCCCGTGGCTTCACCTCGGGATTGATCAACGTTCTACCCGAGCGTTCGATCGCGATTTATAAAGCGCTGGAAGCTGCGGATTATCCGCTCGCTATGCAGCTGATTGGCGAGATGCGGCCTTTCGAGGATCTGCGTGCCCAAGAGAACAACGGTGCCAACGTCACGATCGTGAAGACCGCTCTTCAAATCATGGGTGAAGACTGCGGCGCCACGCGCCCGCCATCGGCGTGGCCTGCGAGTCCAGCGGCACATGAGGAACTCAACAGACTTATGACAGGCTGGGGATTGGCGCGTTCGTGATGCCGGTTGCGCGGCACTCGGTCACCCGCCATCCAGCGGCGCTTCCTCCATCGCCTCGATCTGTTCGTTGAGTGTGTCCACCTGCCCGCGCCAGTAGTCGCTGCTGCCGAACCAGGGGAAGTTGATCGGGAAGATCGGGTCGCTCCAGCGGCGTGCGAGCCAGGCGCTGTAGTGGATCAGGCGCAGCGTGCGCAGGGGCTCGATCAGCGCGAGTTCGCGGCGGTCGAATTCGCGGAACTGCTCGTAGCCGTCCAGCAGGGCGCCGAGCTGCACGGTGCGCTGGCGGCGGTCGCCGGACAGCAGCATCCACAGGTCTTGCACGGCCGGCCCCATGCGGGCGTCGTCCAGGTCCACGAAGTGCGGGCCGCCGCCGGGCCGGTCGGTCGGTGTCCAGAGGATGTTGCCGGGATGGCAGTCGCCGTGCAGCCGGATGCCGGTGTTTTGCGGGCTGGTGGCGGTCGTCAACGGGGCATGGTCAGCGATCAATTTCAGGGCTTTCTCGCACGCAGCCTGCCAGGCCCCCTGGACGTCCAGCGGAATGATGTCGTGCCCCAGCAGCCAGTCGCGCGGCTCGATGCCGAAGCCCTGCAGGTCGAGCGCCGGGCGCGCGGCAAAGGGCCGCGCCGCGCCCACGGTGTGGATGCGCGCCAGAAACCGGCCGATCCATTCCAGCACCTCGAAATCGTCCAGCTCGGGCGCGCGGCCGCCGCGCCACGGGCTGATGCTGAAGGCAAAACCGCCAAAGTCGTGCAGCGTGGCGCCGTTCAGCGCCAGCGGGCCGACCACGGGGATTTCAGCGGCCATCAGCTCGGCGGCGAACGTGTGTTCCTCCAGGATCTGCGCGGCGTTCCAGCGGCCGGGCCGGTAAAACTTGGCCACCACCACGTTGTGCCCCGCATGGGGTTCTTCCAGGTGGATCTGGTAGACCCGGTTTTCGTAGGAGCTCATGGCGGTGAGCCGCCCGTCGCCGTACAGGCCCACGCCGGCCAGCGCGTCGAGCACGGCGTCGGGCGTCAGCGCGGCATAGGGGTGGGGAGTGCCGGTGTCGGCGGCGTCCCTGGCGGGCGATGAAACATTCATGCCCGCGATTGTCGTCTGTCGTTGTGAAGCGCAGGCGCCGCCGCGCCGCCCTCAGACGGCCAGCGGGGGCTGCGCCAATTGGTCGAAGGGCAAGGTCTGCTTGACCAGGATCACCGTGCAGGGCGCGTCCATCGCCACCTTGATCGGCACGGTAGCGACGAAGCGCTGCATCTGCACGCCGTGCGTGGCCGCGCCCATCACGATCATGCTGACATTGTTGCCTTCGGCATAACGCACCAGGGCCTGCGCCACGTCGCCGGCTTCGATCACGTGGTAGGACGTCTGGTGGCCGCTCAGGTCGATGGGCTGGGCCCACTGACGCAGCATGGTCAGGTAGCGGCGGTGCACGCTGGTTTCGCTTTTTTCGCTGTCCGACGAACTGGTGTCGCCGGGCGAAATCACCGTCACGCAGGCCAGCCGGGCGCCGGGGCGGATGCCCAGCGAGCGCGCCACCGCCTGGCGCAGCGAGTAGAGCGTGGCGTCGGTGACGTCCTTGTGGGGCACGGCCACCATCAGGATCGGCACTTCGTCGATCTGCTGCGAGGGCAGCGGGCTGGGCTGGTAGTGCATGCCCGCCGCCTTGACCCAGCGTTTGAAATGGGTGCCAAAGCCGGTGCCTGTGGTCTTGCGGCCACGCTCGGTCACCATGACCTGGTCGGGGTGGGTGAGGTCGAACGTCAGGTGCGCCGCAGAGGGGTAACGCTGGGCGGCCACGGGTTCCAGGCAACGCAGGATGACTTCCTGCAGCCACTCGGGCAGGTCGGGGCGCAGCATGCGCGGCGGCGGCGGGTCCATCCACAGGCGCTGGCGCATGCCGCCGGCAGTCTGCGGCGCGCCGAACGGCAGCTCGCCGGTGGCCAGCTCGTAGAGGATGACGCCGATGGCGAAAATGTCGCTGCGCGGGTCGCCGCGCACGCCGACCACCTGCTCGGGCGCGATCCACGCGGGCGAGCCGATGGCCTTGCGCAGTTCTTCGGCCAGCAGGTCGGGGTAGTGCGCGTGGCATGACAGGCCAAAATCCAGCAGCACGGCCGTGCCGTCGTCGCGTATCAGCACGTTGGCGGGTTTGAGGTCCAGGTGGCAGACGTTCTGCTTGTGCAGGCTGTGCACCGCCCGGGCCATGGCCGCGCCCAGGCGCATCAGTGCGGCGATGTCGGCGCGCCCGGGCTGGTCGAGCCAGTGCTGCAGGGTCTTGCCCTCGACATACTCCATCACCAGGTAGGGAATCTTGTCGAGATCGCCGGCGGCCACGAAGCGCGGCACGTGCGGCCCGGTGAGCACCTGCAGGATCTGGTGCTCGACTTCGAAGCTCACGATGTTTTCCGCGCCGTCGCCCGCGGTCATGCGCGGAATCTTCATGGCCAGCGGAAAGCCCGGGTCCCGCGGCCCTGCGGCATAGTGCACGCGGTAGATGTGGGCCATGCCGCCGGCATGCAGGCAATCCTCGATGACAAAGCCGTCCAGTTCGGCGCCGGGTTCCAGCAGTTTCAACGTCCATCCTCCAGGCGTTTCGCAAAGTATTCGGGCAGGCCGGCGCGCCGTATCGCGGCGGCGGCGGCCTGGTGGTCGTAGGGCACGCGGTGAAAGGTGACCTGCGCGGCAGTGGTGTCGAACAGGGCGTACATGGCGCGCGGGTCGCCGTCGCGCGGCTGGCCGACCGAACCGATGGTGGCCACCCAGTGGCGGTGGCGCGGCATGGGAATCGGCACCCCGGCCGTGGGCGCAAAGCGCATCAGCCCACGCCCGGTGCCCCGGTAGTACAGCGTCTGCTGGTGCACGTGGCCGCCAAATACATAACGCACGTCGGGCCATGCGGCGGCGGCGTCCAGGCTGGCGATGGCACTGCGTTCGTCGTCCACATAGCGCCAGCGGCCGGGCGCGTCAGCGCTGGCGTGCACCAGCAGCGTGGCGTCTTCCTGGTGGGTCAGGGGCAGGGCGTCGAGAAAGCCGCGAAGTCCGTCGTCGAGCTGGTTGTGCGTCCAGTCCGCCGTGCTGCCGCCGATGGTCTTGTTGGCGCCGGCCGGGTTGATGGCCATTTCCTCGTGGTTGCCCTTGAGCACGATGGCGCCTTCCCCGGCGAGCTGCATGACCTGGCGCACCACGGCCACGGGGTCGCCGCCATAGCCCACCAGGTCGCCGAGCAGGGCAAAGCGTTGCGCGCCCAGGGCGCGGGCGTGGGCCATGCAGGCCTCGAACGCCTGCAGGTTGGCATGGATATCCGACAGCAAAGCCAGTTTCATCACGTCTCCTGGTGTCTGCCTCGCGGGCCTGTTGTTCTGGTGGGGCGCACTTGACCATGATGGCCGGTCAAGCTGAGCCCAAGCTTGCGCTCGATCATTGCCGCGGCGTTTGACTCAGGTCAATCCAGGGGCCTGCCGCCGCGCATGAAAATCAGGCCATGAGCCAACATCAACTCAAACGCCGGCAGCGGCTGGTCCGGCGCGGGCTGGTTTACTCCCTCGCGCTGGCGCTGGCGATCCTGGGGCTGGGGGGTGTGGGCTTCTGGGCGCTGGACCCGCGCGTGGTGACGCTGTCCGACGGGCTTTGGCTGGCGTTCACCACGGCGGCCACTGTGGGGTATGGCGATCTCGTGCCCACCACCCACCTGTCGCGGGCCTTTGCGGTGCTGGTTGTGCTGCTCGGGCTGGCGGTGCTGTCGCTGGTCACCGCCTCGCTGGCGGCCATCTTCGTGGAGCAGGAGGTGGATGCCGAAGAGCGCGACATCGAGCGTGACCTGGTCCGCGAGATCCGCGCGCTGCGCGCCGAGGTGCGCGAGATGCGGGACGCCGTGAGCAAGCCGCCCGCCTGACGGCCGCCGGCCTGCCCGGCCCGGCTTATTCCGGCTCGATGCCCGCCGCCTTGATGATGCGGCCCCATTTCTGCGATTCGGCCGCCTGGAACTTGCGCTGCTCGTCGGGCGTGTTCAGGAAAATCTCGGTGCCGGTGGGCTGGTAGAACACACCTGCGGCGCTGCCGTGCGCGGCCTTGTGGAACAGCTCGTTGAGGCGCTGCACCACCGGCGCGGGCGTGCCCGCAGGCGCGTAGGCGGCGAACCAGTAGGTCATTTCGTAACCCTTCACGCCGGCCTGTTCCAGCGTCGGCACCTCGGGCGCCAGCGGGCTGCGCTGGCGCGGCGTCACGCCCAGTGCCTTGAGCTTGCCGGCCTTCACCTGCGGCAGGCCGGTGGCCATGTCGGTGAACATCACCTCGATCTGGCCGCCGATCAGGTCGGTCACGGCGGGCGGGTTGCTGCGGTAGGGAATCGCCACGATGTAGGTGCCGGTGAGCTGCTTGAACATTTCGCCCGCGATGCGGCTCGACGAACTGCCCGAGCCGAACGAGTATTTGCCGGGGCTGGCCTTGGCCAGCTTCACGAAATCGGCCACGTTGTTGACCGGCAGCTTCGGGTTCACCACCATGATCTGGCCGCCCCGGCCCAGGGAGGTGACGGGCTCGAAATCCTTGATCGGGTCGTAGGGCAGCTTCTTGAACAGGTGCTCGTTGGCCGCGTGCGTGGTGTTGGTGGCAATCAGCACGGTGTAGCCGTCGGGTTTCGACTTGGCCACGGCCTGCGCCCCGATGAAGGCGTTGGCGCCGGGTTTGTTGTCCACCACCACCGACTGCTTCGTTTCGGCGCTGAGGCCCTGCGCCAGGGCGCGCGCCAGCTGGTCGGTGGCGCTGCCGGCGGTGAAGGGCACGACCAGCGTGATGGGTTTGTCGGGAAAAGTCTGGGCCTGGACGGACAGCGCGCCCAGGGCCAGGGCGGCGAGCGCGCCGAGTGGGGTCAGGGCAAAGCGGTGAGCGGGTTTCATGGGGCGTCCTCAAGGGTGAAGGGGTTCGATGTGTTCGGCCTGCGCCGCGTCCAGCGTCAACGGCAGGCCGAGCAGCAGGGATGACAGGGTCTTGCCGTGGGTGTCCAGGTTCAGCGAGCCGTTGACGCCGCCGTCCAGCACGTCGTCGAGCACGAAGTTCATGGCCGTCAGCCGCGGCAGCAGGTAGCGCGCCACCCGCGTCGGTCGTCTCGCGGCAAACAGGGTCGCGACACGGGCTTCGGTGACCTGCTGGACCAGCAAGGCCCACCAGCGCGGATCATAAGCAATCACGCTGATGCAGGACCGGTTGCCCTTGTCGCCGGTGCGCCCGTGGGCGAGACGGTACAGGGGGATCTCGACGGTGGTGGGGTGGGTCACAGCAGGCTCCCGTGTTCGTGGACGAGGTCGCGCGGCACCAGGCAGGAATCGCTGGCCAGGCGCGGCGTGATCTGGCTGCGCACGCCGCCCCCCGCGGCCGGGCCGCAGGTGTAGAGCGCCAGCACCTCGCGCGTGACCGCTTCCGCCTGCGCCCGCGTGGCGGTGCGGGCGGCCACGCGCAGGCGCACGTCCTGGGTGTCCGGCAGCGAGGCGCCGGCCAGCCAGTGCCCGGCGTCGTCGCCGAACACGCTGACCGCGCCGATGAAGTCGTAGCGCGCGTCCGTCACGGGGGTGGGCAACTCCTGCAGGCGCACGCGCACCACGTCGGCGGCCAGCCGGGCGCGCGCCAGCGCATTCAGGCCCGCGTAGGAGATCTCGGCCTCGGCCAGCCAGCCGCCTTCGAAGCAGACGGTGGCCTTGAGCGTGTCGGGGCGGGGGTGGCCGCGCACGCCGTCGATGCGCACGCGGTCCGGCCCGGTTTCGGTGACGGTGGCCTCGCTGATGTCGGCCACCACGTCGGGCGTGAGGTAGGCGGCCGGGTCGTGGATTTCGTAGAGCAGCTGTTCTTTGACGGTGCGCGCGTCCACCCGACCGCCGGTGCGCGCGGCCTTGGTGACGGTGAAGCCGCCGTCGGCCTGCATTTCCACGATCGGAAAGCCGACGTGGGCCAGGTCCGGCACGTCCTTCAGGCCCGGGTCGGCAAAGTAGCCACCGCAGACCTGGGCGCCGCATTCCAGGATGTGGCCGGCCATGGTGCCGGCGGCCAGCGCGTCCCAGTCGTCCATGGCCCAGCCGAAGTGCGCGAGCATGGGGCCGAGCGCCAGTGCCGGGTCGGCCACGCGGCCGGTCACGACGATCTGCGCGCCTTCGCGCAGGCACTGGGCGATCGCCGAAGCACCCAGGTACACGTTGGCGCTGACCAGCGCGGCCCTGTCCAGCCCGGCGGGCAGCAGGCCCGCCAGCGCCGGTGCGCTGAGCGTGGTCAGCAGGTCATCGCCTTCGACCACGCCGATGCGCAGCGGCCCAAGGCCCAGCGTGGCCGCGAGCCGGTGCAGGCAATCCGCCGCGCCGCGCGGGTTGGCCGCGCCGAAGTTGCCAACGATGGGGATGCCGTGCGCCACACAGTCGCGCAGCACCGGCGCGACGAAACGCTCCAGCGTGGGTTCGTAACCGGCGGCGGGGTTGGCGCGTCGCTGCAGCTGGGCCAGCGCCAGCGTGCGCTCGGCCAGGGTTTCGAACATCAGCACGGCCGGCCCGCCGCACTCGATCAGGGTGCGGACCACCGGCACGGCGGCGTCCCAGCGGTCGCCGGAAAAACCGGCGCCACAGCCGATGCGCAGCACCGGCGCGTCGGGGTTGGGGGAAGATGAAGAAGGCATGGCACGCAGTTTGCCGCCCGGCATCATGTTTGTAAAATGGATTTATCAGATTGACTTATCCATGAAATCAATCAATTGGTCCGCCAGCGATCTCGAAGCGTTCTCGGCGCTGGCCCAGACGCGCCACTTCACGCGGGCGGCCGAGCGCTGCCACCTGTCGCAAAGCGCCTTCAGCCAGAAGATCCGCCGCATGGAAGACAGCCTGGGCGCGCGCCTGTTCGAGCGCTCCACGCGCCAGGTCTCGCTGACGCCCGAGGGCGAGGTGTTTGCCGAAGACGTGCTGCGCATCGAAGGCGAGTTGCGGCAGGCGCTGGCGCAGCTGCGCGATCTGGCGCAATGCCGCACCGGGCGTGTGGCGGTGGCCGCGCTGCCCTCGGTGGCGGCGGTGTGGATGCCGGCGCTGATCGCCCGTTGGCGCGCCCTGCATCCCCAGGTGACCGTGACTTTGCACGACACGCTGGCCCATGCGGGACTGGCCCTGCTTCGCGAGGGCCGCGTGGACCTGGCCATCACGGCCGGCGGCGATCTGCGCGAGTTCGACACCGAGGTGCTGATGACCGAGCCGTACTGGCTGGTCTGCCGCGCCGACCACCCGCTGGCGGCGCGCGAGGCCGTCACGCTGGCCGGGCTCGTGGGCGAGGAGGTCATTCACCTGTCACGCGGCAGCAGCGTGCGCCAGCACCTGGAGCACGTGCCGCAGGTGCAAGGCCTGCGCGCCAGCCCGCTGGAGGTGGAGCACCTGGCCACGCTGGCGGCCTTGGTCGCCCAGGGGCTGGGCGTGACACTGGTGCCGGAACTCACGCTGTTCCATTTTCGCCAGGCGGGGCTGGCGGCCGTGCCACTGGACGAGCCCTCGCTGGCGCGGCCCATCGTGCTGGCCCGCCGCAAGGGGCGGGCGTTGTCGGCGGCGGCGCAGGCGTTTCAGGCGCTGCTGCGCGAGGCGCCGCTGGCCGTCAGGCCAGTTCGATGATGACTTCGATATTGCCGCGCGTGGCGTTGGAGTAGGGGCACACCTGGTGGGCGGCATCCACCAGCTTCTGCGCCACGGCGCGGTCCACGCCGGGCACGCTCACCACCAGCTTGGCGTTGATGCCGAAGCCGGCCGGAATCGGGCCGATGCCCACCGAGGCGGTGATCGACGTGTCCGCCGGCACGGCGATTTTCTGCAGGCTGGCCACGTGTTTGAGCGCGCCGATGAAGCAGGCGGAATAACCGGCGGCAAACAGCTGCTCGGGGTTGGTGGCGCCGCCGGGGCCGCCAAGTTCCTTCGGGGGCGCAAGTTTCACGTCGAGCAGGCCGTCGGAGCTGACGGACTTGCCGTCGCGGCCGCCGGTGGAGGTGGCAACGGCGGTGTAGAGGACTTTGTCGAGTTTCGTGGTCATGGTCGTCTTTCGGGGTTGAATGCCTGTTTCAGGCGGTGGGGATCAGGGGCAGATGGCGTTTCAAACCGGGGGCTCGGCGGGCGAGGCCGTCAGGCCGCCGAGGCGGTCGCGCAAGGCCTGCACACGCCGCGTCAGCTCCACGACTTCGCCCAGGCTGCACTGTGTGGCCTGCAGGATGCAGCCCGGCACGGCGGCGGCTCGGTCTTTCAGCGCCCGGCCGCCGGGCGTCAGGTGGATGTGGACGCTGCGTTCGTCCTCGCTGCTGCGCTGGCGGTGCACCAGCCCGGCCGCCTCCATGCGCTTGAGCAGCGGCGTGAGGGTGCCCGAGTCGAGGAACAGGCGCTCGCCGAGTTCGGAGACCCGCAGGCCGTCGCGCTCCCAGAGCGCCAGCAGCGCCAGGTACTGCGGGTAGGTCAGGCCGAGTTCGGTGAGCAGCGGCTTGTAGAGCTTGGTCATCGCCAGCGAGGCCGAATACAGCGCAAAACACAGCTGGTGGTCGAGCTGCAGCGCCTGGTCGGCGGTGAAGGCGGGGGCGGTGGTTGGGGCTGGCATGGTTGAATTATTGTTAAAAATTAAATTGCACACAATTTAAAAGGGCATTGAAAAGGGACCGAAGTCCCTGGTGCGGTCGCGTCGTCTTCAACGCCCCTGAAACCGGGCCGCGCGCCGCTCCACAAACGAGCGCACGCCTTCGGCGGCATCCTCGCTGCGCGAGAGGCGCTGCTGGGTCGCGATGAACTCCTGCATCGCCGCCACCGGACCGTGCTCCACCGCCTTCAGCGCGTTCAGGCGCGTGGCCACCACGGCCAGTGGGGCCTGCGCGGCGATGGCGCCGGCGATCTTCAGGGCCTCGTCGAGTTCGGTGCCGGCAGGCGCCACCTTCTGCACGAAGTTCAGGCGCAAGGCTTCGGCGCTGCCGAATTCGTCGCCGGTCAGCAGGTGCAGCAGGGCGTTGCCCAGGCCCGCGCGCTCGGCCATGCGCAGCGTGGCGCCGCCCGTGGCCATGATGCCGCGCCGGACTTCAAGCTGCGAAAAACGGCAGTCGTCCGCCGCGACGACGATGTCGGCCGCAAGCATCAGCTCGATGCCCAGCGTGTAGGTGATGCCCTTGACCGCAACCACCATGGGCTTGGCGCGCCGGCGATAGCCCTCCATGCCGAGGTTCAGCGGGTCCACCAGACCCAGCGGCACGGCTTTTTCGCCGCGCTGCATCAGCGGCGCGATGGTGGGCAGGTCGAGTCCGGCGGTGAAGTGGTCGCCCAGCGCGTGCAGCACGCCCACGCGCAGCGCGGGCTCGTCGTCGAGCCGGGTGTAGGCCTCGCCGAGTTCGCGGAACATCTTGGGCGTGAAGCCGTTGCGTTTGGCGGGGCGGTTGATGCCGATGAGCAGCAGGGGGCCGCGAACTTCGCAGTCGATGCTGCCGTCGGGGTGGGCGGTGGGGGTGGTGGGCGCGGCGGCGGTGTTCATGCCCCGCATCGTAGCGGCGCGGGGCACCGCGGGCCGTTCACCCTGGTGACAGCGGGGCCGGCAGGGCGCCGGCCCAGGCCAGGCTCAGTAGGTGTAGACGCCCTGGCCGGTCTTGCGACCCAGGCGGCCGGCGGCCACCATTTCCTTGAGCAGCGGGCAGGGGCGGTATTTGCTGTCGCCGAACTCGGTCAGGTACACGTCCATCACGGCCAGGCACACGTCCAGGCCGATCATGTCCGCCAGCGCCAGCGGGCCGATCGGCTGGTTGCAGCCGAGCTTCATGCCGGCGTCGATGTCCTCCGGCGTGGCCAGGCCCTCGGCGAGCACGAAGAAAGCCTCGTTGATCATCGGCACCAGGATGCGGTTGACCACGAAGCCCGGCGCGTTCTTCACCGTGATCGGCGTCTTGCCCAGCGCCTTGGCCATGGCGTGCACGGCGTCGTGCGTGGCGTCGCTGGTCTGCAGGCCGCGGATGATCTCCACCAGCGCCATCATCGGCACGGGGTTGAAGAAGTGCATGCCGATGAAGCGGTCGGCGCGGCCGGTGACGGCGGCCAGCTTGGTGATCGAGATCGACGAGGTGTTGGAGGCAATGATGACCTCGGGCGCCACGAGGGCGTCGATCTGCTTGAGGATCTTGACCTTGAGGTCGAAGTTTTCGGTGGCGGCCTCGATCACGAGCTGCGCGGCTTTCAGGTCGTCGTAACTCGTGCTGCCGTGGATGCGCGCCAGCGCGGCGTCCTTGTCGGCGGCGCTGATCTTGTCCTTCTTCAGCAGGCGATCCAGGCTGCCGGCCACGGCCGTGATGCCGCGGGTCACGGCGGCGTCGGAAATATCGACCATGACGACGTGAATGCCCGACACCGCGCAGGCCTGCGCGATGCCGTTGCCCATGGTGCCTGCGCCGATGATGCCGACGGTGGTGATGCTCATGCTGTGAACTCCGGAATTGGGATGAAAGAACCGCAAGCCTCGCGACTGCGAAAAACCCCATGTTACCGGCTGGCAATGTCGGTCGGGCGACGAAGCCTCGCCCAGCAGGCCGCCGGGCCAGGGCCGCCTGAAGCGCCGTCCCGGCCGAAACCCGGTTCCCGCTCAGTCCTTGCCGGACTGTGCGTCGCGAACGGCGCGGCGTTTTGCCATTTCCACACCCATGGCGTCGAGCTGAGAGGGGTCCACGCGGACGCGCGCCTCGGGGTAGGCCAGGGACTCCTCCAGCACGATGTGGTCGACGTAAAGTTGCTCGAAGACCTCCACCGCGTGGCGCAGCACGGCGGGGTCGAACCAGGTGTTGCCCTCCGCCACCGCCGAGAGCGAAGGCTCGATCTCGTTCCAGTCGGCTTCGAGCCAGCCGTGGTCCTGAATCAGCCGGTGGGTGGTGTCCACCACGGCTTCCACGTTGCTGGACAACAGGGCGGGGAAGACGTGTTTTTCCTCGTCCAGATGGTGCTCCCGGGCTTCGGCGCTGAACCAGTTGACCAGCTCGCGCGCCTGCGTGCGGATCGCGGTCGTCGGGCCGTCGGCCTCCAGGTCGGTGGCCAGCGCGTGCAACTGCCCGAGCCTGTGCTGGATGTCCTTGTGGAACAGGTCCAGAAAGTGGAACAGGTGGTCATCGGTCGATGCGGCAGGGGCAACTGGGGCAAGCATGGGATTTCTCCGTTTCAGAACATGGGTTCATTGTGGATTTGCTGCGTTGCAGCAACTTGATCTGGCGCAAGCGCGACACAGGAATCCGGCCGCATTGTTATAAGTGCAGGTCGCACAGGAGGCAAACGGCATGGCTGCTGACTACATCATCATCGGCGGGGGCTCGGCAGGCAGCGTGCTGGCCGGGCGCCTGAGCGAAGACCCGGCCGTCCAGGTCGCCCTGCTCGAAGCCGGGCCGGTGGACGCCAGCGTGCTGATCCATTGCCCGGCCGGGCTGGCGCTGCTGGCCAAGACCGGCCAGGCCAACTGGCGCTTCGAGACCGTGCCCCAGCCCGGGCTCAACGGCCGCCGCGGCTACCAGCCGCGCGGCAAGGTGCTGGGCGGCTCCAGCTCGGTCAACGCGATGATCTACACGCGCGGCCACCGCGCCGATTACGACCACTGGGCCACCGAAGGCAACCCCGGCTGGGGCTACGACGAGGTGCTGCCTTACTTCAAACGCGCCGAGCACAACGAACGCGGCGCGGACGCCTTCCACGGTGCAGGCGGTCCGCTCAACGTGATGGACCTGCGCAGCCCCAACCCGTTCGGCCGCGTGTTTGTCGAAGCCGGGCGCCAGGCCGGCTACCCGGTCAATACCGACTTCAATGGCGCCGAACAGGCGGGCATCGGTGCCTACCAGGTCACGCACAGGAACGGCGAGCGTTTCAGCGCCGCCAAGGCCTATCTCGCGCCCGCGCTGTCGCGGCCGAACCTGCGGGTGATTACCGGCGCGCACACCACGCGCATCCTGCTGGAAGGCCGGCGCGCC
>JAHFQI010000220.1 GCA_023259355.1 Comamonadaceae bacterium
GAGATTTCCATGCCCGGCGTGTAGTTCGCCATGCCCGACATGGGCAGGCGGCTGTCGTCGCTGCCATAGCTTTCAAGTTCGCTCTCGGGAATGATGCCGGCCTCGATCAGGGCCGCGTAGTGCGCGATGGCGTAGTGGCCGTGGCTGAGCAGGAAGCGGTCGCGCCCTTCCCACTCGGGGTCTTCGGGGCGGAAGTTCATGGCGTGCCCGTAGGCCACGGCCAGCACGTCGGCCAGGCCCAGCGCCTGGCCGATGTAGCCCTGGCCCTGCACCTCGCCCATGCGCAGGGCGTAGCGGCGGATGCGGTGGGCACAAGCACGTAAAGCCCCCACGCTTGTCGCTTCGTGCACTGCGCTGCCCCCCGAGGGGGCCGTGCCTTGCTTGGGGCGGCCCGGCGCTGCGGCGTTCACGCCCTGCCGCCGGATTCGTAGGACTGGATCATGTCCACCTTGGGCTGCGAGCGGCCGCCGTCGAACGTGCTCTTGAGCCAGGCATCGACGATGGCCTTGGCCAGCTCGGGGCCGACCACGCGCGCGCCGATGGTGATGATCTGCGCGTCGTTGCTGCGGCTGGCACGCTCGGCGGAGTAGGTGTCGTGGCACTGCGCGGCGCGGATGCCCTTGACCTTGTTGGCCGAGATCGCCATGCCGATGCCGGTGCCGCACAGCAGCAGGCCGCGCTCATGGGCGCCGGCGGCCACCTGTTCGGCCACCGCGAAGGCGATGTCGGGGTAGAGCACTGGCTTGGCGTCGAAGGTGCCGAAGTCGGTCACCTCGTGGCCGGCGGCCTCCACGTGTTGCTTGAGCAATTGCTTGAGTTCGTAGGCGGCTTCGTCGCAGCCAATGGCGAGTTTCATGGTGGGGCTCCTGGAATGCGGTCAGAAAAAAGGGGACTCAGGCTGGCAGGCGCGTGGCGAGCGAGCGCGCCAGCGTCTGCAGGATCAGCGCGCAGCTCGTGGCGCCGGCGTCGAGCACGCCGATGGAGCGTGCGCCCAGGCGGGCCGAGCGGCCGATGCGGGCCTGCAGGTCCTTGGTCGAGTCGCGGCCGCGGGCGGCGGCATCGGACATGGCTTGCAGCGCGGGCGCGAAACCCGCGCCGCTGTCCAGCGCCTCGCGGTAGGCGGCCAGCGCCGGCACCAGGGTGTCGATCAGTGTCTTGTCGCCCACCTGCGCGCTGCCCATGCTCTGCACCTTGGCCACGGCTGCGGCCAGGGCCTCGCCGAACAGCGCGGCGTCGAGCTGCGCATGCGGCGCCAGCGTGTGGACGAAGCCGAGGAAAAACTCGCCATACAGCGGGCCCATGGAGCCGCCGATGTCGTCCATCAGCGCCTGCGAGAGTTGGTCCAGCGCGGCGGGCAGCGCGTCGGCTTTCGCGCCCAGCGCGTCGAGGCGCGTGCCGCAGCCGGTAAAGCCCTTGGCCATGTTGATGCCGTGGTCGCCGTCGCCGATCAGGCCGTCGATCTCGCTGAGGTACTGGCGGTTGTCGACGATGGTGGTGATGAGGTCGCGGACGATGGCGCCGCTGGTGCCGAGGGGGATGGACGGGCCGGAGGCGCTGCGGTGCGTGCTGCCCTCACTCCCGCCCTCTCCCGCAGGCGGGAGAGGGGGTAAGTCCGCCGTGTCGCGCGATGTTCCGCGCGCGGGCGAGGTGACCCCCTCTTCACTCCCTCTCCCGCCTGCGGGAGAGGGCCGGGGTGAGGGTGCATCCCCCACCACCGTCAACCCCACCGAACGGCAAGGCTGCTTGAGGCAGGCTTCCAGCTCGTCGTCGAGCTTCATCAGCGTGAGCGTGACGCCCATCATCTCCAGCGACGAGAACAGGTTGCCCACCTGGTTGAACGCAACCGTGATGCCCTGGGCCTGCAACTTGGCGGCGATTTCGCCGTAGAGGATGTACTGCTCCATCAGCGGCGTGGCGCCCAGGCCCGAGACCAGCACCGCGACGCGGTCGCCGGCGGCAAACGGCAAGTCCGGCAGCACGACCTTGAGCATCATTTCGGCCATCTCGGCCGCGCTGACGGTCTTGCGCACGTCGATGCCGGGCTCGCCGTGGTGGCCGATGCCCACTTCCATCGTGCCGTGCTCGATCGTGAAGTTGGCCTTGCCCACGGCGGGAATCACGCAGGCCGAGAGGCCGATGCCGATGCTGCGCGTGTGGGCGATGGCTTTCTGCGCGGCAGCGATGACTTCATCGAGCGAGCCGCCCTGCGCTGCCCGGGCGGCGCCGACTTTCCACATGAAGATTTCGCCGGCCACGCCGCGACGCTTGGCCTCGTCGCCCTTGGGCGCGGAAGGCACGTCGTCGTTGGCCACCACCGTCTTCACGGTGATGCCGTCGCGCGCGGCCATTTGCATGGCCATCTTCACGTTCATGTTGTCGCCGGCGTAGTTGCCGTACAGGCAGGCCACGCCCGCGCCGCCGTCGGCCGCGCGCATGGCGTCGCAAAAACTCTTGGCGGTGGGCGAGGAAAAAATCTCGCCGATCGCCACGGCATCGACCAGGCCATCGCCCACATAACCAATGAAGGCCGGCTCATGGCCGGAGCCGCCGCCGGTGACGACGCCGACCTTGCCGCGCTCGGGCGATTGCAGGCGCTGCACCACGCGCGGGTTGGCGGGCGCGGCGCGCACCGTGTCGGCATGGGCCAGCAGCCAGCCCTTGAGCATGTCCTCGACCACGAGGTCGGGGTTGTTGATGACGCGGTTCATGGCAGGGGTTTCCGTCTTCAGGCGGCGGGCGCGACCGGCGCGCCCAGGTGTTCATGCACAAAGGCCAGCGCGGGCCGCAGCACGGCCTCGATGTCGGCGATGGGCACGCGGTAGGGCGCGCGGCTGGGCTGGGCGTTGGGCTGGCGGTGGAGGCGCAGCGGGATTTCGATGGACAGGTCCAGCGGCGAGCGCGTCACCGCGTCGAGGATGGGCGCGCAGCCCACGTGGCCCTCGCCCAGCGGCGTGAAGAAGAAGCCGTCGGGGTTGCGGCGCACGTCCTTGATGTGGGTGTGCAGGCACAGCGGCATCGCGGCGATGGCGTCGGCCGTCATGTCCACGTCGGGGCGGTGCGAAATCGTGTTGCCGGCGTCGTAGTTCAGGCCCACGCGCGGATGGGCGATGCGCGCCAGCAGCGCCGGCGCATCGGCTGCGACGTTGAGCAGGTTGTCCGAGCCGTCGCCGGGGTTCTCCAGGCCGATCCACAGGTCCAGCTGCTCGGCGTGGCGCGCGAGTTGGGCGATGTTTTCGTAGAAGCGTTTTTCGTTGCTGCGGTGCGCGGCGTTGGTGTTGATCACGCGGGCGCCGATGGCGCGTGCGAAATCCATGCGGCCCAGAAACACCTTGAGCGCGTCGGGCCGGCCCAGGTCGATGTGCGAGGAGAACGCGTGGCAACTCAGACCATGCTCGCGCAACCAGGCGGCATACTGGCGCGCCTTCTCGGGCGTGAAGGCCGACTCGTCGAAGGGTTCGGTGTAGCCGACGATGAAGGCGGGTTCGACGTGTCTGGCGCCGATGGAGGCCAGGCTTTCGAGCACGCGCGGGAACTCGTAGCCGTCGTAGGGGGCGGCCGAGATCGAGACAATGCGCTCGGCGGTGCCGTCACGGGTGGGCAGGGAGGGGGTCATGGGGCGCTTTCAGTGCAGGGTGAGCCAGGGCAGGTAGGCAAAGCCCAGCAGCAATCCGATGGCCACCACATAGAAGGGGATCAGCTCCACCACCACATCGCCGATCTTCACCTTGGCGATGGTGCTGGTGATGAACAGCGTGGTGCCGATCGGCGGGTGGTACAGGCCGATGGACAGGTTGACGATCATCATGATCCCGAGCTGCACGGTGTCCATGCCGACGGCGGCGGCCAGCGGCACGAACATGGGCGTGAGCAGCAGCACGGCGGCGGGCAGGTCGATGAACATGCCGGTGCCCAGCATGATCAGGTTCATCGCCAGAATGATCAGCCAGGGCGACTGCAGGGTTTCCTTGGCGTAGCGCGTGAACTCGGCGGGCAGCTGCTCGTAGGTGACGATCCAGCCCACGATGCTGGACGCCATGATGATCAGCAGCACCACGCCGGTGGAGATGCCGGCCTCGATGGCGGCGGCCTTGAGCTTGGCCCAGGTCAGGTCGCGGTAGACCACGCCGGCAACGACCAGGGCGTAGAGCGTGGACATCACGCTGACCTCGGTGGGCGTGGCGATGCCAAAGCGCAGGAAGATGATGATCAGCACCGGCATGGCCAGCGCCGGTCCGGTCTGGATCAGCTGGCGCCCGAACGCACTCCACACGAACGGCGTGGTGTCGCGCGGGAAGTTGCGGCGGCGGCCCTGCACGTAACACACGGCCATGAAGCCCGCGCACATCAACAGGCCCGGCAGAATGCCCGCGACGAACAACGCGCCGATGGACGCACCCGAGACCAGCGCGTAAACGATCATGGGGATCGACGGCGGGATCAGGATGTCGATGGTGGCCGCGGCCGCCAGCGTGCCGGCGGCAAAGGGTGCGGGGTAGCCCAGCTTCTTGAGCCAGGGGATCAGCATGGAGCCGATGGCCGAGGCGTCGGCCACGGCCGAGCCCGAAACGCCACCGAAGATGGTGGACGACAGCACGCCTACCTGGGCCGGGCCACCGTGCACGCGGCCGATCATCATGGACAGCAGCGTGACCAGGCTCTGGCCCAGCTTGCCGCTGACCATCAGCGCGCCGGTCATCATGAAGAAGGGGATCGCGATCAGCGGGAAGCTCTGCGTCTGCGAGAGCATCTGCTCGATCGCCAGGTGC
>JAHFQI010000221.1 GCA_023259355.1 Comamonadaceae bacterium
TTCCTGGTGGCAGACGACATCGTGGCGGGCAAGCTGTGCGCGCCCTTCGGCTTGCATGGCGCGATGCTCAGGCACTACTACGCCAACACCTCGCCGGCCTCGACACACAACGCGGTGATCGCGGGGTTCCGCACCTGGCTCGTCGCGGAAGGACGCAGTACGGAACAAGCCATCGACACCTGGGCGCGGGAGACCCTCCAGGGGGCTGCGCCACCGGCCACCCTGCGAAAAAGGAAGTAGCCGTGCATATCCGGCTTGTTACACGACCTGCTGCCCGGAAGCCCGGCCACTTCGCGCGCTCAGAATGAACCGAAGCACATGATCACGGCCCACCGTCCTTTCCCCCCAATGGCTGCGACCATCCTGGCGGCTGGCCAGGGCAGTCGCATGGGTTTTCGCCCCAAGGCGACGATCCGCATCGAAGGCCTTGCCGTGCTGGAGTGGCAGGTGGCGGCTTTGCGAGGCGCCGGGATTTCGGAAGTGACCGTGGTGGTCGGCGCGTACCAGGACCAACTGGCGCCACTGGTCGCGAGTTGCGGGGCCAACATGGTGGTCAACGCGTCCGAAAGCCCTGATCTGGTCACGTCGCAGTGCACCGCCCTGCGTGCACACCGCGATCGGAACCCGGGGGCCGACATGGTTCTCCTGCTCGGCGACCTGCCCCTGCTGCGATCCCATCACCTCCTCCGCCTGAAGGACGCATGGCTCGCGCGCGACGATGGCGTTCACGCACTCGTACCCAGCGTTGCGGGCGTTCGCGGACACCCCGTCCTGCTGTCCTGGAAAGCCATCCAACGCATGGGGACAGAGGGTGACACCGGGGGTGTCCGTGCATGGATGTCCCGGAACAAGGCGTCCGTGAAGTTCATCGCATTGGACGATCCCGCCTACGTCCAGGACCTGGACACCCCGTCCGACATCGACGTGGTGGCGAAATTGCTCAGGGCGCCACAGTCGACAACCGGCGCATGAGCACGCGCCACTACGGCCGGCCAAGCAAGAGGTCTGAAACCACCATTTCCGTCACCCGCCGGAAGGATTGGATGGCCGGCGTCTCGTGACCTTTGCGCCAGGCCAGCGCCACATGCAAAGGCTCGGCTTTGTCGGCCAGCTGGACGAAACGCACGTGCCGATTTTGCAGGTTTCGCGCCACTTCCGGGACAACGGCAACCCCAATCCCGGCCCCCACCAGGCCGATCACGGTGTGAATCTGCGTTGCGTACTGGGCCACCCGAGGCGTGAAACCGGCCTGGTCGCACAGGACCCGGATGCGTTCATGGAACAAGGCGCTGTAGCCCGTGCTGAACATGACGAAAGGGTCCGCCGCTACCGATTTCAACCCCACCTTGTGGCGTTTGGCGAGCGGGTGCCGGGCGGGCAGCGCCAGCACGAGGGGGTCTTCCATGATGGGAATCACCTCCAGTTCAGCAGGCGCCGCCTGAATGCGCAACAGCCCGACGTCGATGGAACCGCGCAGCAATGCGGTGTGCTGCGTGGAGACCGGCATTTCATGCAACTCCAGCTCGATGCTGGGATAAAGCTGCCGGAATCGTTCGACGATCGAAGGCAGGAGCCCATACCCTGAAGAGAGGATGAAGCCCACCGACAGCCGACCCAGCTCACCGGCACCGGTGCGGCGCGTGTCGGCCACAGCCCGGTCCAGCTCCTGCAGGATCATTCGCGTGCGCTCCAGCAGCAGCGCGCCGGCAGGCAGCAGTTCCACGCGCCGCTGCGTGCGGCGCAGCAAGGGCGTGCCAACCTCTTGCTCCAATTGCTGGATCTGGCGCGACAGCGCTGGCTGCGCGATGGACACGCTCGCCGCGGCGCGGCCAAAGTGCAGTTCTTCGGCAACGGCTTTGAAATACCGCAGCTGGCGCAGGTCGATCATTTGATGCCGAAACGTTATCAATATGGCATCAATTATGTATTGGACGGATTGCCTCAACAACGAGAGACTTGCCGCCATGCCGGCTCAACCGATGCACGGCACCTCCGTTTCAAGCGAAATTCCTCACCCATGCAAGTCGATCACACTGCTGCCACAGCCGCCACCCAGCCTCTTGCTGCTGCGCCTGCACCGGCGCCTGCGCGCAAGGCGGTGGCCTTGCCAGGCCGCTTGAGCGACATCCTGTGTCTCGATGATTTCGAGGCGGCAGCGCAGCGCCACCTGCCCAAGCCGATCTTCGGCTACATCGCGGGCGCCGCCGAACGCAACCGCTCCCTGCGCGGCAACCGTGAAGCCTTTGATGTCTTTGACTTTGTCACCCGCGTGATGGTGGACATTTCCAGGCGCACGGTCGCCCAGCCCTTGCTGGGCCGGTGTTATGACGCGCCGTTCGGGATCGCGCCCATGGGGATCAGCGCGCTGTCGGCGTACCGGGGTGACCTGGTGCTGACGCAAGCCGCGGCCAGGGAGAACGTGCCGATGATCATGAGCGGCTCCTCCCTGATCCGGCTGGAGGAGGTCGTGCAGGCCAATCCGGACGCCTGGTTCCAGGCCTACTTGCCCGGCGACGAGGGGAACATCACCCGCTTGCTGCAACGTGTGCAGACCGCCGGCTACAAAACGCTGGTGATCACGGTGGACACACCGGTTGCGGCGAACCGTGAGAACAATGTCCGGGCCGGGTTCTCCACGCCGCTGCGCCCCAGTGCCGCCCTGGCGTGGCAGGGCATGACCCACCCGCGCTGGCTGTTCGGAACCTTCCTGCGCACCTGGCTTCAGCACGGCATGCCGCACTTCGAAAACAACTACGCCACGCGCGGCACGCCAATCCTGTCGCCCAGTGTGGAGCGCGACTTTTCCGACCGTGGCCATCTGAACTGGTCGCATCTGAGGTTGATCCGGCAACTGTGGCCGGGTCAGCTCGTCGTGAAGGGCATCCTCGATCACCGGGACGCCCGAATCGCCGCCGACGCCGGCGCCGACGGCGTGATTGTTTCCAACCACGGTGGACGCCAGCTCGATGGCGCGGTGGCGCCCCTGCGCGTCTTGCCGCAAGTGGTCGCCGCCTGCCCCCATATCCCCGTGATGCTGGACAGCGGCGTGCGTCGCGGCACCGATGTGCTGAAGGCGCTGGCACTCGGCGCGAGCTTCGTGTTCGTCGGCAGGCCTTTCGCGTATGCGGCGGCCGTTGCGGGCGAAGCCGGGGTGCGCAAGGCCATCGAGTTGCTCAAGCTGGAGGTGTCGCGCGACATGGCGATGCTGGGCGTGACGTCGCTGGACCAGCTGGACGCCAGCGTCCTGGTCCGCAACCCGCCGGCGGCCTGAGTCTTTGCCATCGTTTCCATCCGACAAAACAACGCACCCTTTACCCCTGAACCCACCCCAACAAACCCGAGGACAAAAAATGCAGCTTCACCGCCATCTTCTCAAGCGAGTCAAAAAGACCGCACTGCTGACCGTCGCGTCCGCCATCGCGGCGCTCGCGCCCGCCGCCGCACATGCGGCCTACCCCGAGCAGCCGATCAAGATGATCGTCGCGTACGGCGCGGGCGGCGGCACGGACGTCATTGCCCGCGTGATCGCGCGCTACATCGAGAAGCACCTGGGCAATGACGCCAAAATCGTCGTGCACAACCGGGCCGGCGCGGGCGGCGGCATCGGGTTTACCGAGCTGGCCAACGCCCCGCCCGACGGCTACACCATCGGCTTCATCAACACGCCCAATGTGTTGACGATCCCGATCGAGCGCAAATCCAACTTCTCGTGGCAAAAGTACGACCTGCTGGGCAATGTCGTTGACGATCCGGGCAATTTCTCGGTCCATGCGGACAGCCCCATCAAGACCCTGGCGGATCTGGTCGCCTATGCGCGAGCCAACCCGGAGAAGGTCACCGTGGGCACCACCGGCATCGGCTCGGACGACCATCTGGCGATGCTGATGTTCCAGCGTGCTTCGGGCGTGAAGATGACGCACGTGCCGTTCAAGGGCGCGGCCGAGGTCCATCAGGGCATTGCCAGCAAGCAGATCACCGTGGCCGCCATGAACATCGGTGAGGCCTTGCAATATGCCAAAGGGGGGACACCGCTGCGCAACCTGGGGCAGATGAGCAAAGCCAGGACCACGCTCGCACCCGGACTCGCGACGTTCAAGGAGCAGGGCTTCGACATCGTGCTCGCCTCGCTGCGCGGGCTTGCCGCGCCCAAGGGCCTGCCGCCCGCCATTCGCGAGCAACTCGTGAAGGCGGTCGAGCGCGCCATCAACGACCCGCAATTCCAGGCCCAGGCCGCGTCCTACTTTGCGCCCTTGCGTTACCTGCCTCCCGCCCAGTACGAAGCCGAACTGCGGGATGCCGAAAGCGGCTTCCAGCAACTGTGGAAAGAGCTGCCCTGGAGCGAAAAATGAGCGAGCTTCTCCTGTGCCTTGACCCCAAATCCGAAGGAAACGCATGACATCCAGCCCCAAACGCGTGGTTCGGTTTGACCACTGGATCAGCCCGACATTTGCCGAACGCCTCGCGCAAGAGAAGGACATTGAGCTGAACGTGCTCGCCCTGGCGGGTGACGCGTCGGCGGCCTGGGAGGCGCTTGGGCGCGCCCACGTCTACCATGTCTCCGCGGCCAAGAATGAGTTGCCTGTGCAGTACCAGGTCAATGAGGCGTTCTTGCGGCGTTGCCCCGACCTGCTGTGCGTGTCCTCCGGGGGCGCGGGCCACGATACGGTGGACGTGGACGCCTGCACCCGCGCCGGTGTGGTGGTCATGAACCAGATTGGCGGCAATTCGGCCGCCGTGGCCGAGATGGCCATCGGCCTGATGAT
>JAHFQI010000074.1 GCA_023259355.1 Comamonadaceae bacterium
CATCGGGACGCCGCCATGACGGGCGCGGCCACCACGGCCGTGACCCGCAGCGCCGTGCTGGAGCTGCGGGAGGAGCGCCGTGCGATGGGGTAGGGCTTCACCTTCCTCGACGAGAAATGCCTGCTGCTGGCCGCCGAGATCCTGCGCGAACTCAAGCGCCACGCGGCGCTGCGCGGCGAATACCAGCGCTTGCATGGCGATGCCTGCGCGGGCCTGCGGGCGGCGCTGCTGCGCCACGGCCTGCAGGGCACCCTGTGCCTGCCGGCGTCCTCCTTCGGCGCCGCGCGGCTGCGCATCGGGCGCCGCACGCTGATGGGCGTCGCGCTGCAGGATGCCGAGCTCGGCGGCGCCCCGGCGAGCGCGCCGATGCCCGTCAATCCGTCGCCGGAGGCCGACCAGGCGCGCGAGCGCTTCGCGGCGTTGCTGGCGCTGGCCGCGCCGCTGGCCGCGGCCGCCGGCAACCTGGAGCGGCTCAGCCACGAGTACCGCCGCACGGTGCGGCGCGCGCGGGCGCTGCAGGATGTGCTGCTGCCGGAGCTGGGCCAGGCCGCGCACGACATCCAGACGCGTCTCGAACAGCAGGAACAGGAGGAAGCGGTGTGGGTGCGGCATGGCCGATGAGATCCGCCGCGCCGGCCGAAGGCCCGCTCAAGGCCGTGCCGGTTGATCCGACCAAGGGTAAACGCCGGGCGCAAGCCCTTGTCTGGCGGTAGCAGCATTGATACATTGATGGTATGCATCCCTTTTCCCGCGCGGGAGTTCCAGAGGAGACATCGCATGAACCCGTCCCCCCGCAAGTTGTCGCGCCGCACCCTTTTTGCCGGTGCGGGCACGGCCGGCGCCCTTGCCGCCGCCACAAGCCTCCTGCCCTCGGTGCGCGAGGCCCCCGTTGAACCGGCGGCCCTTCCCAAGCCCCCGGCCCATGGCGGCGGCTACAGCCTGACGGACCACGTCAAGCGCTATTACAAGACCACGCTCGTCTAACGCCAGCCAGGAGGAGGCTTCCATGCTGCTGACCAGAACATCGGGTGCCAGCCAGGGCACCGTCACGTCCCCCTTCGTGAGCAGCCTGCGCCGCGGGCTGTCGCAGGCCTTGCCCACCATGGACCGCCGCGCCTTTCTGCGCCGCTCCGGCCTGGGCGTCGGCGTGGGTCTTGCCGCTTCGCAACTCACGCTGGTGAAAAAGGCGTCGGCCGCGGACAGCGCGGGCGCCATGGGGGGCGGCAAGATCGAGGTGAAGCGCACGGTCTGCACCCATTGCTCGGTCGGCTGCGCCGTGGACGCGGTGGTGGAAAACGGCGTCTGGGTGCGCCAGGAGCCGGTGTTCGACTCGCCGATCAACCTCGGCGCCCACTGCGCCAAAGGCGCCTCGGTGCGCGAGCACGGCCACGGCGAGTACCGCCTGCGCTACCCGATGAAGCTGGTCAACGGCAAATACGAGCGCATCAGCTGGGACACGGCACTGGGCGAAATCACGGTGAAGATGATGGCGTTGCGCAAGGCCAGCGGGCCCGACAGCGTCTACTTCGTCGGCTCGTCCAAGCACAGCAACGAGCAGGCCTACCTGCTGCGCAAGTTCGTGAGCTTCTGGGGCAGCAACAACTGCGACCACCAGGCCCGCATCTGCCACTCCACCACGGTGGCCGGCGTGGCCAATACCTGGGGCTACGGCGCGATGACCAATTCGTACAACGACATGCAGAACAGCAAGGTCGCGATGTACATCGGCTCGAATGCCGCCGAGGCCCATCCGGTCAGCATGCTGCACATGCTGCACGCCAAGGAAACCGGCTGCAAGATGATCGTGGTGGACCCGCGCTTCACGCGCACCGCCGCCAAGGCCGACGAGTACGTGCGCATCCGCTCGGGCTCGGACATCGCCTTCCTGTTTGGCCTGCTTCACCACATTTTCAAGAACGGCTGGGAAGACAAGCCCTACATCAACGACCGCGTCTACGGTATGGACAAGGTGCGCGACGAGGTGCTGGCCAAGTGGACGCCCGACAAGGTCGAGGAAGTCTGCGGCGTCAAGGAAGAGCAGGTCTTCAAGATCGCCAAGATGCTGCACGAGAACAACCCCGGCACCATCGTCTGGTGCATGGGCCAGACGCAGCACACCACGGGCAACGCCATCGTGCGCGCGTCCTGCATCCTGCAACTCGCCCTGGGCAACGTCGGAAAGTCGGGTGGCGGCACCAACATCTTCCGCGGCCACGACAACGTGCAGGGCGCGACCGACGTCGGCCCCAACCCCGATTCGCTACCGGGCTACTACGGCATCGTCGAGGGCGCGTGGAAGCACTTCGCCAAGGCCTGGGACGTGGACTACGAGTGGATCAAGGGGCGCTTCGCCGACGCGGGCATGATGACCAAGCCCGGCATCACGGTCTCGCGCTGGATCGACGGCGTGCTGGAGAAGAACGAGTTGATCGACCAGGACGCCAACCTGCGCGGCATCTTCTACTGGGGCCATGCGCCGAACTCGCAGACGCGCGGCCTGGAGATGAAGCGCGCCATGGACAAGCTGGATCTGCTGGTCGTGGTGGACCCGTATCCCTCGGCCACGGCCGCGATGGCGGCCATGCCCGGCAAGCCCGAGGACCTGAATCCCAACCGCGCGGTCTACCTGCTGCCCGCGGCCACGCAGTTCGAGACCTCGGGTTCCTGCACCGCCTCCAACCGCTCGCTGCAGTGGCGCGAGAAGGTCATCGAGCCGCTCTGGGAGAGCCGCACCGATCACATGATCATGTACCAGTTCGCCGAAAAACTCGGCTTCGGCAAGGAACTGGTCAAGAACTACAAGCTGCAGAAGGTCAAGGGCATGGACGAACCCATGCCCGAGGACATCCTGCGCGAGATCAACCGCTCGGTCTGGACCATCGGCTACACCGGCCAGAGCCCGGAGCGCCTGAAGGCCCACATGAAGAACATGCACCTGTTCGACGTGAAGACGCTCAAGGCCAAGGGCGGCCGGGACAAGGAGACGGGTTATGACTTCACGGGCGACTACTTCGGTCTGCCGTGGCCCTGCTACGGCACGCCCGAACTCAAGCACCCGGGCTCGGCCAACCTGTACGACACCTCGCGCCATGTGATGGATGGCGGCGGCAACTTCCGCGCCAACTTTGGCGTGGAGCGCGACGGCGTGAGCCTGCTGGCCGAGGACGGCTCGCACTCGCTGGGCGCGGACATCACCACCGGCTACCCCGAACTGGACCACATCCTGCTCAAGAAGCTCGGCTGGTGGGACGAGCTGACCGACGCCGAAAAGGCCGCGGCCGAGGGCAAGAACTGGAAGACGGACAACTCGGGCGGCATGATGCGCGTGTTCATGAAGAACCACGGCTGTCACCCGTTCGGCAACGCCAAGGCGCGCGCCGTGGTCTGGAACTTCCCCGACCCGATTCCCCAGCACCGCGAGCCGCTCTACGGCACCCGGCCGGACCTGGTGGCCAAGTACCCGACGCACGACGACAAGAAAGCCTTCTGGCGCCTGCCCACGCTGTACAAGACGATCCAGGACAGGAACGTGGCCGACAAGGTGGCGCAGAAATTCCCGCTGATCCTGACCTCGGGCCGGCTGACCGAGTACGAAGGCGGCGGCGAGGAAACGCGCTCCAACCCCTGGCTGGCCGAGCTGCAGCAGGAAGCCTTCGTCGAGATCAACCCCAAGGCCGCCGCCGACCGCGGCATCCGCAACGGCGACCGGGTCTGGCTGCTCGGCGCCACCGGCGCGCGCCTGAACGTGCAGGCCCTGGTGACCGAGCGTGTGGGGCCCGACACGGTCTGGATGCCATTCCATTTCTCCGGCCGCTGGCAGGGCGCCGACCTGCTGGCCTACTACCCCAACGGCGCGGCGCCGGTGGTGCGCGGCGAGGCCGTCAACACGGCCACGACCTATGGTTACGACAGCGTGACCATGATGCAAGAGACCAAGACCACGGTCTGCCAGATCGAGAAAGCATGAGGGGACAAGAATGGCCCGAATGAAATTCATCTGCGACGCCGAGCGCTGCATCGAGTGCAATGGCTGCGTCACCGCCTGCAAAAACGAGCATGAAGTGCCCTGGGGCGTGAACCGCCGCCGCGTGGTCACGCTCAACGACGGCGTGCCGGGCGAGAAGTCGATCTCGGTCGCCTGCATGCACTGCTCGGACGCGCCCTGCATGGCGGTCTGCCCGGTCAACTGCTTCTACCGCACCGACGAAGGTGTGGTGCTGCACGACAAGGACATTTGCATCGGCTGCGGCTACTGCTCTTATGCCTGCCCCTTCGGCGCGCCGCAGTTCCCCTCGGCGGGTACCTTCGGCGTGCGCGGCAAGATGGACAAGTGCACGTTCTGCGCCGGCGGCCCCGAGGCCAACGGCAGCCAGGCCGAGTTCGAGAAATACGGCCGCAACCGCCTGGCCGAAGGCAAGTTGCCGGCCTGCGCCGAGATGTGCTCGACCAAGGCCCTGCTGGCCGGCGACGGCGACGTGGTGGCCGAGATCTTCCGCAACCGGGTGGTCCAGCGCGGCAAGGGCGCCGAAGTCTGGGGCTGGGGCACGGCCTACGGCACCAAGCCGGCGGCCAAGGGCGAAGGAGTCAAGTCATGAAGACCGCTTGGATGGTTTGTTCGTCATTGCTGCTGCTCGCCGCGTGTGGTGAAAAGCCGCAGACCCTCGGCGGAGCCAAGCAGGATGCCGCACCCTACACCGGAACCGGCGTGGCGACGTTCACCTCGTCGGACTGGAAGCCCGGCGACAAGACCAGCTGGGAGCAAAAGCTCAAGACGCGTGCCCAGTACGGTCAGAACGACTACAGCCGCACCAACTGAGCCTGGGAGCACCTCATGCTTCGAACCCTGACTGCAAGCGCGCTGCTCGCCTTGAGCCTGAACGGTGGCGCGCTGGCGCAAGGCCCATCGCCGGCGGCGGCTGTGGCCGCGTCCGCGGCGGCCACCGCATCGCAGGCCGCGCCCGGCGTGCAGAGCGCCAACATCTTCGAGATCCGGCCCGATGCCGGCACCAACCCCAACTACGCGAAGCAGACCAACGGCGAGCGCGCCCGCGTGCAGCCCGGCAACAACGCGCCGATGTGGCACCAGGTCGGCGCGGGTGTCACGGGCACCAGCAGTTTGCCGGCGAGCCAGGCGCCCGAGGCCGGCAACCTGATCCAGCCCTTTGTTCAGTACCCTGGTTCGCGGCTGACCAACGCGGGCGAAGCCTGGCGCCAGGCGCGCAACCGCTGGATCGTTCCCTATGGCGGCGCGCTGCTGCTGATCGTGGCCGGCGCCATCGCGCTGTTCTACTGGCGCAAGGGCATGATCATGCTGCATGGCGCCGAGACCGGCCGCAAGATCGAGCGGTTCACGCCGTTCGAGCGCGCAGCCCACTGGGCCAATGCAACGGCTTTCGTGGCGCTGGCGCTGTCGGGCATCGTCATGGCGTTCGGCAAGTTCTTCCTGTTGCCCATCATCGGCAGTGCGCTGTTTGGCTGGCTGACCTATGCGCTGAAGAACGTGCACAACTTCGCCGGCCCGCTGTTTGCCGTGTCGCTGGTGATCGTGCTCCTGACCTTCGTGAAGGACAACCTGCCGTGCAAGGAGGACCTGAGCTGGATGCTCAAGGGCGGTGGCATGTTGTCGGCGCAAGAGGTGCCCTCGCACCGCTTCAACGCGGGCGAGAAGGTGGTGTTCTGGGGCGGCGTGTTTTTTCTGGGCCTGATGGTTGTGGCCTCGGGCCTGGTGCTCGACAAGCTGCTGCCCGGCCTGGTCTACGAGCGCGGCACGATGCAGATCGCGAACATGGTGCACGGCGTGGCCACGGTGCTCATGATGGTGCTGTTCATGGGCCATATCTACATGGGCACCGTCGGCATGCAGGGCGCCCTGGACGCCATGAAGACGGGTTACGTGGACGAAACCTGGGCGAAGGAGCACCACGCGCTCTGGCACGACGATATCCAGGCCGGCAGGATTCCCGCGCAGCGGTCGGCCCAGGCGGCCGCGGGCCGAGCCGTCCAAGTCTGAGACCCCCTGGAGCACGACATGATGAAACCCATCCTGATTGGCCTGGCGGCCTGCTGCGTGACCACGATGGCCATGGCCAAGTTGCCGGCCCCGAGCGATGAAGCCAAGGCCAATGCCGCCGAGGCGGCGGCCAGGGCGGCGCATGGCAACAAGGTGGCCGACTTCCAGCTGTGCAAGTCGCGCGAGAAAACCGCGGCCCATTACTTCAAGACCGCCAAGGCCGCGGGCAAGGAAACCCGGCCGCCGGTGGACACACCGGCCTGCGCCGACCCGGGGCCCTTTGTGTCCACGCCGCCCGCCGCGGCTGTCGCACCGCCCGGGAAATCCTGACCGCGCCGCCTTCACGGACATGGGCCGGGCCGCGAGGTCCTGGCCTTTTTTGTTGCAGACTGTCGCCATGACGCCATCCACATTTTCAGACCCCTCTTTGCCGCGGCTGACCCAGGCGCACGCGCCACTCACCCGCCAGATCGCCGTGGTCAACGAATTCGGCGACACCGAGTTGATCTCGATTCCCGCCGAGCGCGCATTGACGGTCTATGTGGACAAGCGCGAACTTGTGACGCTCATGACGCTGGGCGCGCACCCCGAGTTGCTGGTGCTGGGCTTTCTGCGCAACCAGCGCCTGGTCCAATCGGTCGGCGAGATCGAGTCCATCACGGTGGACTGGGAGGTTGGCGCGGCGGCCGTCAAAACCCGCCACGGCATCGCCCACATCGAGGAAAAGACCTCGCGCCGCGTGGTGACCACGGGTTGCGGGCAGGGCAGCGTGTTCGGCGACCTGATGGCGGAGATCGACCGCATCGCGCTGCCCGAGGCGACGCTGAGCCAGGACCAGCTCTACGGCATCGTCAACGCCATCCGGTTGCAGGAGACGACTTACAAGTCCGCCGGCTCGGTGCATGGCTGCGCGCTGTTCCGCGGCGGCGAGATGCTGGTCTTCGTGGAAGACGTGGGCCGCCACAATGCGATCGACACGATCGCCGGCTGGATGTGGCTTCAGGAGCCTGCTGGCCTGCAGGGCGGCGACAAGGTCTTCTACACCACCGGGCGCCTCACCAGCGAGATGGTGATCAAGTCCGCGCAGATGGGCGTGCCCATCGTCGTCTCGCGCAGCGGCATCACGCAGATGGGGCACGAGGTGGCCGAGCGCATTGGTCTGTGCGCCATCGGCCGTGCAACCAACAAACGCTTTGTCTGCTACACCGGGGCCGGGCGGCTGCACCTGCAGCCGGAACTGGCGGGCCCGCGGCTGCGCGCTGTGGCCTGATTCACCGCGCTGCGCGGGTTCAATCGGCATGCGCTAAGGTAGCGCCCATGAACCTTCCACAACAGCATCGCCCCTCCGTCTGGGGCCTGAGTTGGCGCAGCCTGTGGCGCGACCTGCGGGCGGGTGACCTGCGCCTGCTGATCGTCGCGGTGGCCCTGGCCGTGGCGGCCCTCACGGCCGTCGGCTTTTTTGCCGACCGGATCAACGGCGGCCTGCAGCGCGACGCGCGCCAGCTGCTCGGCGGCGATGCCGTGGTCTCCAGCGACAACCCGCTGCCCCCGGTGTTCCTGGAAAAGGCCGGTGCGCTGGGGCTGCAAACCGTCGCCACGCTGGGTTTCCCGACCATGGGGCGCGCGGCCGACGCGCAGGGCGGGGCCAGCAAGCTGGTCGCGCTCAAGGCCGTGGTGCCGGGCTATCCGCTGCGCGGCCAGCTGACCGTCGCGACCCAGCCCGGCGGCGCGGGCCAGACCACCCGCGACATTCCTGCCCGGGGCGAGGCCTGGGTGGACGCTTCCCTGCTGGAGGCGCTGAACCTGCAGGTGGGCAACACACTGCTGCTGGGCGACGCCACGCTGCGCATCGCGCGCGTCATCGTGAACGAGCCCGACCGCGGCGCCGGCTTCATGAACTTCGCGCCGCGCGTGATGCTGCACCAGGGCGACATCGCGGCCACCGGCCTGGTCCAGCCCGCGAGCCGGCTGAACTACCGCCTGGCCGTGGCGGGTGACGACCGCCGCGTGCGCAGTTTCGTCGCCTGGGCCACGGCCGAGGCCAAGAAGCCCGAGGTGCGCGGCGTGCGCGTGGAGTCGCTCGAAAGCGGCCGCCCCGAGATGCGCCTGACGCTGGACCGCGCCGAGAAATTCCTCAACCTCGTGGCCCTGCTGGCCGCGCTCTTGAGCGCCGTGGCCGTCGCGCTGGCCGCGCGCGGCTTTGCCGCCAGCCATCTCGACGACTGCGCCATGCTGCGCGTGCTCGGGCAAAGCCAGCGCACGATCGCCTGGAGCTACACGCTGGAGTTCGGCCTGATCGGCCTGTTCGCGAGCGCGCTCGGCGTGGCCATTGGCTACGGCGTTCACTACGTTTTCGTCGCGCTGCTGGCCGGCCTGGTGGATGGCGCATTGCCTGCCGCCAGCGCGTGGCCCGTGGCGTTCGGCCTGGGCATGGGGCTCACGCTGCTGGCCGCGTTCGGCCTGCCGCCTGTGTTGCAGCTGGCGCAGGTGCCGCCACTGCGCGTGATCCGGCGCGACGTGGGCAACCTGCGGCCCGCCTCGCTGGCCGTGCTGGGCCTGGGTGTGGCGGGTTTTGCCGCGCTGCTGCTGGCGGCCAGCTCCGACCTGCTGCTGGGCCTGATCGCCGTGGGCGGCTTTGCCGTGGCGGTGGCGGTGTTCGCGCTGCTGAGCTGGCTGGCGGTCAAGCTGCTGCGCGCCAGCGTCAACGAGGCCACCGCGCCGCGCTGGCTGGTGCTGGCCACGCGGCAGATCTCGGCGCGCCCGGCCTACACCGTGGTCCAGGTCAGCGCGCTGGCGGTGGGCCTGCTGGCGCTGGTGCTGCTGGTGCTGCTGCGCACGGATCTGGTCAGCAGCTGGCGCCGCGCCACGCCGCCCGACGCGCCCAACCGCTTCGTCATCAACGTCATGCCCGAGCAGGGCGAGGCCTTCCAGAAGGCGCTGCGCGAAGGCGGCGTCCAGAAATACGACTGGTACCCCATGATTCGCGGCCGCCTGGTCGCGGTGAACGGCAAGACCGTGACGCCGGCCGATTACGCCGACGATCGCGCCCGGCGCCTGGTGGACCGCGAATTCAACCTCTCGCACAGCGCCGCGCGGCCGGCGCACAACGCCGTGGTGGCGGGTCGCTGGACCGACGCGGAGGCCGGCGCGGTCAGCGTGGAAGAAGGCATCGCCAAGACCCTGAACCTCAAGCTCGGCGACACCCTGCGCTTCGACATCGGCGGCGTGCCGTCCGACGCCCGAATCACCAGCCTGCGCAAGGTGGACTGGGGCTCGATGCGTGCCAACTTCTTCGTGATGTACCCCGTGGCCCGCATGGCCGATGTGCCGGCGACCTTCATGGCCTCGTTTCGCGCGCCCGAGGCGCCCGGTTTCGACAACCGCCTGGTGCGCGCCTTTCCCAATATCACCAGCGTGGACATGAGCAGTACGCTCAACCAGGTGCAGCGCGTGCTCGATCAGGTGATCCGTGCGGTGGAGTTCCTGTTCGGCTTCACGCTGGCGGCGGGCCTGATCGTGCTGTTCGCCGCCGTGACGGCCACGCGCGAGGACCGCGCCCGCGAGTTCGCCATCATGCGCGCGGTCGGCGCGCGCGCCAGCCTGCTGCGCCAGGTGCAGCGCGCCGAACTGGCGGGCGTCGGCCTGCTGGCGGGTTTCCTGGCCAGCATCGTGGCGGTGGCGGTGGGCTGGGCGCTGGCGCACTACGTGTTCGAATTCGAGTGGACCGCCTCCCCGCTGGTGCCGCTGGCCGGCGCCGCGGCGGGCGCGTTGCTGGCGTTGGCCGCCGGCTGGTGGGGCCTGCGTGACGTGCTGCGCCGGCCGGTGGTGGAGACGCTGCGCCGCGCGGCACAATAAACCGCATGACCTCCCAAGAAAACACCCCACCGGCCACGCCGTTCGAATGGATCGGCGGCGAGCCGCGCGTGCGTGCGCTGGTGGACCGCTTCTACGACCTGATGGACCTGGAGCCCGGCTACGCCGCGCTGCGCGCCGCGCACGGCAGCGACCTGGCGAGCGCGCGCGACAAGCTGTACTGGTTCCTCTGTGGCTGGCTCGGCGGCCCCTCGCACTACACCGACCAGTTCGGCCACCCGCGCCTCAAGATGCGCCACATGCCGTTTTCCATTGGCGTCCTGGAGCGCGACCAGTGGCTGGCCTGCATGGACCAGGCTATGGGCGAAACCGGCGTGCCTGACGCCCTGCGCGCCCGGCTGCGCGACAGCTTCTTCCAGACGGCGGACTGGATGCGCAACCGGGGCGGGTGACCGAACGCCGGCCCGGGGCGGGGCCGGACAGCAGCTTGAGAACTTGCTTGACGCGCCGGTGCATCTGGTTTTAAACTTTGATTTGTACGAACAAATAAACAATTAATCGAATTTGTTCGGCACGCCGCTGCCACACCCACTTGCACCCTTGAAGGAGCCGCCCCATGATCACCGCCGTTGAAATCGCCCCCCAGCGCTACCGCGCCTCCTATGGTCGTTACTTCGAGGACTTCACCGTGGGCGACGTGTACGAACACCGGCCCGGCCGCACCATCACCGACAACGACAACATCCAGTTCTCGCTGATGACCATGAACCAGCACCCCATGCACTGCGACGCGGTGCATGCGGCGCAGAGCGAGTTCGGGCGGCTGCTGGTGTCGAGTCCGCTGTCGCTGGCGGTCGTGGTCGGCATGACGGTGAACGACGTCAGCGCCAAGGCCATTGCCAACCTGGGCTGGAAGGACATCAAGCTCTCAGGGCCGGTGTTCGCCGGTGACACGCTGTATGCCGAATCCACGGTGCTAGACAAGCGCACGTCCAAGTCGCGCCCCGGCCAGGGCATCGTCACCGTGCGCACGCGCGGGCTCAAGCACGACGGCACGCCGCAGATGGCGGAAATCATGTCGTTCGAGCGCACGTTTCTCGTGGCCTGCCGTGGCCATGGCGTGGGCGACTGAAGCGCGCCGCGCCGCCGCTCGCCCCTTCATCGAAACCAGGAGACAAAAATGAACATTTCCACGGGCCCGCTGGGCCGCCGCCATTTCTTCAGCGCGGGCCGCCGCCTGGTGCTGGCCGCTGCCTTCGCCACCGCCGCCGGCAGCGCCCTGGCCGCGTTCCCGGACCGTCCGATCCGCATCGTGGTGGGCTTCCCGGCCGGCCAGGCCACCGACGTGATCGCCCGCGTGGCCGCGCGCAAGCTGCAGGAGGCGTTGGGCCAGCCGGTGATCGTGGACAACAAACCCGGCGCGGCCGGCATCCTGGGAACCGAAGCGGTCGTCAAGGCCGCGCCCGACGGCTATACGCTGCTGGTCAGCTCCAGCGGACCGTTGGCGATCAATCCCAGCCTGTACTCCAAGCTGTCGTACCAGCCGCTGCGCGACCTTGCACCGATTGCCGAGCTGGCCAAGGTGCCGCTGTTCCTGGCCGTGAACCCGGCGTTTCCGGCGCAGACGGCGGCCGATCTGGTGAAGGAGGCCAAGGCGCGGCCCGGCAAGATCAACTACGCCTCCTCCGGCAGCGGCGTGACCAGCCATCTGACGATGGAGCTGTTCAAGCACGCGCAGGGCATCAACATGGTCCACGTGCCTTACAAGGGCAGCCCGGCCGCGGTGACGGACCTGATCAGCGGCCAGGTGTCGGCCATGATCGACACCGGCCCGGCCATCCTGCCGCACATGCGCAGCGGCCGGGTGAGGGTGCTGGCGGTGGCCAGCAAGAACCGCATCGCCGCCGCGCCGAACGTGCCGACCATGATCGAGGCCGGTCTGGGCAATTTCGATGCCCAGGCCTGGGTCGGCATTGCCGCGCCCAAGGGCACGCCGCCCGAGGTGGTGGAGGCGATCCACAAGGCGCTGGTCAGCACCTGGCGCGACGCCGCCGACGTGCGCGACACGCTCAATGGCCTGGGCGCCGAGCCGGTGTTGAGCCGTCCCGAAGAGTTTTCGCGCTACATCAAGGAAGAAATCGACAAGTGGGCGGTGGCGGTCAAGCTGTCCGGCGCGCAGGTCGATTGAAGGGGCCGGACATGACGAACACAGCCGTTTCCGCGTCGCCGATTTCCATGCGGCTCGCCGACTGCGCGACCGCCTTCACGCTGGACGCCGTTCCCGCCGACGTGCGCGAGCGCGCCACGCATTTGATGCTCGATGCCCTGGGCATCGCGCTCGCGTCCACGCGCTACGACTTCGCGCGCCAGACCCTGGCGGCGTTGCGGTCCCTCTCGGGCGACGGCGGCGAGGTGCCGGTGATCGGCCACGGCCTGAAGCTGGGCCTGCGCGACGCGGCCGTGATGAATGGCTTCCTGATCCATGGCCTGGACTACGACGACACGCACCCGCGCGGCGTGATCCACGCCACCACCTCGGTGCTGCCGGCCGCCTTGAGCGTGGCGGTGCGCCAGGACGCGAGCGGCGCCGACCTGCTGGCCGCCTACGTGCTGGGCATGGAAGTCACGACGCGCATCTCGGCCGCGGCCAAGGGCGGCTTCCACAAGGTTGGTTTCCACCCCACGGGCCTGATCGGCACCTTCGGCGCGGCGCTGACGGCGGCCAAGCTGCAGGGGCTGGACGCGCCCGCGATGGCCCATGCCCAGGGCATTGCGCTGTCGCTGGCCAGCGGCAACCTCGAATTCCTGCAGGACGGCGCGGGCACCAAGCGCCTGCACCCGGGCTGGGCGGCGGCCAGCGGCATCACGGCGGCGGCGCTGGCGCAGCACGGCATGACCGGGCCGCGCGCTGCCTATGAAGGGCGCTTCGGCCTGTATGCCAGCCATCTGGGCGCGCTGGCGGCGGATTGCGACCTGGACGGCATCACCGCCGGCCTGGGCAGCGTCTGGGAGACGCTGAACGTGGCGGTGAAGCCGCTGCCGGCCTGCCACTTCACGCACGCCTGCGCCGACGCGGCCAGCCTGCTGAATGGCGAGTGGCTGGCACGGTCTGCGCAAGGCGCCACGCTGCGGCGCATCGTGGCGCGTGTGCCGGCCGGTGTGATGCCCGTGGTCTGCGAGCCGATCGAATACAAGCGCCGCCCGCAAAACGCCTACGACGCGCAGTTCAGCATTCCCTATGCCGTGGCCACCGGCCTGCGCTTGGGCCGCTTCACGCTGGATGCGCTGGAGCCTTCGGCCATCAGCGACCCGGCCACGCTGGCGCTGGCCGCGCTTGTGGAATGCGAGGTGGACCCTGACGCCGAATTCCCGCGTTACTACCCCGGTGAAGTGATTCTTGAATTCAGCGATGGCCGCACGGTGCGCCACAGCGAGCCCATCAACCGCGGCGCGCCGGGCCGGCCCATCAGCCACGGCGACATCGCCGCCAAGTTCCACGACAACGCCGCGCGCGCCGTGCCGCGCGACCATGCCGATCATGTGCTCAACGCCGTGCTGGGCATCGAGAAAACAGGGGCGCGCGAACTCGCCCGCCTGCTCGGCACTTCCTTTTCCTGACACCGTTCACTGGAGTTCCCATGACCACTGCCTACCAGCCCGCGCAAGGCGACGACGCCCTCGAACAGGAGCGCATGATTCTTGACAGCGTGGACCGCTTCCTCGCCGTTGAAGTCAAACCCCATGTGCACCGCCTGGAGCACGACGACATCTACCCGACCGAGATCGTCGAGAAGATGAAGGAGATGGGCCTGTTCGGCTGCCTGATCGCCCCCGAGTACGGCGGCCTGGGCCTGTCCACCACCACCTACGCCAAGATCATCGAGCGCATCTCCACCGTGTGGATGTCGATCTCCGGCATCGTCAACTCGCACCTGATCATGGCGATGACCGTGCAGCGCAGCGGCACCGAGGCGCAAAAGCAGGCTTACCTGCCGCGTTTTGCCACCGGCGAGCTGCGCGGCGGCATCGGCCTGACCGAGCCCGACTGCGGCACCGACCTGCAGGCCATCCGCACGACGGCGCGGCGCGAGGGCGACGAGTACGTGATCAACGGCTCCAAGATGTGGATCACCAACAGCGGCAGCGGCAACACCATCGTGCTGCTGGTCAAAACCGACACCCAGGCCCAGCCGCGCCACAAGGGCATGAGCCTGCTGATCGCCGAAAAAGGCCCCGGCTTCGTCGTCAGCAAGAAGCTCGAAAAGCTCGGCTACAAGGGCATCGACACCTGCGCCCTGAGCTTCGAGGACTACCGCGTGCCGGCCGACCGGCTGATTGGCGGCGTCGAGGGCAAGGGCCTGCAGCAGATCCTGAGCGGCCTGGAGCTGGGCCGCATCAACGTGGCGGCGCGCGGCCTGGGCATCGCGCAGGCGGCGCTGAGCGAAGCCGTGGCCTATTCGCAGACGCGCAAGACCTTCGGCAAGCCGATCTGCGAGCACCAGGCGATCGCGCTCAAGCTCGGCGAGATGGCCACGCGCACGCAGGCCGCGCGGCTCCTGACCTACGCCGCCGCCGCCGCCTACGACAAGGGCGAGCGCTGCGACATGGAAGCCGGCATGGCCAAGTACTTTGCCACCGAGGCCGGCATGGAAAACGCCCACGAGGCGGTGCGCATCTTCGGCGGCTACGGCTACTCGAAGGAGTACAACGTGGAGCGCCTGTACCGCGACGCGCCGCTGCTGGTGATCGGCGAGGGCACGAACGAACTGCAGCGCCTGATCATCGCCAAAGAGCTGATCGCCAGGAACCCGGTATGAGCCCGACAACCGCTGCCATTGACCCAGCCGGGCCACCCCTCCTGCAAGGCGTCCGCATCATCGCCATCGAGCAGTACGGCGCCGGGCCGTTCGGCACGCAGCACCTCGCCGATCTCGGGGCCGAGGTCATCAAGATCGAGAACCCGGCCGAAGGCGGCGACGTGGGCCGCGCCGTCGGGCCGCATTTCTTCGGCCCCGGCGACAGCCATTTCTACCAGTCCTTCAACCGCAACAAACAGAGCATCACGCTCAACCTCAAGCACCCCGAGGGCCGCGAGGTGCTGCGCCGCTTGGCCCGTGACGCCGACGTGGTGTTCAACAACCTGCGCGGCGACCTGCCGGCCAAGCTCGGCCTGACCTACGACGCGCTGAAGGACGTGAACCCGAAGCTGGTGTGCGGCCACCTCTCGGCCTATGGCCGCAGCGGCTCGCGCGCGGCCTGGCCGGGTTACGACTACCTGATGCAGGCCGAGGCCGGCTACCTTTCGCTCACCGGCGAGCCCGACGGGCCGCCGGGGCGCGCGGGCATCTCCATCATCGACTTCATGACCGGCACCACCGCGGCGATGGGCCTGCTGGCCGGCGTGATCTCGGCGCGCGCCACGGGCGTCGGGCGCGACGTGGACGTGAGCCTGTACGACGTGGCGCTGAACAACCTCACGTACCTGGCCACCTGGTACCTCAACAATGGCGTGGTCACCGGGCGCACGGCGCGCTCGGGCCACCCCTCGCTGGTGCCCAGCGAGCTGTACCGCACGGGCGACGGCTGGATCTTCATCATGTGCAACAAGGAGAAGTTCTGGGGCGTGCTCTGCGAAGCCATCGGCAAGCCCGAGTGGACCGACCACCCCGACTACCGCAGCTTTGCCGAGCGCCTGAAAAACCGCGAGGCGCTCAATGACGCGCTCGACGCCGTGCTGCAGGGCGCGACCACGGCCGAGTGGCTGGCGCGCTTTGCCGGCCGGGTGCCCGCCTCGCCGGTGTACGACGTGGCCCAGGCGCTGGACAGCGACTTTGCCGCCGAGAGCGGCGCGGTGGTCACCGTCGATCACCCGGCGGGACCGATCCGCACGCTGGCCTGCCCGGTGCGCGCCGGGGCCCAGCCGGCCCGGCCCGCGCCGGCGATGGGCGCCGACACCGAGGCCGTGCTGCGGCAGGCCGGGTACGATCCGGAGAACATCCGCGCGCTGCGCGACCAAGCCGTGATATGACCGCCGCCCTGCCTGCTGTTGCTTCTGCCCCTCTTGCGCCGCCTTCATCGGCCGCCGCCCCCGCGCGGGCGATCCTCGCGGCCGGCCGGCCGCGTTACCTGCAGCTGGCGCAGACGCTGCTCAACGAGATCAGTGCCGGCCGCTACCCGGTGGGCGCGCACCTGCCCACCGAATTCGAGTTGTGCGAGCAGTTTGGCGTGAGCCGGTCCACCGCGCGCGAGGCCGTCAAGCGCCTGGTGCAGCTCGGCCTGGTGGCGCGCCAGCCGCGCGTGGGCACCACGGTGCTGGCCACCCGCAGCGCGCCCGGCTACCGCCAGATGACGGCCGACATGGCGGACCTGTACCAGTACGCGACCGACACCACGCTGGTGATCGAAAGCAGCGAAACCTGTCAGATTGATGCCGCGCAGGCGGCCCTGCTGGAAGCCTCCGTGGGCGAGACCTGGCTGCACCTGCAGGGCCGGCGCCACGCCGGCGGCAACGCGCCGCCGATCTGCCACAGCGAACTCTGGCTGCACCCGGCTTTCCGCTCGATCCAGGGCATGGCAGGGCCGCTTTCAGGTGCCGTCCACGCGGCCATCGAACAGCAGTTCGGCGAGGTCGTGGCGGCGGTGGAGCAGGAGATCCGCGCCGTGGCCATTGGCCGCAAGATGGCGCTCTCGCTCGGCGTCAAGCCCGGCAGCCCGGGCCTGTGGGTCTGCCGCAAATACCGCAACCGGCGCGGCGAACTCATCGAGCTGACCCAGAGCATCCACCCCGCTGACCGCTTCAGCTACAGCAGCGTCCTGCGGCGCGAATGGGGTGGGGGCGACCAGCCGTCCACGGCGGTCCGGAAGGGTGCCCAGCGGGGCGGGGCATGACCGGCCCCTGGCTCAGCCTGGGCATCACGCTCGCGGTCCAGGCCATCGTCTCGATGGCCTTGCTGACCTTGCCGGTGATGGCGCCCGAAGCCGGCCGCGCGCTGGGGTTGCCGACCACCTACGTGGGCGTCTATGTGGCGCTGGCCTATGCGGGTGCGATGGCGTCCAGCCTGGCGTCGGGTGCGGCCGTGGTGCGCCTGGGCGCCATCCGCATCAGCCAGATCGGTCTGGTGCTGTGCGCGCTGGGGCTGGCGCTGTGCGCCGTGCCCTCGGTGCCGGCGGTGGCGCTGGGGGCGCTGCTGATCGGGCTGGGCTACGGGCCAGTCACACCGGCCAGCTCGCACCTGCTGGCGCGCACCACCTCGCCCGAGCGCCTGTCGCTGGTGTTCTCGCTCAAGCAAACTGGCGTGCCACTGGGCGGCATGCTGGCCGGCGCGCTGGTGCCGGGGCTGGTGTTGCTTGCGGGCTGGCAGGCGGCGTTGCTCACGGTGGCGGCGGCGTGCCTCGTGTGCGCCGCGCTGGCGCAGCCGATCCGCGCCGGGCTCGACGCCGACCGCGACGCGCAGCGCCGGCTGGCGCTCGGCCATCTGGCGCAGCCGGTGCGGCTGGTGCTGTCGCACCCGGTGCTGGCCATGCTGGCGATGTGCTCATTTTTCTTTTCCGCGATCCAGGTGTCGCTGACCACCTACCTCGTGACCTACCTGCACGAGACGCTGGGTTTTGCCCTGGTGGCGGCGGGCCTGGCGATGTCGGTGTCGCAGATGGCCGGCGTCGGCGGGCGCATCGCTTGGGGCTGGGTGGCCGACCGCTTCCTGGGCGCGCGGCGCACGCTGATCCTGCTGGCGCTGATGATGACGGCCGGCTGCCTGGCCACGTCCGTTCTGGACGCCGGCATGCCGCTCGCGCTGCTGCTGGGGGTGCTGGCGGTGTTCGGCGCCTCGGCGATCGGCTGGAACGGCGTGTACCTGGCCGAAGTGGCGCGCCAGGCGCCCACCGGCATGGCCAGCATGGCCACGGGCGGCACGCTGGCCATCACTTTCCTCGGCGTGGTGGTGGGCCCGGCCTCGTTCGGCGCGCTGTCGGGCGCGTTCGGCAGCTACCGCGTGGGGTATGCCGCGCTGGCCGTGCCCGCGCTGCTGTGCGGCTGGCTGCTGTGGCGCCAGGGACGGCGTGCGGTGGCGTCCCCGCCCGCATGAACCTGTTTACTTTCCAACGGACTGACACTCATGAAACAAGACCGCAGCTACCTGTTTGTTCCCGGCGACCGCCCCGAGCGCTTTGACAAGGCCGTGGCCAGTGGCGCGCATGCCGTCATCCTGGACCTCGAAGACGCCGTCGCGCCCGAGCGCAAGGACCTGGCGCGCGAAGCCATGGCCGCCTGGCTGCGCGGCACGTCCGCCCGCGTGATCCTGCGTGTCAATTCACTTGACACGGCCTGGCACGCACCGGACCTGGCGCTGCTGGCGCTGCCCGCCGTGCGCGGCGTGATGCTGCCCAAGGCGCAGGACGCGGCGGCGCTGGCCGCGCTCGCGGCGCGGCTGCGGCCGGACCAGGCGTTGATTCCGTTGGTGGAATCGGTGGCCGGCTGGTTCGCCGCCGAATCGCTGGCGCGTGTGCCCGGCGTGCTGCGGCTGGCGTTCGGCTCGGTCGATTTCAATTCCGACTCGGGCATCCAGGGCGACGGCGAAGAGCTGAACCTGGTGCGCAGCCAGCTGGTGCTGGTCTCGCGCCTGGCCGGCGTGCAGCCGCCGATCGACGGTGTCTCTTTGGCCATCGACGATGCCCAGGCACTGGAGGCCGACACGCGCCGCTCGCGCCGCTTCGGCTTCGGCGCCAAGCTGTGTATCCATCCCAAGCAGGTGGTGGGTGTGAATGCGGCTTTCCTGCCCAGCGCTGCGGAACTGCAATGGGCGCGCCGCGTGATCGAGGCCGTGCAGGCCGGCGGCTTGGGCGCCATCGCGGTCGATGGCAAGCTGGTGGACAAGCCGGTGCTGCTGCTGGCGCAGGCGATGGTGGCCGAGATGGATGCCGCCGCCGCGCCAGGCGGCAAGCCGGCTCAGTAAACCGATCCGCCCAGCTGGCTGGACGTCAGCACGCCGGATTCGGCCGAGATGTCGTAGCCCGTGACGGCGCCCGCCGAGCCTTGCCAGGTGGCCAGGTTGAACGAGCCCGTGCCTGACAGCCGCTGAACCATCACATT
>JAHFQI010000075.1:0-10576 GCA_023259355.1 Comamonadaceae bacterium
GAAATTCTGCTGACCTTCAAGCTGGAGCACATGCTGACCAAGGACCAGATCCTTGAGATCTACATGAACCAGATCTTTCTGGGCAACCGGGCTTACGGCTTTGCAGCAGCGTCGGAAGCCTATTTTGGCAAGCCGCTCAAGAACATCACCGTGGCCGAAGCCGCCATGCTGGCAGGACTCCCGAAAGCACCCTCGGCCTACAACCCGATCAGCAACCCCAAGCGGGCGCGCTCACGGCAGCTCTACATCATCGAGCGCATGGAAGAAAACGGTTTCATCACCGCCGCCCAGGCCGAGGCGGCCAAGAAAGAGGCACTGAACGTCAAGACGGGGCCGGACAACTCCCGAGTCCACGCCGAGTTCGTCGCCGAGACCGTGCGGCAGCTGATTTTTTCGCAGTATGGGGACGAGACCTACACCCGCGGCCTGAATGTCTACACCACGCTCAAGGCCCCCGAGCAGGATGCGGCCTACCACGCCATGCGCAGGGGCATCATGGACTACGAGCGGCGGCAGATCTACCGCGGTCCGGAAGAGTTCATTGACCTGCCCGCCGATCCCAAGGACCGCGAAGAGGCCATTGACGATGCCTTGACGGACCATCCGGACAACGGCGATGTGCTTTCTGCCGTGGTGATGCAAGCAAATGCGAAAAAAATCGTCGCCATCCGCCAAAACGGTGAAAGCATCGAGATCACGGGAGACGGCCTCAAACCAGCGCAGTCGGGCCTTTCGGACAAGGCCGCTCCCAAGATCAGAATCCGGCCCGGCGCGGTGATCCGGGTCGTCCGGACGCCCAAGAACACCTGGGAAATCACCCAGCTGCCCGAAGTCGAAGGTGCGTTTGTCGCGCTGGACCCGCGGGACGGTGCCATCCGGGCACTGGTAGGTGGTTTTGATTTCAACAAGAACAAATTCAACCACGTCACCCAGGCCTGGCGCCAGCCCGGCTCCAGCTTCAAGCCCTTCATCTACTCTGCCGCACTGGAAAAGGGTTTTACGCCGGCCACCGTCGTCAATGACGCGCCTTTGTTTTTCGATGCCGGTGTCACCGGCGGGCAGCCTTGGGAGCCCAAAAACTACGATGGCAAATTCGAAGGCCCGATGCCGCTGCATACGGCCCTGGCGAAGTCAAAGAACATGGTGTCGATCCGGATCCTGCAGGCCGTGGGTGCCCAAAACGCGCAAGACTGGATCACACGGTTTGGCTTTGATGCCGAAAAGCACCCCCCCTACCTCACCATGGCACTTGGCGCAGGTTCGGTCACACCCATGCAGATGGCCACGGCCTACTCCGTGTTCGCCAACGGCGGCTACCGCGTGAATCCCTGGCTGATTTCCCGGGTGTCAGAACAAAAAGGCAAAGTCCTGATTGAAACCCAGCCGCCGGTGCTCAACGAGTCCATGCGTGCCATTGACGCGCGCAACGCCTTCCTGATGAGCCGTCTCCTGCAGGAGGTCGCGCGCTCCGGCACGGCTGCAAAGGCACAGGCAATGCTCAAGCGGGTTGACCTTTACGGCAAGACCGGCACCACCAATGACTCGATCGACACCTGGTTTGCAGGCTACCAGCCCACCGTCGCCGCCGTGGTCTGGATGGGTTATGACACGCCGCGCTCGCTCGGCGACAGGGAAACCGGCGGCGGCCTGAGCTTGCCGGTATGGATCAGCTTCATGGAAACCGCGTTGCGTGGCGTGCCCGTCGGTGAGCCCAGTCCTCCGGAAGGCGTGGTGAACTCCGGCGGCGAGTGGTTCTACGATGAATACGTCCGTGGCGCCGGCGTGAGCGGCCTGGGGCTGGAGGAGCGCGGCGCGCCGGCATCAGCCAACGCACCAGGCTCCCAGGGAATGCCTCCCGCCGACGAAAGAAAGCGCATCCTCGACCTCTTCAGGAACTGATCAGGCGGAGAAATCCAGCCCGACGCCGGCTTGTGCGCTGGCGTCTCGCGACAGGCAGGCCAGAAATTCGCCATGCCCTTTGGTGTCCATCCACTGCGTGCCGTCAAACTTGAAGTGGTAGCCGCCGGACCGGGCAGCCAGCCAGACCTCATGCAGCGGCTTTTGCAGGTTGATGATGATCTGGCTGTGATTGACAAAAGTCAGTGTGATCATGCCGCCCACGCGCTGATTGTCGATATCAGCGTCAGTCTGGTCGTTAAGGCGGTCGCAGCCTGCCTCGATACTGCCCAGCAGCTTTTCCGCACGGTCCATGAATTCAAGGTCGGTCATTACAATTTACACATGTTGAAGGTTCACCAAATTCTAGTCAGTGTGCTTGTCCTTGCCGCCAGCGCGGTGGCCTTGAGCGGTTGCGGCCAGAAGGGCCCGTTGGTTCTGCCGCCCGCGCCGACCGCGCCCGCCAGCCCCACGCCCGCTTCTGCCAACACCGCGGTGAGCCCTCCCGCTCCCGCAGCATCCTCATCCAAATGATTCCCCGCAAACTACCCGGCCAACCCCATATTGCCTACCGGGGCAACCAGCTTTTTGTCGAAGAGGTCTGCTTGGCCGACCTGGCACAGGTCCACGGCACACCTCTTTTTGTGTACTCCAAGGCGGCCATGCTGGAGGCGCTCGCGGCCTACCAGCGTGGCTTCGCCGGCCGCAACGCCCGGATTTGCTACGCCATGAAAGCCAACTCGTCACTCGGCGTGTTGCAGGTGTTTGCGCAGGCGGGTTGCGGTTTCGACATCGTCTCCGGCGGTGAACTCCAGCGCGTGCTGGCGGCTGGTGGAGCGGCTGACAAAATCATTTTTTCCGGCGTGGGCAAGACCCGCGACGAGATGCGCCAGGCGCTCGCCGCCGGCATTGGCTGCTTCAACGTGGAAAGCGAGGCCGAACTGGAAGTGCTCAGCGAGGTGGCGCTGGCCTTCGGCACCCGCGCGCCAGTCAGCATCCGCGTGAACCCGAACGTGGATCCCAAGACCCACCCCTACATTTCCACGGGCCTCAAGGGCAACAAGTTCGGCGTGGCGCACGAGCGCACACTGCAAACCTACCAGCGCGCCGCGGCCCTGCCCGGCCTGCGCGTGGTGGGCATCGATTGCCACATCGGTTCTCAAATCACCGAGGAAACGCCCTACCTCGATGCCATGGACCGGGTGCTGGACCTTGTCGAAGCGATCGAAGCGGCCGGCATTCCGCTGCACCACATTGATTTTGGCGGCGGCCTGGGCATCGACTACAACGGCGACACCCCGCCCGCGGCCGATGCCCTGTGGGCGCGCCTGCTGGCACGGCTCGATGCCCGCGGGCATGGCGATCGGCAGTTGATGATCGAGCCTGGCCGCTCGCTTGTCGGCAACGCCGGCGTGTGCCTGACCGAGGTCATCTACCTCAAACCCGGTGAGCAAAAAAACTTCTGCATCATCGACGCCGCCATGAACGACCTGCCGCGCCCGGCGATGTACCAGGCTTTCCACCAGATCGTGCCGCTGCAACCCCGGGAGGGTGATGCCACCGTTTTCGACGTGGTCGGACCGGTGTGTGAAAGCGGCGACTGGATCGGCCGGGACCGCGCGCTGAACGTCCAGCCCGGCGACCTGCTCGCGGTGCTGTCCGCAGGCGCCTATTGCATGAGCATGGCCAGCAACTACAACACGCGCGGCCGGGCTGCGGAGCTGCTGGTTGACGGTACCCAGGCCCACCTGATCCGCCGGCGTGAAACGGCAACGGACCAGATGATGGCCGAATCGCTGGTGCGCTGAACGCCGCGCATCAAGCCGCTACCCGGTCACCGTGGGCACCGGGATTTTTCGGGTTTTCGTCAGGAACCGGAGAAGGCGCCAGCCCAGCAACAGGGCCAGGATCGCCGCATAGACCGCGACTTCGGCAAAGTTGTGCTTGCCCGCGCGCATCCAGAAGAAGTGCAGGATCGCCAACCCCGCGATGACATAGACCGCCTTGTGCAGGGCTTGCCAGCGCTTGGCGCCCAAGGCCTTCACCGCGCGGTTGAACGAGGTCGCCGCCAGCGGCGTCAGCAGCAGAAAGGCGCTGAACCCCACCAGGATGAAGGGGCGCTTGGGGATGTCTCTGGCGATGTCGGCCAGATCGAAGCCCATGTCGAACCAGGCGTAGGCCAGCAGGTGCAGCACGGCGTAGAAATACACGAACAGGCCCAGCATGCGGCGAAACCGCGCCAGCGCCGCCGTGCCGGTGATGACACGCAGCGGCGTGACCGCCAGCGTGATGCACAGAAAGCGCAACGTCCAGCCGCCGGTCGACCGGCTCAGGTACTCGGCCGGATTGGCGCCCAGTTGATCGGTCGCCGCGCCATAGACCAACCAGGCAAAAGGCAGCAGCGCCAGAACAAACAGCAAGGGTTTGGCCGCAGGATGCAGCAGCAAGCGGGCGACTTGCATCAGAAGTTCTTCTTGAGGTCCATGCCTGTGTACAACTGGGCCACCTGGGCTTCATAGCCGTTGAACATCAGCGTCTTTCGCTTCTTGGCGAAGAGGCCGTCTTCGCCGATGCGGCGCTCGGTCGCCTGGCTCCAGCGCGGGTGATCGACATTCGGATTGACGTTGGAATAAAAGCCGTACTCCTGCCGCGCCGCCTTGTTCCAGGCCGTGGCCGGCTCTTTCTCGGTGAAGCGGATTTTCACGAGGCTCTTGGCGCTCTTGAAACCGTATTTCCACGGCACCACCAGCCGCACCGGTGCGCCGTTCTGGTTGGGCAAGACCTCGCCGTACATGCCGAAGGCCAGCAGGGTCAGCGGGTTCATGGCCTCGTCCATGCGCAGACCTTCCACATACGGCCAGTCGAGCACATTGGAGCCGACAAAGGGCATGGTCTTGGGATCGGCTTGGCTCACGAATTCGACATACCTGGCGTTGCCGAGCGGTTCGACGCGCTTGATGAGCTCGCTCAAGGAGTAGCCCACCCATGGAATCACCATGGACCAGCCCTCCACGCAACGCAGGCGATAGATCCGCTCCTCCTGCGCACTGAGCTTGAGCAGGTCCTCCAGCGCGTACTTTCCGGGCTTTTTGACCAGCCCTTCGATCTCGACCGCCCAGGGCGTGGTCTTGAGGGTGTGGGCATTCTTCGCCGGGTCCGACTTGTCGGTGCCGAACTCGTAAAAGTTGTTGTAGGTGCTGGCGTCCTTGTAGTCGGTGGACTTTTCCATGGTCACCGCGCCAGCAACGCCGGACTTGCCGCCCGTCAATGCGGCCAGCTTGCCCGGACGCTGAACCTGGGCCAGGGCATCGCGCGCAGCCCATGAGGCCAGCGCCGCTCCCGCCGCGCCACCGGCCATGAGCCGAAGCAGCTGGCGCCGGTCTTCGTAGATCGGGCGCGAGGTGATCTCGCTGGAAACAGGATGGATGAAACCTGTGCCGGAAGACTTGATGAGCATGATGCGGTCCTTGTTTCCACGTCGGTCGTGGGACGGCCGCCATTCTTACAAAGTTCCCGGAAACGGTCCTCACGCCGGGACAAAGCCCCGGCAGTACCAGGCTTCACAACGTGCCGTAGCTGTGCAGACCGCTCAGGAACATGTTCACGCCGATGAAGGCAAACGTGGTGACAGCCAGCCCCGCCAGCGCCCACCAGGCCGCCACCGTGCCGCGCAGCCCCTTCATGAGGCGCATGTGCAGCCAGGCCGCGTAGTTCAGCCAAACGATCAGCGCCCAGGTTTCCTTGGGATCCCAGCTCCAGTAGCCGCCCCAGGCTTCGGCCGCCCACAGCGCGCCCAGCACCGTGGCGATGGTGAAAAAGGCGAACCCGACGGTGATGGCCTTGTACATCACGTCGTCGAGCACCTCCAGGCTCGGCAGGCGCTCAGCCAGGCGCCGGCGCCCGAACAGGATGCTGCCCACGATGAGCGCCGAAATCCCGAAGTACACCGCCCAGTAGCTGCTCATGCCGCCTGCCGCCGCACCGGGCGACTGGCGGAACACGATGGGTTCAAAACACAGCACGACGCCCAACAGCCACAGCGGCACCAGCTTGTACCAGCGGGTTTCGCCGGCCGTCTGCTTGATCAGGTAGGCAAACGCCACCATGGCCGACAGGGCGAAAGTGCCATAGCCGATGAAGTTGGCCGGCACGTGAATCTTCATCCACCAGCTCTTGAGCGCTGGCACCAGCGGCTGGATCTCGTGCGCCTCGCGCACCAGGGTGTACCAAAGCAAAAAGCCCACGGCGGCACTGACCACCAGCATCACGAACGCGCCAAGCGCGCGGGTCTTGTACTGCGCTTCGTAATAAAGGTAGAAACCCGCCGTCATCCAGCAGAACATCACGAACACTTCATAGAGATTGCTGACCGGGATATGCCCGATGTCGGGGCCGATCTGGTGGCTCTCGTACCAGCGCACCATGGTGCCGATGAGTGCCATGCCGACAGCGACCCAGGCGATCTTGGAGCCCAGCCCCTCCATCGCATCGCCCTGGCCCTTGACCAAGGCGCCCAGCCAGTAAAACACCGTGCTCATGAAAAACAGCAGGCACATCCACAAAATGGCCGACTGGCTGGACAGAAAGTACTTGAGCCAGAACACGGTTTCAGCGCGCTTGAGATCACCCTGGTAGGAGACGATGGCCAGCAACGCAAACGCCGCCACCAGCAACATCAGTGTGCGCAGGGGCCGCCAGAACCAGCCCAACCAGATGGCAAACGGCACGGCACACGTCAGGATGCCTTTTTCGTAGACGTCCATGGCCGCCCCATAGCGCGAAAAGGCAAACAGGCCTCCGGCGATCACGATCACGGCAAACAGCCAGTCGTACCAGTTCCGGCGGGCGAAGAATCCTTCGTGAAGGGTCAGCGTGGTGGTGGCAGTGTTCATGTCGATTGGTCCTTCGTCCCCATCAGTTTTTCCTTGAGCTGGCCGAACTCGCGGTCGCCGTCCATCGTCTTGCGGTTGGTGGAAAGCGCCATCGTGGCCTGGGAGGCGGCGCCACTGGCCCCCTGCGCCGGCGCGATCCAGACCCAGAGCCTGCGCTCACGGATGTAGAGCATGGCAAACACCCCCAGAATGAGCAAGGCACAACCCAGATAGACCACAGTCTTGCCAGGGGCGCGCGCCACCTGGAACACACTGGCCTGCACTTGCTTGAAGTCCTGCAGCTGGAAGGTCATCGGGGCGGGGTACAGCTGCGCGTCGCTGAGCGCCAGCACCGACTGGGTCATGAAGCCCTGCAATTTTTCATTCGGCGCCAGCGCAGCCAGCCCGGCCCGATCGCGCGAGACCTCCAGCAGCTCGAACAACACGCCGTTGAGGATGCGGATCAGCACCTCGCCTGCGCGGTTGCGCTCGGCCTCGGGAACGTTGGCCTCCATGAAGTCGGCAATCGCCTGCAGGCCGCCGGTCCGGGCTCCCTTGACCATCTCGGCCCCCGCGAACAGCGCGAGGGCCCGCGAAGCCGAAGCCGTGAGCTGGCGGGCCAGTTCCGGCCGTGACGGATCGACCGACCGCGTCGCGTACCGGCGCACCGCCAGGTCCCGAAGGGCCGGATCGTCCAGCGCCGCGCGCAGGCGCAGGAAGCCGTCCAGCGAATTCTGGTCGTCGGCCGGTGCGCGCAAGTAGCGAAACGGGTCTGACGGCGACTCGCGCGAGCCCAGCAGAAACACCGGCACGCCATCGCCCATGTCCACGGGCAGCATGTAGTTGTGAAATTCCCTCGCCTGACCGGCCGCGTCGCGCAGCTTGTAGGTGATGCTCGGCCCCACATTGCGCAGGAGCTTGGCCGTCGTGGTCTTGTTGCCCGCGCCCAGGTGATTGCCCAGCGTCTCGCGCAGGTCCACCTTGCGCACGTCCACGCCGCTGCCGGAGGGTCCGGACAGGTTCTCGACGTTGATCACCCGCAGGCTGGTGTACTCCAGCGTGAGTTTCTCGTTGCTGTCGCCGCGCGTCAGCTGCGAAGAGCCGCCGATCACCCCCTCGATCTCGAACGGCTTGGTCGCCGCCTTCATCGGAATGGCCTTGAGCCGGACGGTGGAGCCGCCATCGTCAAAGCTGGACTGGTAGATTTCGATGCCCTTGAAATTCGCGGGGTGGTTCACCTCCACGCGCGCCTCTTTTTTCTCGCCGGTCGCCTTGTCGTGAATCACGATGTCACTGGCGAACAGCTTGGGCATGCCGGTCGAGTAGTACTCCACGATGAACTTCTTGAGTTCGATCGCGAACGGCAGTTCTTGCAACAGGATGCCGTCGGCCTGGCTCAGGATGGCCGTGCTCGACTGCGTGCCTTCCGCCACCAGCAAATTGCCCCGGAAGGTCGGATTGCGCTCGGAAAGGCGGTGCCTGGGGCTGACGTCGGCGATGAGGCCGCCCCCGGTATAGGGCACCTTGTCGTTGAACCACATCTGGGCGCGCACGATCAGGTCGCCATCGAGCAGACCGCCCAGGCACACGAGCACGATGGCGCTGTGGGCGGCCAGATAGCCGATCTTGTTGGCGCCGCCCGTCTTGGCCGCCACCATCCAGCCCGCGCCGTCGGATCCGGCCACCGACGATGCGCCATTGACCGCCGGACGGCGCTGGAGCCGCACCTTCCAGCCGCCGCCGGCCAGCATCTGACCGATGCGCCTGGCAGCGGCTTCGGGCGCCTCGGGCAGGGCCGCTTCCGCCCGGTGATGGAAAGCCTTGAGGCTCTGCTCGCGGATGTTTTCCTTGTAGGTCCGCAGGTCGGTGAAAATTTTGGGCGTGTTGCGCGCGATGCACAGCGACGTGCTGGTCACCAGGAACGCCAGGATCAGCAGGAACCACCACGCGCTGTACACCGCGTAGAGGTCGATGGCGCCGAACACCTCGGCCCAGAACGGCCCGAACTGGTTGATGTAATTGTTGACCGGCTCGTGCTGCTTGAGCACGGTGCCAATCACGGAGGCGATACAGATGACGGTCAGCAGCGAGATGGCGAACCGCATGGACGACAGCAACTCCACCGCGCCGCGCAGAACCCGTGAGCCGGAACTGACTTCAAGACCTTGCGTGCTGACTGTCATGCGTAATAAAACCTGGCTGCAAGAAAAAAGGCGGGCCTTGCAACAAGACCCGCCCCGGTATGGACTCAAGACGCCGGACAAGGTTCATTGAAAACCAGATCCGGGATTTTGCCGCCTGAATATTAACGCCAGCTGATAGACCCCGCTGGCGCGCCGGGTTGCTCGACGCGATTTAACGCAAGCCGGCAATGTAGTCGGAAACGGCCTTAATCTCGCGATCGTTCATTTTGGCGGCCACGCCGCTCATCTGCGCGCTGTTCTTGCGGGCGCCGTCGCGGAACGCCACCAGCTGGGCCGTGGCGTAGTCGGCATGCTGGCCTGCCAGGCGCGGGTACTGTGCGGGAATGCCGGCACCATTGGGGCTGTGGCAACCGGCGCAGGCAGCAATCTGGCGATCGGCGATACCGCCGCGGTAAATACGCTCGCCCAGGGCGACGGTTTCCTTGTCCTTGGCGAAACCAGGCTTGGCCTTCTTGGAGGCCACCCAGTAAGCGATGTTGCGCATGTCGTCTTCGCTGAGTGCGCCGACCATGCCGCTCATGACGGCGTTGGCGCGTTTGCCGGACTTGAACTCCTTGAGCTGCTTGACCAGGTATTCGGGATGCTGCTGTGCCAGCTTGGGGTTGACCGGCGTGCCGGAGTTGCCATCAGCGCCGTGGCAGGCCGCGCAAACTGCGGTGAAGCTGGCTTCACCCTTGACGAGATCAGGTTTGGTGACCTTGGCGGCGGCATGGTCGTCCGCAGCCACGGCGGATGCGGCAAACAGGGCGACCATCAAGAAAGAGGCAAACAGCTTCATGGCGAAATTTGGAGTTGGTTAGCGCAAAACCACATGATTCTACAATGCTGACTTGGGTTTGCCCCAAGTAACCAAGGTCCCTGGATGAACCCCACCCCCCCTGCTTCCGCGCCCGCCGCCGAGAATACCCCCACGCCGGTGGTCGCCATGGGCTGGATGCACACCGCCCGCTTTCTCACGACAGCACCGCAATTGCACTTCCTGCCGCCGCTGGATGTGCCGGAGATCGCCTTTGTCGGCCGCTCCAACGCGGGCAAGTCCACCTGCATCAACACCCTGACGCAGCAAAAGCAGTTGGCGTTCGCCTCCAAAAAGCCCGGCCGCACCCAGCACATCAACCTGTTTGCACTGGGCAAGCAGGGCGTGACCGACGCCGTGCTGGCCGACCTGCCCGGCTACGGCTACGCGGCCGTGCCCAAGCAGGACAAGATCCGCTGGCAGCAGGTGATGGCCAATTACCTCGTCACCCGTGAAAACCTGACCGGCATTGTGCTGCTGTGTGATCCGCGCCACGGACTGACCGAGCTGGATGAAATCCTGCTCGACGTGATCCGGCCGCGCGTCGAGGCGGGCCTGAAATTCCTGGTGCTGCTGACCAAGGCCGACAAACTCACGCGCGCCGAGGCCAGCAAGGTGCTGTCAATCGTGCGACTGCAAGCCGGCGGCGGCGAGGTCAAACTCTTCTCGGCACTGAAAAAGCAGGGCGTGGACGACGCGGCGCAGCTTTTGTGGCGATGGGCGCACCCAGCCCAGCCGCCAGCCAAGGCCCCAGCGGCAAAAGAGGCCGCTGACGCGCCGTTGCCACAGGAACCAACGCCCGACGCCGC
>JAHFQI010000075.1:10676-18910 GCA_023259355.1 Comamonadaceae bacterium
TGGACGACGCGGCGCAGCTTTTGTGGCGATGGGCGCACCCAGCCCAGCCGCCAGCCAAGGCCCCAGCGGCAAAAGAGGCCGCTGACGCGCCGTTGCCACAGGAACCAACGCCCGACGCCGCCACCTGACCCCGCTTTTTCCCGAAATGGGCACCAGCCCGGCGTCCGCCGGGACGGGTTTGCCGCGAAAGGATCCAGCGCCATGGTCGAGACTTTTCTACAGGCCCTGCCCCACGGCATCACGCTGAGTTGCCGCGCCACCGGCGAGCGTGGCCGCCCCGTGCTGATGTTTCTGCACGGTTTTCCCGAAGCCGCCTTCGTGTGGGACGCGCTGCTCGATCATTTCGCCCGACCGGACAACGGCGGCTACCGCTGCGTCGCCCCCAACCTGCGCGGCTACGAGCACTCCAGCGCGCCCGCCGAGGCCGGCGCCTACCGCGCCAGACACCTGGTGGAGGACATTGCGGCGCTGATCGCCATCGAATGTCCGACGTCCGGCGGCCAACTCGAATGCCTGGTGGCCCACGACTGGGGTGGCGCGGTGGCATGGAGCCTGGCTAACCAGCGGCCCGATCTCGCCAAAAGGCTCGCCATCATCAACTCGCCCCACCCGGGCACGTTCCTGCGCGAACTCCAAACCAACCCGAAACAGCAGGCGGCCAGCGCCTACATGAACTTTCTGATCCGGCCCGACGCGGAGCAGTTGCTGGCCGCTAACGATTTCCGTCGTCTTTGGGAATTTTTCACCTTGATGGGTGCGGCTTCGCCGGCCGGCACGCCGGGCGCGCCGCTGGGAGCCGGCTGGCTGACCGACTCGGTGAAGGCCCAATACCGCGCGGTCTGGCGCGGGGCACCGGGGTCCGCGCCGGGCGCCGCCCTCACGGGCGCCCTGAATTACTACCGCGCTTCGCCGTTGCGGCCGCCGCGCCTTGGCGACCCGGCCGCCAGCGCGGTCACGCTGCCACGCGAGATGCTCACCATCGCCCTGCCCACGCTCGTGCTCTGGGCCATGGACGATACCGCCCTGCCGCCTGAACTGATCGACGGACTGGACGACTATGTGCCCAAACTGACGCTGCACCGGCTGGAACGCGCCACGCACTGGGTGGTGCATGAGCAGCCCGAGGTGGTCGCGGCCTTGTTGAAGAAATTCCTGGCCGATGGCGCGGCAGACCAAAATGCGGCGTAGCGTGGCCCCCCAACCAAGGGGATCAATGGACCACCTGGGTGGCACCCGCGTCGTCAATACAACGAAGGCTCGCCAGGCGGCCGCGTCTTGAAGCGCTTGTGCACCCACAGGTACTGCGGCATGCGCTTGAGAACCTCGGATTCGATGTAGGCGTTCAAGCGGCGGGTATCGCCCTCGGTGTCGTCGGTCGGAAAGTCGGGCAGCGGCGCCAGGAAATGAACCTTGTAACCCTCGCCGCCCGGCAGGAGTTCGGCAATCACCGGCTGCACGACCATGTTGAGCATCCTGGCCAGGCGGGAAGGCGCCAGCAGGGTCGCGGCAGGCACGCCAAAAAAGGGCACGAAGGCCGCGTCGCGCGCGCCGAAATCCATGTCGGGCAGGTTGAAGAACCCCCGCCCCTGCTTCACGGCGCGAAACAGCGGCTTGACCGAATCGCTGCGCGGAAAAATCTCGGCGTCGCCCAGACGCAGCCGGCCGCGCCGCATGGCGGCGTCAACCACCGGGTTGCTCTGGCTCTGGTAGATCGAGGCGCCCGGCCGCTTCTGGCACAGCAAAATAGCCGCGCCCGCCACGTCCAGGCCGACGAAGTGCGGGCACAACCACATGGTGGGACGCCCGGTGGCCTGGAATTCGCGCTCGGCCAGGTCGATGTCGCCTTCGATGTGGATGAGCCGCTTGATGCGCTCGCCGTCGGCATACCAGAGCAGGGAGCGCTCCAGCAGACTGCGCGCAAGCCACCCGAAGTGTTCGCGCACAACCGCTTCGCGCGCCTGCTCGGGCATTGTCGGGAAGCACAGCGCCAGGTTGCGCCGGGCAATCCTGCGGCGCGAACCCGCCACCCGGTAGAGCAGCGCACCCAGGCCGCGGCCCATGGCCGTCAGCACGGAAAAGGGGAGAAAGTGCAGCAGCCACAACAGGGCCAGGAAAAGCCGGACGCCCAGGGTCTTCATGCCGCCCCCTTGCTGGCGGCGGCGGTCTCGGCCCTGGGGTGCTTGTACCGCGCGTAGCCCCACAAATACTGTGCGGGGCAAGCGCGGATCAGGCGCTCCATTTCCTGGTTGATCTGCGCCACAGCGGTGTCCAGTTCGTTCGAAATCGGCTGTTGCATTTCGCTGAAATGCAGCCGGAAGCCGCGCCCCCAACCGAGGCGCTCGCCCCAGACCAGCAGCACCGTGGCGCCCGTCTGCAGCGCCAGGCGCGCGGCCAGGGTCATGGTGTAGGCCGGCTGGCCGAAGAACGGCGTCCACTGCCCCATGCCCTCGGGGGGCACCTGGTCGGGCAGCAGGCCGATCGCGCGCCCGGCGCGCAGCGCCTTGATCATCTGGCGCACGCCGGCCAGCGTGGTCGGCGCCGTCTCCAGCCCCGGGCGCTGGCGCGACTGCTCCATCACTTCGGCCAGCCAGGGCTGGCGCGCTGGCCGGTACAACACGGTGATCGGCCCATGGGCCGCGCTGTAGCGCTGGGCCAGCCCCTGCGCCGTGATCTCGAAACAACCCATGTGGGGCGTCAAAAACAGAATCCCTCGCCCCTTGGCGTAAGCGGCATCCACACAGGCCTCGCCCTCCCACTCCATTCGCGTCGGCATGCCCAGCCACAGGCGCGGCAGCTCGGCCGTCATGCGCCCGGCGTGCGCCACCGCGCCGCGCACCTGCGCAAACGTGTAGCCCGCCAGCGCCGCGTTGGCCACAAAACGGCGGCGGTAGGTGGGCGACAGCGCGAACGCCAGCCAGCCCAGCGCCGCGCCCAGCGCGTGCAGCAGCCACAGGGGGCATCGGGAAAACAACCGGAACAAAGAGGACATCGGCGGCTTGGTAAAATGAAAACGTCGCTGAGTTAAATGAGCAACTTGCAGGGCGACGTAAAAACAATTCTGCTAAAGCGTTCGCCGGAGCTCCCAAGCCGAAGGCAGCGCAGGAAATGCACGCTTTCAGCCAACACAGGAGTTTATTCAAATGGCGAACGACTTTCTCTTCACCTCCGAATCGGTTTCGGAAGGCCACCCCGACAAGGTCGCCGACCAGATCTCCGACGCGATTCTGGATGCCATCTTCAAGCAGGACCCGCGCAGCCGTGTCGCCGCCGAGACGCTGACCAACACCGGCCTCGTGGTGCTGGCCGGCGAGATCACCACCAACGCACATGTGGACTACATCCAGGTGGCGCGCGACACCATCAAGCGCATCGGCTACGACAACACCGAATACGGCATCGACTACAAGGGCTGCGCCGTGCTCGTGGCCTACGACAAGCAATCGAACGACATCGCCCAGGGCGTGGACCATGCGAGCGACGACCACCTGAACACCGGCGCCGGCGACCAGGGCCTGATGTTCGGCTACGCCTGCAACGAGACGCCCGAGCTGATGCCCGCGCCGATCTACTACGCGCACCGCCTGGTCGAGCGCCAGGCCCAGTTGCGCAAGGACGGCCGGCTGCCCTTCCTGCGCCCCGACGCCAAGAGCCAGGTCACGATGCGTTATGTGGACGGCAAGCCGCACAGCATCGACACCGTGGTGTTGTCCACCCAACACAGCCCGGACCAGAGCGAGACGCAGACCAAAATGAAGGCCAGCTTCACCGAGGCCATCATCGAGGAAATCATCAAGCCGGTGCTGCCCAAGGAATGGCTGAAGGAAACCAAGTTCCTGATCAACCCGACCGGCCGTTTCGTCATCGGCGGCCCGCAGGGCGACTGCGGCCTGACCGGGCGCAAGATCATCGTCGACACCTATGGCGGCGCCTGCCCACACGGCGGCGGCGCGTTCAGCGGCAAGGACCCGACCAAGGTGGACCGTTCGGCCGCCTACGCCGCGCGCTACGTGGCCAAGAACATCGTCGCCGCCGGCCTGGCCCGACAGTGCCAGATCCAGGTGGCCTACGCGATCGGCGTGGCGGAGCCGATGAACGTGACCATCTACACCGAAGGCACGGGCGTGATCCCCGACGAACAGATCGCCGCGCTGGTCAACGAGCACTTCGACCTGCGCCCCAAGGGCATCATCCAGATGCTCGACCTGCTGCGCCCGATCTACGAAAAGACCGCGGCTTACGGCCACTTCGGCCGCGAAGAGCCGGAATTCACCTGGGAGCGCACGGACCAGGCTGCGGTATTGCGCGCGGCGGCAGGACTCAAATAAGACGCAGAGGGTGTGAAGATGCGGGGATTCACACCCTCTCAATGAAAGTCCCGACTCGCGGTCATGAGGTCGCCCAGCAGCGGCGTCAGATCGCGCAGCCGCCGGGCCACCAGATGGCGGACTTCCCCGCCGCTGTCCACATCACGCTGCCACATGCCATCCACCGCCAGCAGGCGGGCATGGACCAGTTCGTTGCGCTGGCGCTCACGCAGGCTTTTCCAGACGATCACATTGACCGTGCCGGTTTCATCCTCCAGCGTCACGAAGGTCACGCCCTTGGCCGTGCCCGGCTGCTGGCGCACGGTGACGATGCCGCAGGCGCGCACCAGCCGGCCGTTGGGCAGGTCGCGCAGCTGGGCGGCCGTCAGCAGCTTCCAGCGCGCGAGCCGCGGGCGCAGCAGGGCCAGCGGGTGGCGCCGCAGCGTAAGGCCCGTGGCGGCGTAGTCGAACGCAATTTCTTCGCCCTCCCCGGCTTCGGGCAGCGCCAGCGCGGCCTCGTGCGTGGGCGCGGCGCGCAGCAAGGCCGGCGCGCGGTGCAGGGCGGATGCGTCCCAGACCTGCTGGCGGCGATGCCCGGACAGGGCCGCCAATGCGTCGGCGGCGGCCAAGGCTTTCAGGTCGCCGGCGTCGAGCGCGGCGCGCAGGGCCAGGTCTTCGGTGGACGTGAACGGGTGGCCGGCGCGCGCGGCCATGATGCGCCGGGCTGCGGCTTCGGTCAGGCCGATGACGAGGCGCAGGCCGAGGCGGACGGCGGGCTGGGGACCCCAACCCTCTCCCGGAGTGAGTGGGAGTGAAGCCCCAAAGGCCTGCGCGCCCCTGGGCCTCTCCTCCAGCGTGCAATCCCAGTCGCTGCGCATCACATCCACCGCCCGGACTTCCACGTCGTGCCGGCGCGCGTCCTGCACCAGCTGCGAGGGACTGTAGAAGCCCAGCGGCTGGCTGTTGAGCAGGGCCACCAGAAAACACGCAGGCTCGTGCCGCTTGAGCCAGCTGCTCACATAGACCAGCAGCGCAAAACTCGCGGCATGGCTTTCGGGAAAGCCGTAGTCGCCAAAGCCCTCGATCTGCCGGAAGATGGCCTGCGCGAATTCCAGCGGGTAGTCGTTGGCAACCATGCCGCCGACCAGTCGGTCGTAGAAGGCATGCACGCCGCCCTTGCGTTTCCATGCGGCCATCGAACGGCGCAGGCTGTCGGCCTCGCCGGCGGAAAAGTCGGCCGCGATCATGGCGATCTGCATCACCTGTTCCTGGAAGATCGGCACGCCCCGCGTACGGCCCAGCGCCTCGCGCAGCGCTTCGTTGGGATACACCTCGGGCTCCAGCCCCTGGCGCCGCTGCAGGTAGGGGTGGACCATGCCGCCCTGGATCGGCCCTGGCCGCACAATGGCGACTTCGACCACGAGGTCGTAGAAGCAGCGCGGCTTCAGGCGCGGCAGCATGCTCATCTGGGCGCGGCTTTCGATCTGGAACACGCCCACGGTATCGGCCGCGCAGACCATGTCGTAGGTGGCCGGGTCTTCGGCCGGAATGTCCTGCATGCGAAACACCCGGCCACGCCGCGCGCTCACCAGATCGAGGCAGCGGCGGATCGCGCTGAGCATGCCCAGGGCCAGCACATCGACTTTCAGCAGGCCCACGGCGTCGAGATCGTCCTTGTCCCACTGGATGATGGAGCGATCCGGCATGGCCGCGTTTTCCACGGGCACCAGGCGCGTGAGCTTGCCCTGGGTCAGCACGAAGCCACCGACGTGCTGGCTCAGGTGGCGCGGAAAACCGATCAGCCGTGCCGCCGCATCAAGCCACTGGCGGATGCGCAAGTCATGCGGGTCCAGCCCCGCGTCCAGGATGCGCTGCTGCATGACGGCGCTGCCGTCGAACCAGTAATGCTCCCTGGCCAGCGCGTCGATCTGTTCCGCTGCGATGCCCAATGCACGGCCCGCGTCGCGCAGCGCGCTGCGCGGGCGCCAGGTGATGACAGTGGCAGCCAGCGCGGCGCGTTCGCGACCGTACTTGGCGTAGATGTACTGGATGACCTCCTCGCGGCGCTGGTGCTCAAAGTCCACGTCGATGTCGGGCGGCTCGTTGCGCTCGCGGCTGATGAAGCGTTCAAAAAGCAAGTTGGTGCGAGCCGGGTCCACCTCGGTCACGCCCAGGCAGTAGCACACGGCCGAATTGGCCGCCGAGCCGCGCCCCTGGCACAGGATGCCGCGGCCGCGCGCAAAGCGCACCAGGTCGTGCACCGTGAGGAAATACATCTCGTAGTGCAGCTCGCCGATCAGGGCCAGCTCGTGCTCGATCTGCTTTTGCACACTGGTCGGCACGCCTTGGGGGTAGCGCACGCGCGCGCCGTCCGCCGTGTGGCGGCGCAGGGTTTCGGCGGGCGTGGTGCCGTCCAGCACGGTTTCCATCGGGTACTGGTAACGCAGCTCGTCCAGGCTGAAGCCGCAGCGCGCAGCCACCACCGCCGTGTTCGCCAGCAGTGCCGGCGGGTAGATCGCCGCCAGCCGCAGGCGCGGGCGCAGGTGCGCCTCGGCATTGGGCTGCAGCCCGAAGCCGCACTCGGCCACGGGGCGGCCGAGACGCACCGCCGTCAGCACGTCGTGCAGCACCTTGCGCGAGCGCACATGCATGACCACGTCGCCGGCGGCCACCAGCGGCACGCCGGTCTGCGCCGAGGCCGCTTCGAGCTGCGTCAGCCAGAGGTCGTCGTCCAGACCGTGCAGCAGCTCGGCGACGAGCCAGAAATGGGCGCCGAACTGGGCCAGCCCCAGGGCCAGCCGATCCTTCAAGGCGTCCAGGCTGAGCGTGCCGCGGGTCAAGCGGTCGGGCGCGAGCAGGATCTCGCAGTCCTGCAGGCGCTGCGCTGTCACGTCGCTCCAGGCCAGGCGGTACGCCCCCTTGGGCGCGGCGCGGCGGCCCGCGGTGATGAACTCGCAGAGCCGGCCCCAGCCGTTGAGGTTGCGCGCGAGCGCAATCAATCGGTAGCGGCCGGCCCCTTCCGCCGTCTCGTCTTCAAGCACGAATTCACTGCCGGCCAGCAGCTTGAGGCCCAGCTTCTTCGCCTCGGCGTGCGCACGCACCAGGCCCGCCACCGAGCATTCGTCGGTGATGGCCAGCGCGCTGTAGCCCAGGGCATGGGCGCGCGCGACCAGCTCCTCGGCGTGCGAGGCGCCGCACTGGAAGCTGAAGTTGGTGCGGCAGTGCAGCTCGGCATAAGCCGGAAGGCCGAAAAACCGTTCATTGACGGGTGACGCGGAGGGCATGGTGGACTTTCACGCGGTCAGCCGAAAACACCATGCAGGTACCAGCCCGGTTCCGTGCCGGAAGGCGCCAGCCGCTCGCGGTAAATCCACAGCAGGCCGGCCTGCGCGCTGCGCGCCACGAAGTAATCGCGCAACGCGGCCGGTGCCGCCGCTGTGCCGCTGGCGTCGGACTCCCACCAGCCGGCTTCGAGCCGCTGCGGCCCGGCCAGCAGGGTCAGCGGCCCCTGGTGCAGCGGGCGGTGGCGCTGCACTGTCAGGCGCAGCGGCGTGGTCAGCAGCCAGGTCGGGTAGAGCGCGTCGAGCTGCTGGGGACTGGAGAACGCCTTTGAAGTCTCCTCGGCGGGCACCCAGACTTGCATGCGCTCGGGCCGGTGGTCGGCGCGGGGTTCGACGCGCAGCACCTGGGCAGCGCCCAGCCGCGCGCTCAGGCGCTCGACGAGCTGGTGCAGGCTGTCGCCGCGCCGCAGGTCTTCCACGAGCAGGCTCGCGCTGGCACCCGGCAGCGCGGCGGTCTCGACCGAGGCCAGGCGCAGGGCCACCGCGGGCGCGGCCAGCGTGACGCGCGCCAGGTGCTCGGCCAGCAGGCGTTCGAAGTGCGCCATGTCCCCCGTGGGCTCGGCGGTGCGCACCAGCAGGCTGTCGCTTT
>JAHFQI010000222.1 GCA_023259355.1 Comamonadaceae bacterium
CTGTGGGTGTGCATTGGCGGCGCGGCGCAGCTGATCGTGGTCTCGGCGCTGTGGTCCTGGCTGCCGAGTTTTCTCAACCGCGTGCATGGCATGGCGCCGGCCCAGGCCGCCATGAAGGCTGCGCTGGTGGTGCTGTGCGGGGCCGCGGGCGCGGTGATCTGGGGCGCGCTGGTGGACCGCGCCGGCGCGCGGCGGCCGCGGCGCCGGTTCGCCGCGCTGGCCGTGTTGTGCGTGGCGGCGCTGGCCGTGCTGGTCGCGGCCTTCGGCCTGGCGCTCGAACCGGGGCCGCAGTTCGCGCTGATCGCGCTGGGGGGCTTCATCGCCACTTGCACCGTGGGCCCGGTCACGGCCATCGTCGTCGACGTCATCCACCCCGGTGTGCGCGCCACGGGTTGCTCGGTGCTTGCCCTGTTCCAGAACCTGTTCGGTCTGGCGCTCGGTCCCTTCCTTGCCGGCGTGCTCTCGGACGCCTGGGGCCTGGTGCCCGCGCTCACGGCCATGCCGGCCTTTGGCCTGGTCGCGGCCGGCGCCTTCATGCTGGCCGCGCGCAGCTACGAACACGACAAGGCGCAGGCCCTCGAACCCGTTAACCTGCCGGCCGGCCTGGCCGGCGAAGCCGCCTGAACCCGCCGGCGCTGCCGTCCCCGAACCCATGCAATACCTCATCTCCACCTGGATCGTTCCCGGCCGCGCGTTGTTTCCCGGCATGCTCGCCTGCGGCGTCGTGGCCGCCGCGTCCACTTTTCTGTCGCAGCACTACGGCGCCCCGGTGATGCTGTTCGCGCTGCTGCTGGGCATGGCGATGAACTTTCTCTCGGCCGACGGGCCGTGCCAGCCCGGCATCGAGTTCACCGCGCGCCAGGTGCTGCGCATCGGCATCGCGCTGCTGGGTCTGCGCATCACGCTGGCGCAAGTGGTGGCGCTGGGCTGGGGGCCGGTGGGGCTGGTCGTGGTGTCGGTGGTGCTGACCATCGGGGTCTCGATGGTCGCTGCGCGCCTGCTGGGTTTCCAGAGCCTGTTCGGGCTGCTGACCGGCGGCGCCACCGCCATCTGCGGCGCCTCGGCGGCGCTGGCGCTGTCGGCGGCGCTGCCGGCCCATCCGCAGAAGGACCGCGCCACGCTGTTCACCGTGATCGGCGTGTCGGCCCTGTCCACGCTGGCGATGGTGGCCTACCCCATGCTGGCGCGCGCGCTGGGGCTGGACGCGCACCAGGCCGGCATCTTTCTGGGCGCCACCATCCATGACGTGGCGCAGGTGGTGGGCGCGGGCTACAGCCTGTCGCCCGAGACCGGCGACACCGCCACGCTGGTCAAGCTGCTGCGCGTGGCCATGCTGCTGCCGGTGATCGTCTTTACCTCCCTGCTTACGCGCGCGCGCGGCGCGGCGAATGGTGACGCGGCCGGCCCGCGCCCGCCACTGCTGCCCTGGTTCGCCGTGGCCTTTGCCGTGCTCGTGGCCGTCAATAGCACGGGCTGGGTGCCGCAGGCGGTGCAGGGGGCGGGCAACGACTTGTCGCGCTGGTGCCTGGTCGCGGCCATCGCCGGCATCGGCATGAAGACGCATTTGAAGGACCTCGCTACCGTCGGCTTCAAGCCCGTGGCCGTGATGCTGGGCGAGACCGTGTTCCTCGCCGGTCTGGCCCTGCTGTTGCTGCGTGGGCTGGGCTGACGGGCACTTAAACTGGGCCCGGCGATGACCGACATGAACCCGACCCCGACCCTTTTTGCTTCAACCCCGGCTGGCCGCACGGCCTGCCGGACCACGCGCCGCGCCCTGCTCGGCGGCGCCGCGCTGTCGTTGCTGGGCGTGCCGGCCCGCGCGCAGGCCTGGCCCGCCAAGCCGGTGCGCCTGATCGTCGCCGGCCTGGCCGGCGGCAGCGCCGACATCGTGGCGCGCCTCGTGGCCGACGCGCTCTCGCGCGAGCTGGGCCAGCCCGTCATCGTGGACCCCAAGCCCGGCGCGGCCGGCGCCATTGCCGTGGGCGAGCTGCTGCAGGCGCCGCGCGACGGCCACACGCTGATGGTGGGCGTCAATTCACTGGTCAGCGAGATCCCGCACATCGTCAAGCTGCGCTTCGACATGGGCAAGGAACTCAGACCCTTGGCCGAGCTGGCGCGCGGCGGCCTGGTGCTGGTGGGCCACCCGTCGGTGCCGGCAAAGAACCTCGCCGAGCTGGTGGCCCATGCCAAAGCCCACCCCGGCCAGCTGAACTACGCCTCCTACAGCCCCGGCACGCTGTCGCACGTGCTGGGCCTGCTGCTCAACCAGGCCGCGGGCATCCAGCTCACGCACGTGGGCTACAAGGGCTCCACACCCGCACTGGCCGACGTGATGGGCAACCACGTGCCGCTGATGTTCGACGGCCTGGCCACCTCGCTGCCGCTGATCAAGGGCGGCAAGCTCAAGGCCTTCGCGGTCAGCACGCCGCGCCGCGCGCCCCAGCTGCCTGACGTGCCCACCTTCCACGAACTCGGTTACCCCCAACTCGACGCGCTGGCCTGGATGGGCCCGTGGACCACCCCCGACGCGCCCGCCGCCGTGCAGACCCGCGTGCGCGAGGCCGCACTCAAAGCCCTGACCGAACCCGCCCTGCGTGCGCGCCTGCTGGACACGGGTTTCGAAGCCGGCTTGCCGCGCACCCCCGACGAGATGGCGCAGGGGCTGAAGGCGGACTACGAGCGCGTGGGTGCGGTGTTGAAGGGGATCGGGTTCAAGCCGGAGTGAGGGGGCGGGGTCACGGGATCATTGTTCCTCGCAGCCCGGATCTCTCGGCCGCGCTCTTCACCCGTCCATCTGCTCGCGCGACTTCAGTGAACTTTTGAAGATAGTCAAGGCCCTTGTCCCGCCCCTTGGGGATGCAGATCGCCCAGTGCTCGACGCCCCAATTGCCATCAAGAATGCGCAAACCTGGAATACCGCTCGATATCTCGAAAAGAACGGCCTTGTTGGTGGCGTACGTGTCAATTTTTCGAGCGTGCAGCATCTCTCCTGCCACCCTTCGCGTTGGCACAGGGACGAAGGTCGCGTTCCTGAGTATGTTGGGTAGCGTCGTCTGCGACGTGCTCCCCTGTGTCACGCCGATCCGGACTCCCGGGCGGTCTACATCAGCCATTGTCGAAACCGGGGAGCCAGACACGACAAGGTAGCCAAGCTCAATATCTATCACGGTGGACGTACAGTCCATCCGGGCAACGCGGGCCGGTGAGGGGTTTGTCCCGGAGAAGTCAACCTTCCCCGTTTCGACCGCTGCGAGAAGTTCGGATTGCGTCTTCAACTCCACCAACTCGAAGACCACGCCAAGGCGCTCTGCCAGCGCTTTCCCGAGGTCTGTGACCACGCCTCTGGTTGGACTTTCCGGGTAGATGCCGACGCGCAGGCGCCCAGTCGGTGCCAATGTCTGTCGTTCATCGGCGCTGGGCGGTGCTGCCATTCCGGCGCAGCCTGCAAAAGTGACTGCGAAAGCCAAAGCACCTGCGAGAAGCAAGCGGCGGGAATTGAACATGGGTATCTCCTTGATGAAGCGCCACCTCAGGTGCAAGGCACCAGCGATGAGTGTGCCGCGTGGGTCGTGCCCACGGCGCTCACACAGCGCAGCGAACCTCTTGAATCACTCTTTTCGCCGCTTTCGGTAGTCGACTCCGGTCAGGTCGGTTCAAGCCGGAGTGAGGGGCGGCCGTCAGGTGCGCAGTTTCACGGCTTGAAGACGTCAACCGGGAGCAGGATGACGGGCACAGCTCCGCGGTTCTCCCACCAATGGGACACCTCGTTGGTGGCCACCACCATGTCGCCGGGACCATGCGGGATTTCCACGCCATTTCGGATTTCCACCACATTGCCTTGAAGCACGTATTCCATGGTGGGCCGGCCCTTGTGGTTGTGCGTGGCAATTTGTCCGCCAGGCTCGATGGTGGCAACACGCGCACGAAGTTGATGGCCCGGCAGGGCTTCGATTTCAGCGGAGAGGTTGATGCTTCCCAGTGGTTTGGTGACCACGCCCTTGCTGCTGGACGGGCCAACGGCTTGGGAAAACGCGATGCCAGCCACGAAGCTGATTGCGGATGCCACGGCAAGCGGCACGAGTGCCGCGCGCATCGAGCGGTCTGCGGCATTGGGTTGGCGAACGGGGTGTTTCATGAAGTCCTTCCTGTGGTGGGTGTCAAGAGATCGTGACATGCGCCAGGGAGAAACACATGGAGGGAAACCCCTGTGCTGTGGTCAGGGGGGCGCACTGGGCCTCAGCCACCCGGCGCGATGTCGATCTCGATGCGGCCCTGCCGCACGCGCACCGGGTAGGTCCGCACCTGCAAACCAGCGCCGCCGCGCATGCAGCCGCTGGCGAGTTCGAAGCGCAGGCCGTGGGCGCGGCAGGTGACGAAGCCGCCGTCGATTGCGCCGGTGGCCAGCGAGGCGCCGGCGTGCGGGCAGCTGTCGTCGATCGCGTAAAGCTCACCCTGGACGTGGAACAGCGCGATCTCGCGGCCCGCCCGGCGCAGCAGCCAGCGGCCGCCTTCGGGCAGCTGCTCCACCGCCGCCGCGTCGATCCACTCGGACATCTCAGACCGCGACGGCTTGGCCGATGCGCGAGCGCTTGCGGTCCGGATTCAGCAGCCAGTACGACAGCGCCGGAATCAGCACCACGGCGCCGACCATGTTCCAGACGAACATGAAGGCCAGCAGGATGCCCATGTCGGCCTGGAACTTGATCGGCGACAGCGCCCAGGTGACGACGCCGGCGGCCAGC
>JAHFQI010000076.1 GCA_023259355.1 Comamonadaceae bacterium
CGGCTGCGCGTAGCTCTTGCCCGCGCTCATGCGGCCGCGCATGTAGGGGTCCAGGCTCAGGTAGTGGTGGCGCACCAGCACCTGGCCGTCCTGCAGCGGCGGGGTTTCGGTGGTGAGCAGCTTGAAGTTGGCGGGGGTGGCTTCGACCTCGGGTCGGTTGTCGAGCACGATCTGCTTGTTCTGGGGCATGGAAAACTCCTGGGATCTGGTTTCAGTCGGTGGAAATCTGGCCGGAGGCGGTACGGGCCGCTCCGCCTTCTTTTGCGCTGCCTTGCGCCGCCGGGCGGTTCACGTACTTGAACGTGCCGGTGGCGTGCGCGCAGGCCTGGCCCGTGTCGTCGTACAGCGTGCCTTCGGTGAACGCCATGGACTTGGTGCGGTGCATCAGCCGGCCCTTGCCGACGAGCTTGCCGCCGGGCGCGGCCTTGGCCGGGCGCATGAAGCTGGTCTTCATCTCGATGGTGACCACGCCCATTTCGGGCTGCGCGCTGCGCGCGGCAGTGGCCATGATCACGTCGAGAAAGGTCATGCAAGCGCCGCCATGGGTCACGTCGAACGAGTTGAGGTGTTCGGGCTTGGGCGCGTAATGCAGTTCGGAGTGGCCGCCGTCGAACACCTCCAGCGTGAAGCCGAGGTGGTGGACGAACGGGATGTGGGCGCCGAATTCGAGGCTCATGTCGGATGAAAAGATGTATTTGATTTAGCCGCCGGTGATCACGCTCACGCCCCCATCCACCGCCAGCCACTGGCCGGTGATGTGCTTGCCGGCGTCGGATGCGTAGAGCAGGGTCAGGCCCTTGAGGTCTTCGTCATCGCCCAGCCGGCGCAGCGGCGCGTGGGCGGCGAGCTTGTCCTCGCCCAGCGCCTTGAGCGTGCCGACGGTCATCTTGCTCGGGAAGAAGCCCGGGCAGATGGCGTTGACGTTGATGTTGTGCTTGCCCCACTCGCAGGCCAGTGCGCGCGTGAAGTTGATCACCGCGCCCTTGGAGGTGTTGTAGGCAATGGTCTGCATCTCGGGCGGGTTACCGCCCAGGCCGGCGATGGAGGCGATGTTGATGATGCGGCCGGACTGGCGCGGAATCATGCTTTGCTTGGCCACGTGCTGGGACAGGATGAAATAGCCGCGCACGTTGAGGTTCATCACTTTGTCCCAGGCTTCCACGGGGTGGTCTTCGGCGGGCGCGCCCCAGGCAGCACCGGCGTTGTTGACCAGGATGTCCACCGGGCCCATGCGCTCCAGGGTCTGGTCGGCGAGCCGGCGGATGTCGGCCTCCACTGCGCAGTCGGCGGCGATCCAGCGCGCATCGATGCCGGCGGCCTGCAGATCGGCCACGGCCACTTCCAGGTCGCCGGCCTTGCGCGAGCTCAGCATGATGCGCGCGCCGGCCTCGCCCAGCGCGTGCGCCATCTGCAGGCCCAGTCCGCGGGAGCCGCCGGTGACCAGCGCGGTCTTGCCCTTGAGGTCGAACAGTTGTTGAACAGTGCGGTGCGTCATGGTGTCTCCGGTTTGTGTGAATCAGGTTGGGGCTCAAGCCAGGTAGTCCATGCACTGGCGCTCCTGGCGGACGGCGCCGATGAAGGGCTTGAGGGCCTCGTGGGTCGGGTGGTGCAGGTAGGCGTTGAGCGCCTCCTGGTCCTCGAACTCCGAGTACAGAACCAGGTCGTAGGTGCACTCCAGGCCGGATTGTGCGATGGCGACCTCGAAACGCAGTGTCCCCGGGGCGATATCCGCGCAGGCGTCGAGCAGCGCCTTGGCCTTGCGCAGGTTGGCGGCCTTGTCCGCGCCTTCGGCGTGGTCCTTGAATTTCCACATCACGATGTGTTTGATCATTGGTCTTCCTTCAAAAGCGAACGAACATATATCAACCCGAACCCCACCGCCGCCACCCCGCCGCCGCCCAGCACCAGCGACCAGCCCAGCGCATCATCGAAGCGCCGCGTGGCCAGCCCGAGCACCAGGGTCAGCAGGCCGCCGTAGACCAGCACCCAGATCAGGTTCTGCAGGCGCTGGAGCGTCTGGCGGGCGGCCATCAGAAGGCCTCCTCAGGCAGTTCGGCGCAGGTCAGGTCGCGCGTCTCGACCACCCTGAGCCAGGCCCCGATCTTGGGCAGCTCGTAGTGGAAAAAATAGCGCGCCGCCGCGAGGCGACCGGTGTGGGCGGGCGCCGGCACCTCCCCCGCGCTGGCACGCGACGCCAGCGCCACGTCGAGCCAGATCCAGGCGAGCACGGTGTGGCCGAAGGCCTGCATGTAGGGCACGGCATTGGCCAGCGCATCGGTGGGATTGCCGGTGGCCCAGGCGGCCCGCGTGGCCGCGCCGACATGGTCGAGGGCATCCCTCAGCGCACTGGCATGGGGGGCCAGATCGGCCGCCCGTCCGGCTTTGTCGATGGTCGCGTGGATGCGCGCGGCCAGCAGCTGCAGGCCGCGGCCGTCTTCCATCAACACCTTGCGGCCCAGCAGGTCCATGCCCTGGATGCCGTGTGTGCCTTCGTGGATCATGTTCAGGCGGTTGTCGCGCCAGTACTGCTCCACCGGGAAGTCGCGCGTGTAGCCGTAGCCACCGTGGATCTGGATCGCCAGGCTGTTGGCCTCCAGGCACCATTCGCTGGGCCAGCTCTTGGCGATGGGCGTCAGCACCTCCAGCAGCAGGCGCGCCTCGTCGGCCGCCGCGGCTTCGGCCGTGTGCTGCTCGTCCACCAGGCGTGCGCAATAGAGTTCGAGCGCCAGCGCGCCTTCGCAATAGGCCTTTTGCGCCAGCAGCATGCGTTTGACATCGGCGTGTTCGATGATGCGGATCTGCGGTTGGGCGGGGTCTTTGCCGGCGGGGCCGGTTTGCCGGCCCTGCGGCCGGTTCCGCGCGTAGTCCAGGCTCGCCTGGTAGCCGGCCATGCCCAGCATGGTGGCCGCCATGCCGACACCGATGCGCGCCTCGTTCATCATGTGGAACATGCAGTGCAGGCCCTTGCCGGGCTGGCCGACGAGGTAGCCCACGGCGCCGGCGCCGTTGCCATCGAACCCGCCCGCGCCGCCCTTGACGGGGTATTTGCCCTCGCCGAAGTTCAGCAGCGTGTTGGTTGTGCCGCGCCAGCCGCATTTGTGGTTCAGGCCGGCCAGCGCCACATCGTTGCGCTCCCCGGTGAGTTGCCCCTCCGTGTCCACCAGTTTCTTGGGCACGATGAAAAGCGAGATGCCGCGTGTGCCGGGCACCAGCTTGCCGTTTTCGTCAGGAATCTTGGCCAGCACCAGGTGGATGATGTTCTCGGTCAGCTCGTGTTCGCCGGCCGAAATCCACATCTTGTTGCCCTTGAGGCGGTAGCGCGGGCCCAGCGGGTCGGACTCGAAACCCTCGCCATCCGGCACGGCGCGCGTGGCGACGTCGCTCAGCGAGGAGCCCGCCTGCGGCTCGCTCAGGCACATGGTCCCCGAGAAACGCCCGGAAAACTCATTGAGCGCGAACACGGTTTTCTGCAATTCGGTGCCGTGCACCATCAGCAGATTGGCGTTGCCGGTGGTCAGCATGCCGGAGCCGATACTGACCGACGCCATCGCGAAAAACGCGTTGGCGGCGGCCTCGACCGTGTAGGGCAGTTGCATGCCGCCGATGGCGTAATCCTGCGCGGCGCTCAGCATGCCGGAGGCGGCATAGGCTTTCTGCGCGTCGTGCGTGGCCTGCGGCAGGATGACCTTCTCGCCGTCGAAATGCGGCTCCTGGGTGTCCACCAGACGGTTGAACGGCGCGTATTTCTCGCGCGCGATGCGTTCGCAGGTGTCGAGCACCGCGTCGAAAGTGTCGCGCGAATGGTCGGCAAAACGCTCGCGCCCGCTCAGTGACGCGGCGTCGAGCCATTGGTACAACAGGAAGTCAACCGTGGGGCGCAGACTCATGGGGGCCTCGCTGGAGATGTCAGGAACGAAGCGGCACCAGTTCGGCGCCAGGTACAGCTTACGCCTCGGCGGCAGCCGATGGCAGCGCGGCGATGGTGCCCTGGGCCACGGCGCAAAGTTTTTCCTCGCCGTCTTTCACGACGAAGACATCGCAACGGCAGACCGCCTGCGATTTGCCGGTGTGCACGGCGTGGGCGCGCGCGATCAGGCGCTCGCCCACGGCGGGGCGCAGGTAGTTGATCTTGAACTCCGACGTCACCACCGGCACGCGCAGCGCGGTGCCGCCCGCAAAGGTCAGCGCGTTGTCAGCCGCGTAGCTCACCACGCCGCCGTGCACGAAGCCGTGCTGCTGGCGGATCTTGTCGGTCACCGGCACCTGCAGCTCGCAGTGGCCGGGCGCGAGGGCCTGCAGCTCGGCGCCGACCAGCACGCTGAACGGCTGGGAACCGAGAACTTCCCGGCCCATGGCGAGGAAGACCTCGGGCGATACGGTGACCGGCTTGACCATGGCTTTCTTCGTCCTCGACCCGACCGGCTCAGAGCACTTCGAAAATGCCGCACGCGCCCATGCCGCCGCCAATGCACATGGTCACGGCCACGCGCTTGGCACCGCGGCGCTTGCCTTCGATCAGCGCATGGCCGGTCAGGCGCTGGCCGCTCACGCCGTAGGGGTGGCCCACGGCAATCGCGCCGCCGTTGACGTTGAGGCGGTCGCCGGGAATGCCCAGCTTGTCGCGGCAGTAGATCACCTGCACGGCGAAGGCTTCGTTGAGCTCCCACAGGTCGATGTCGCTGACCTTGAGGCCCAGGCGCGCCAGCACCTTCGGAATGGCGAAGACCGGGCCGATGCCCATTTCGTCGGGCTCGCAACCCGCGACGGCAAAGCCCAGGAAGCGGCCCAGCGGCTGCAGGCCTTTCTTCTCGGCCAGGGTTTCGCTCATCACCACGCAGGCGCCGCCGCCGTCGGAAAACTGGCTGGCGTTGCCGGCCGTCACCAGGCCGCCCGGCAGGGCCGAACGCAGGCCCTTGATGCCGTCGTAGGTCGTGCCAGCGCGAATGCCCTCATCGGCGCTCACGGTCACTTCCTTCGTGGTCAGGCCGCGCACCGGATCGGCCACGCCCATGGTCACGGTGATCGGGGCAATTTCGGCCTCGAACAGGCCGGCTGCCAGAGCGGCCGCCGCCTTCTGTTGGCTGGCGGCGCCGTATTCGTCCATCGCTTCGCGGCCGATGCCGTAGCGCTTGGCCACCTGCTCGGCGGTCTGCAGCATGTTCCAGTAAATCTCGGGCTTGTGCTTCACGAGCCACGGGTCGGCCAGCATGTGTTTGTTCATTTCCTGCTGCACGCAGGAGATGCTTTCCACGCCCCCGGCCACGTACACATCGGCCTCGCCGGCGATGATGCGCTGCGCCGCCAGGGCGATGGTTTGCAGGCCCGACGAGCAGAAGCGGTTGACGGTCAGCCCCGACACGGTGATGGGGCAACCCGCGCGCAGGGCGATCTGGCGCGCGATGTTGGCGCCGGTGGCACCCTCGGGGTTGGCGCAACCCATGATCACGTCTTCCACCTCGCCGGCTTCGATGCCGGCGCGGGCGATGGCGTGCTGCACGGCGTGGCCGCCCAGCGTGGCGCCGTGGGTCATGTTGAAAGCGCCCTTCCAGCTCTTGGCCAGCGGGGTGCGTGCGGTGGAAACGATAACGGCAGAAGTCATGGAAGTCTCCGAATTAGTTGAAGGTCTTGCCTTCGGCCACCAGACGGGCCAGCAAGGGGGCTGGTTGCCAGAATTTGGCGTCGTCCAGCGGATTCTTGGCAAAGCGGTTCATCGCCTGCACCACGTTGAACAGGCCGACCTGGTCGGCATAGAGCATGGGGCCGCCGCGATAGACCGGGAAGCCGTAACCCATGATGTAGACCATGTCGATGTCGCTGGCCTTGGAGGCAATGCCTTCTTCCAGGATGTGGGCGGCCTCGTTCACGAGCGAAAAGACCAGGCGCTGGACGATTTCCTCGTCGGAGATCTTGCGCGGCGTGATGCCGAGCGACTTGCGGTGCGCCTCGATCATCTCGACGACTTCCTGATTCGGAATCGCGTCGCGCTTGCCGGCAACGTAGTCGTACCAGCCGGCGCCGGTTTTCTGGCCGAAACGGCCTTTTTCACAGAGCAGATCGGCGGTCTTGCTGTACTTCATGCCGGGCTTTTCCTGGTAGCGGCGCTTGCGGATGGCCCAGCCGATGTCGTTGCCGGCCAGGTCGCCCATGCGGAACGGGCCCATGGCGAAACCGAACTTCTCGATGGCCTTGTCCACCTGCGCCGGCGTGCAGCCTTCGTCCAGCAGGAAACCGCCCTGGCGGCCGTACTGCTCGATCATGCGGTTGCCGATGAAGCCGTCGCAGACGCCGGAAACCACCGCCGTCTTCTTGATCTTCTTGCCCACGCCCATGACCGTGGCCATCACGTCCTTGGCCGTCTTCGCGCCGCGCACCACCTCCAGCAGCTTCATGACGTTGGCCGGGCTGAAGAAATGCAGCCCCACCACGTCTTCAGGCCGCTTCGTGAACGAGGCGATCTTGTTGACGTCGAGCGTGGAGGTGTTGGACGCGAGGATGGCGCCGGGCTTCATCACTTCGTCGAGCTTCTTGAACACGGCTTCCTTGACGCCCATGTCCTCGAACACGGCTTCGATCACCATGTCGGCGTCCTTGAGGTCGTTGTAGTCGAGCGTGGTGCTCAAGAGCGCCATGCGCTGCTCGTACTTGTCGGCCTTCAGCTTGCCCTTCTTGACCTGGGCCTCGTAGTTCTTGCGGATGGTGGCGATGCCGCGGTCCAGCGCTTCCTGCTTCATCTCCAGCATCTTCACGGGGATGCCGGCGTTCAGGAAGTTCATGGTGATACCGCCGCCCATGGTGCCGGCACCGATCACGGCGACGGCCTTGATGTCGCGCACGGGCGTGTCCGAGGGCACATCGGGGATCTTGGAGGCTGCGCGTTCGGCCTGGAAAATGTGGCGCAGCGCACGGCACTCCGGGGTCCACATCAGGTTGATGAAAATTTCGCGCTCGAACTGCATGCCCTCGTCGAACTTCTTCGTCGTGGCGGCTTCCACCGCGTCCACACACTTGAGCGGCGCCGGGAAGTTTTTCGACATACCCCCGACCATGTTGCGCGCGAACTGGAAGTAGGCGTCGCCCAGCGGGTGTTTGCACGGCAGGTTGCGCACCAGCGGCAGCGCGCTGCCGTCGGCGTGCTTGGCGGCGACTTCGCGGGCCAGGGCTAGCGCTTCCTCGGCCAGCGACCCGGGCGAGGCGGCCATCTTGTCGAACAGTTTCTGCCCCGGCAGGGACGCCAGCAGTTCGCTCTTGACGGGCTCACCGCTCACGATCATGTTGAGCGCGGCTTCCACGCCGAGCACGCGCGGCAGGCGCTGCGTGCCGCCGGCGCCCGGAATCAGGCCCAGCTTGACCTCGGGCAGCGCCACGTTGCAGCCGGGCGCGGCGATGCGGTAGTGGCAACCCAGCGCCAGCTCCAGCCCGCCGCCCATGGCGACCGAATGCACGGCCGCGACCACGGGCTTGGCGGAATTCTCCACGGCCAGGATCACGCTCAGCAGGTTCGGGTCCTGCAGCGCCTTGGGCGTGCCGAATTCGCGGATGTCGGCGCCGCCCGAAAAGGCCTTGCCCGCGCCGGTCAGCACGATGGACTTCACGGCCGCGTCCGCATTGGCCAAGGCCAGGCCGTTGGTGATGCCGATGCGGGTGTCGTAACCCAGGCCGTTGACCGGCGGGTTGTTGAGCGTGATCACCGCCACGTCGCCGTGGACTTTGTATTCAGCCGTCATGCTGTTGTTCCTCGTGAAAAGAGATGAAACGCGAAAAAGAACGATCGTTCGATTTTAAGATTCTAAAAGGTTTGTGCTGCGCTGCAATACAGCTTTGTCACGGCCGGGACTGGCCCCGGCCAAAGATCAGACCTCCAGCCACTCCTTGCGGATGTACGCGTCGGCGCGCAGGCTGTCGGGTGTGCCCTGGAACACGATGCAGCCGTGGCCCATCACCAGCGCCCGGTCCGAGATGGCCATGGCGATGGTGAGCTTCTGCTCGATCAGCAGCACGGAGATGCCGCGGCTTTTCAGCCTTTGCAGGTACTCGCCGACCAGTTCAACGATCTTGGGCGCCAGGCCTTCGGTCGGCTCGTCGATGATGATCAGGTCGGGGTCGCCCATCAGGGTGCGGCACAGCGTCAGCATCTGCTGCTCGCCGCCGGACATCACGCCGGCCTCGGTGTGCTGCCGCTCCTTGAGACGCGGGAACATGTCGTACATGTCGTCGAACGACCAGCGGCTGCCCTTGCCCGAACCCTTCTGCCCCAGCAGCAGGTTCTGGTGCACCGTGAGCTTGGGGAAAATGTCCCGGCTCTCGGGCACGTAGCCCAGCCCCAGGTGGGCGATTTCGTAGGCCTTCTTGCCGAGGATTTCCCGGTCCTTCCAGCGCACGCTGCCTTCGCCTTCGACCAGGCCCATGATGGCCTTGGCGGTGGTGGAGCGGCCCGAGCCGTTGCGCCCGAGCAGCGCGACGATCTCGCCGGGCTGGACCTCGAAGCCCACGCCGTGCAGCACGTGGCTCTTGCCGTAGTAGGCATGCAGGTTGTCGATTTTCAGCATGGTCAGTGCCCTCCTGCCTGCGCGTCTGCGACAGACGACCCCAGATAGGCCTCCTGCACCTTCTGGTTCGCCCGCACGGCTTCGGGCGTGTCGAAGGCGATCACCTCGCCATAGACCACCACGGCGATCTTGTCGGCCAGGCCGAACACCACGCCCATGTCGTGCTCCACGGTCAGCAGGGTCTTGCCCACGGTCACTTCCTTGATCAGGCTGATGAAACGCGTGGTCTCGCTGCGGCTCATGCCCGCCGTGGGCTCGTCGAGCAGGATGACGCTGGCGCCACCGCCAATGGTGATGCCGATTTCCAGCGCGCGCTGCTCGGCGTAGGTCAGGTTCATCGCCAGCACGTCGCGTTTCTTGTCGAGCTTGATCATGGCCATGAGTTGCTCGGCCCGCTCGTTGGCGTCATCCAGATCGGCCAGGAACTTGAGAAAGGTGTACTTGTAGCCCAGGCTCCAGAGCACGCCGCAGCGCAGGTTCTCGAACACGCTGAGCTTGGGAAAGATGTTGGTGATCTGGAAGCTGCGCGACAGGCCCAGCCGGTTGATCTCGAACGGCTTTTTGCCGTTGATGCGCTCGCCGTTCAGCAGCACGTCACCGCTGGTGGGCTCGAAGCGCCCGCTGATCAGGTTGAACAGCGTCGATTTGCCGGCGCCGTTCGGGCCGATGATGGCCACGCGCTCGCCCGCATTCACCGCGAGGTTGGCGCCGCGGATGATCTCGGTCTTGCCGAAACTCTTGCGCAGGTCTTTCAGTTCCAGGGCAAATGGCATGGCTTGAGTCGCGCTCATCACGCGGCCTCCCTGCGTTTGATTTCTTTTTCGATCTCGGTCTGGATCTCGCCCCACTGCAGCTTGAACTGGTGCCGCGTCACCTCAAACAGCCCCAGCCCGGTCAACATGACAAACGCCGCGCCAAACCAGCTGTTGACGCCATGGGCGTGCAAGGCAATGCCGAGGAAGTTCACCTGGTCGCCCGTCGAAATGTTCAGCTGCAGGTGGTAGATCATCTCGATCATGGCGCCCGCGCCCAGGAGCATGACCAGCGCCGTCAACGCCAGCGCCAGGTAGCTGACCCACAAGGTTCGCAGCTTGCCAAAGGACGCCACCCGCAGGTTCATCATGATCAGGCTGGCAATGCCGCCGGGGGCGTACATCACCATGAGCATGAAAACCAGGCCCAGGTACAGCAGCCAGGCCTTGGTCAGCTCCGACAGCAGCACAAAGGCCAGCACCATCAGGATGCCCCCCAGGATCGGGCCGAAAAAGAAAGTCGCGCCGCCCAGGAAAGTGAACAACAGGTACGCACCGGAACGGCCCGCCCCGACGACCTCGGCCGTGACGATCTCGAACAGCAGGCAGCCCAGCCCCCCCGCCACCCCGGCAAAAAAGCCGGAGATGATGAAGGCGGTGTAGCGCACTCGCTGCGTGTTGTAGCCAATGAACTCGACGCGCTCCGGGTTGTCGCGCACGGCGTTCAGAATGCGGCCGAGCGGCGTGCGGGTGAACGCATACATGGCGGCCACGCAGACGAAGGTGTAGACCGCGATCAGGTAGTACACCTGCAGCGGCGGCCCGAAGGTGATGCCGAAAAACGGCTGCCCCATCACGCGGTTGCCCGACACGCCGGCCTCGCCGCCGAAGAACTCGGAGAACATCAGCGACATGGCGAACACCAGCTCGGCCATGCCCAGCGTGATCATCGCAAACGGCGTGCCCGACTTGCGCGTGGTGACGTAGCCCAGCAGCACGGCAAAGCCGAGGCCGGCCAGCCCCCCCACCAGCGGCACCAGGCTGACGGGTATCGGCAGCGAGCCTTTGGACACCGCGTTCAGCGCGTGAATCGCCATGTAGGAGCCCAGGCCGGTGTAGACCGCATGGCCGAAGCTCAGCATGCCGCCCTGCCCCAGCAGGATGTTGTAGGACAGGCAGGCGATGATGGCGATGCCCATCTGCGACAGCATGGTGACCGCCAGGCTGCTCTTGAACCACAGCGGCGCCAGCGCCAGCAAGGCGGCGAACAGGCCCCAGGTGACCCAGCGGCCGATGTTCAGGGGTTTGAATTCGTAGTAGCGAGACGTCATGGCATCAGCCCTCCCGGGTACCCAGCAGCCCCTTGGGCCGGAAAATCAGGATCAGCACCAGGAACAGATAGGGCAGGATCGGCGCCACCTGTGACAGGGTCAGCTTGATGACGGAGTTGTTTTTCGCCGCCTCGCTGAGCTGCCACCCCATCTGCTGGGCCAGGCTGATCAGCGAATAGTCGAACGCCACGGCAAAGGTCTGGATCACGCCGATCAGCACCGACGCCAGGAAGGCCCCCGACAAGGACCCCAGGCCGCCCACCACCACGACGACGAAGATGACCGATCCGACCGTGGCGGCCATCGCGGGCTCGGTGACGAAGGTGCTGCCGCCGATCACCCCGGCCAGCCCGGCCAGCGCCGCGCCGGCGCCGAATACCAGCATGAAGATGCGCGGCACGTTGTGGCCCAGCGCCTCCACGGTTTCAGGGTGCGTCAGCGCGGCCTGGATCACCAGGCCGATGCGGGTGCGGGTCAGCAGCAGCCACAGCGCGACCAGCATCAAGAGCGCCACCAGCATCATGAAGCCGCGCGTCGCGGGAAATGGCGAGCACACCACGCGCACCGCCGCATCGGCGGCCGAGCACATGCCTTCGGGCGCGGCGCCGCCGACCAGCTTCAGGCCTTCCACGCCATGGTGGATCAGCGTGAACATCGGCCCCTGCAGAACCTCCGGCGGCTTGAATTCCAGGGCCGTGCGGCCCCAGATCAGCTGCACCAGCTCCACGATGATGTAGGACAGGCCGAAGGTGATGAGCAATTCGGGCACGTGGCCGAACTTGTGGACGCGGCGCAGGGCCAGGCGCTCGAACACGGACCCCAGCGCCCCCACCACGAGCGGCGCAACGACCAGGGCGGGCCAGAAGCCGACCAGGCCGGCAATGGAATAGCCAACATAGGCGCCCAGCATGTAAAAACTCGCGTGCGCGAAATTGAGCACGCCCATCATGCTGAAAATCAGCGTGAGACCGGAACTGAGCATGAAAAGCAGCAGTCCGTAACTCAGGCCATTGAGCATGGAGATGAGGAAAAACTCCATCTGGCAATCACCTTCCGGAAAAGAGAGGGGCCCGACCGGTTTGAATCAATCGGGCCCCGGAGACAGTCAGCGAACTTACGGGCGCTTCATCTGGCAGCTGGTGGGCGTGCTGGAAATGTAGGACTCGAAGGTCTTGACCGGTGCCAACGTCATGCCGGTGTTTTCCGGGCTGTAGGGGTACTTCTTGTCGGCCTTCTGCCAGACCGTGAGGAACAGCGGCTGCTGGATCTGGTGGTCGGTCTTGCGCATCTCGAGATCGCCGTTGAAACTCTTGAATTTCAGGCCTTCCAGCGCCGCGGCCACCTTGACCGGATCGGTGGACTTGGCCTTGGCCATGGCTTCCGACAGCGCCGTGTAGACGTGGGAGATCGAGCCGGTGAACATGTCGTCCTTGTATTTCGCGTGGAACTCGGCCATCCACTTTTCCATCTGGCCGCCCATGTTGTAGTGCTGGTAGAAAATCTGGTACACGCGGCCCGCGCCGCCCGTGCCCAGTGCCGTGGGCGTGCCGGTGACGCCGGCGTAGTAGGTGTAGAACTTGCCGGTGTAGCCGCCTTCGTTGGCCGCCTTCACCAGCAGCGCCAGGTCGGAACCCCAGTTGCCGGTGACGACCGTGTCGGCGCCCGATGCCTTGATCTTGGCGATGTAGGGCGCGAAATCACGCACCTGGGCCAACGGGTGAAGGTCTTCGCCCACGATCTGCACGTCGGGGCGCTTGCGGGCCAGATTTTCCTTGGCGAACTTGGCGACCTGCTGGCCGTGCGAGTAGTTCTGGTTCAGCAGGTACACCTTCTTGACGTCCTTCTGGTCCTTCATGAAGGTGGTCAACGCTTCCATCTTCATCGAGGTGTCGGCGTCAAAACGGAAGTGCCAGTAGCTGCACTTGCTGTTGGTGAAGTCGGGGTCCACTGCGGCGTAATTCAGGAACACCACTTCCTTGCCGGGGTTGCGCTCGTTGTGCTTGTTGACGGCTTCGATCAAGGCACCGGCCACCGAGGAGCCGTTGCCCTGCGCGATGTAGCGGATACCCTGGTCCAGCGCGGCCTTGAGTGCGTTCAGGCTCTCGGCCGGGCTGAGCTTGTTGTCGAAGGCCACCAGTTCGAACTTCACGCCGGCCGGATTGCCCTGGTTGAACTTCTCGGCAAAGTACTGGAACGACCTGAGCTGGTTGGTGCCCAGCGGGCCCATGAGGCCGGTCTGCGGATCGATCAGCGCGATCTTGACCGTCTCGCCTTTCTGGGCGAAGGCACTGGTCAGGCTCAGGGCCATGGCGGCGACGGCGATCATTTTCACGGCGAACTTCATGAATAGTCTCCTTGTTTCAAAGTGGGCTCAGCGTATCGGTTTCGTGGGGTGCGGCGCTCGGGGTTTGCCCTAGCCGCTATCACCCTTGCGACTCGGTTTCAGCGCCGCGCAAACAGGGTTTGACCCCGGTCAAAGTCCCGGCAATTTGTAGTCCTTGAGCAGCTCGCGCAGCCGGGTCTTGAGCATCTTGCCGGTGGCGCCCAGCGGAATGGCGTCCACGAACACCACGTCATCGGGAATCTGCCACTTGGCTGTCTTGCCTTCGAAGAACTGCAGCAACTCCTCCCGCGTGACTTCGGCGCCCGGCCTCTTCACCACGGCGACGATGGGCCGCTCGTCCCACTTGGGGTGGCGCATGCCGATGCAGGCAGCCATGGCCACGGCGGGGTGCGCCATGGCGATGTTTTCGATTTCAATGGAACTGATCCATTCGCCGCCGGACTTGATCACGTCCTTGCTGCGGTCGGTGATCTGCATGTAGCCGTCGGCGTCGATGGTGGCGACGTCGCCGGTGGGGAACCAGCCGTCCACCAACGGATTGCCGCCCTCGCCCTTGAAATACTCGCGCACGATCCAGGGCCCCTTGACCATGAGGTCGCCATAGGCCTTGCCGTCCCACGGCAGCTCGTGGCCGTCGTCGCCCACGATCTTCATGTCCACGCCGAAAATCGCCCGCCCCTGCTTCAGGCGGATCTTCATCTTGTCCGCTTCGGACATGGCCAGGTGCTTGTTCTTGAGCGTGCACAGCGTGCCCAGCGGGCTCATTTCCGTCATGCCCCAGGCGTGCAGCACTTCCACGCCGTACTCGTCGTTGAACGCCGTGATCATGGCCGGCGGGCAGGCCGAACCCCCGATGACCGTGCGCTTGAGCGTGGAGAAGCGCAGGTTGCCGGGCTTCATGTGGTTCAGCAGCATCTGCCAGACCGTCGGCACACCGGCCGCGTAGCTCACTTTTTCGGCCTCGATCAATTCATAGATCGATTTGCCGTCCATCGCCGGGCCGGGGAAAACCAGCTTGGCGCCAGTCAGCGCGGCCGAGTACGGAATGCCCCAGGCGTTCACATGGAACATCGGCACCACGGGCAGGACGGCGTCGCGTGCAGACAGGCACATCACGTCCGGCAGCGCGGCGGCGTAGGCATGCAGCAAGGTCGAGCGGTGGCTGTACAGCGCGGCCTTGGGGTTGCCCGTGGTGCCGCTGGTGTAACACATGCTGGACGCCGAGTTCTCGTCGAAGCTGGGCCAGGTGCAGGTGTTCGGCTGCGCGCCGATCCAGGCTTCGTAGCTCACGAGGTTGGGGATGCCGGAGCCCTCCGGCAGCTTGTCGGCGTCGCACAGCGCGACCCAGTGCTTCACGGTCTCGCAGCGGGCATGCACCGCCTGGATGATGGGCAGGAACGTCATGTCGAAACAGACGACCTGGTCTTCGGCATGGTTGGCGATCCAGGCGACCTGGTCGGGGTGCAGGCGCGGGTTGATGGTGTGCAGCACGCGGCCGGAGCCGCTCACCCCGAAATACAACTCCAGGTGGCGGTAGCCGTTCCAGGCCAGCGTGGCCACGCGGTCGCTGAATCCGACCTTTAAGCCGTCCAGCGCATTGGCCACTTGTCGCGCACGCCCGGCCACGTCGCGCCAGGTGTAGCGGTGGATGTCGCCCTCGACCCGGCGCGAGACCACTTCGGCATCGCCGTGGTGCTTCTCGGCAAAGTCGATCAGCGATGAAATCAGCAACGGTTGGTTTTGCATCAAACCCAGCATGGCAGCAACTCCTTTTTGTCAGTCATAAGCAGTTCCGGGCACGATGGTAGCCACGCAATGCCGCTGGCGGCGGCCACCGCGTCACCTGCAGGACAGGCCCGCTCTGCCATCGGGGTACCCGGATTCCAGCCATGGAATGTGCTGCATCCGGCAGTGCCGCGCAACACCTGTCGTTCGCCGGACAGTTGCTGCGGGTTAACCCCAGCATCGGGTTCGAGCGCTGGCGCGGGCGCGCACAATGGCGTTTGATCCAGCCCTCCCGCCGCCACACGCCTCCGTTCCCATGCTGACCTCTCCCGCCACGTTGGCCGCCAACTTCATCCAGAGCCAGCCCTGGCACGGCACGCTCGACCCCGCGATGCAAGGCGAGGTTCTGAGCCACTTGACGCTGGTCAAGGGCGAAAAAGGCCAATGCCTGCTGCCGACGGGCGCCACCGTCAACGGCTGGTATGCGGTGATCTCCGGCCTGGTCAAGCTGCAGAGCACCTCGCCGGAAGGCCGGGTGTCGGCCTTTCTCGGCGTTCCGGCGGGCGAGTGGTTCGGCGAGGGATCGGCGCTCAAGGCCGAACCCCGGCGCTACGACGTGGTCGCCCTGCGCGACACCACCCTGATGTGCCTGCCCCGGTCCGACTTCGCGGCCCTGCAGGCGACCAGCCTGGCGTTCAACCAGTACCTGGTGGCCCACCTGAACCGCCGGCTGGGCCAGGCCATGGCGCTGATCGAGGCCGGCCGCCTGCGCTCACCCGAGGAACGGGTGGCGCTGTACCTGAGCCGCGTCTTCTGGCCTGGCACCCGCAAGCTCAGCCTGTCGCAGGAAGAGCTGGGCCACCTGGTCGGGCTGTCGCGCCAGACCGTCAACCGCGTGCTGCGGCAGATGGAGCGCCTGGGCCTGGTGTCGCTGACCTTCGGCCGCGTGGAAATCCTGGACGAACCCGCGCTCGTGAACTACCGCGCAACGGCCTGATGCCCGAAGCCGAAAACCCCCAGCGCGCCCAAGTTTGCTGCGGCCTCGCGACAATACGCCGATGAACACCCTGGTAGACGGATCAATGGACGTGGATGGCGGCCTGCGCTGGAACAACCGGTTCGCGGCGCTGGGCCCGGCCTTCTTCACCCGGCTGGCGCCACAACCCCTGCCTGCGCCCTATTGGGTGGGGCGCAGCCGGGCGGTGGCGCGGGAACTCGGCCTGACGGAGGAATGGATGGCCTCACAGGCGGCGCTGGAGGTCTTCGCCGGCAACCTCGCGCTGGCCGGCAGCGCGCCGCTGGCCAGCGTCTACAGCGGCCACCAGTTCGGCCAGTGGGCCGGCCAGCTCGGTGACGGGCGGGCCATCCTGCTGGGCGAGCTGGTCACGCCGGGCGGCGCCGGCCTGGAGCTGCAGCTCAAGGGCAGCGGCCTGACGCCCTACTCCCGCATGGGCGACGGCCGCGCCGTGCTGCGATCGAGCATCCGTGAATTCCTCTGTAGCGAAGCCATGCACGGCTTGGGCATTCCGACCAGCCGCGCGCTGTGCGTGACGGGCTCGGACGCGCCGGTGCGCCGCGAGGAAATCGAGACCGCCGCGGTGGTCACGCGCGTGGCGCCGAGCTTCGTGCGCTTCGGCCACTTCGAGCACTTTTCGTACAGCGGCCAGCATGACGAACTCAAACGGCTCGCCGATTACGTGATCGAGCGCTTCTATCCGGCCTGCCGCGACAGCGCCGAATTCAGCGGCAACCCCTACGCCGCCCTGCTGGAAGCCGTGAGCGCGCGCACCGCCGCCATGGTGGCGCAGTGGCAGGCCGTGGGCTTTTGCCACGGCGTGATGAACACCGACAACATGAGCATCCTGGGCCTGACCATCGACTACGGGCCGTTCCAGTTCCTCGACGCTTTCGACCCCGGTCACATCTGCAACCACTCGGACCCGCAAGGCCGCTACGCCTACAACCGGCAGCCCAACATCGCCTACTGGAACCTGTTCTGCCTGGGCCAGGCGCTGCTGCCGCTGATTGGCGAGCCCGAACTGGCAATGGCCGCGCTGGAGCCGTACAAGACCGTTTTCCCGCGCGAACTCGAAGCCCGGATGCGCGCCAAGCTCGGCCTGGCCGATGAACAGGCGCCGGACCGCGAGCTGATTGAAACCATCCTCAAATTGCTGGCGCAGGATCGCGTGGACTACACCATCTTCTGGCGGCGCCTGAGCCAGCACCGGGCCGGCGGCCCCCAGGAACCGGTGCGCGACCTGTTCCTGGACCGCGCCGCGTTCGACGCCTGGATGCTGCGCTACGCAGCGCGTTCAGCCACCGTGCCCGACCCAGCCCAGGCTGAACTCATGCTCAGGACCAACCCGAAGTACGTGCTGCGCAACCACCTGGGCGAGCAGGCCATTCGGGCCGCGAAACTTCACGATTTTTCCGAGGTCGAACGCCTGCTGGCCGTGCTGGAACAGCCGTTCGACGAACAGCCGGAGAGGGATGCGTACGCCGGCTTCCCGCCCGACTGGGCTTCATCCATTTCCATCAGCTGCTCATCATGACCACCTCCATCCAGAAAACCGACGCCGAATGGAAGGCCCTGCTGGCCGAAAAAGGCGCCGAGCCCGTGGCCTTCGAGGTCACGCGCCACGCCGCCACCGAGCGCCCGTTCACCGGCAAGTACGAAAGCCACTGGGCCGACGGCAGCTACCACTGCGTCTGCTGCGGCGCCAAATTGTTCGAATCGGACACGAAATTCGACGCCGGCTGCGGCTGGCCCAGCTTTTCAAAGGCCGCCGTGCCCGGCGCGATCGAGGAACGCGTGGACCGTGCCCACGGCATGCTGCGCACCGAAACCCTGTGCGCGCAATGCGGCGCCCACCTCGGCCACGTGTTCGAGGACGGCCCCGCGCCAACCGGCCTGCGCTACTGCATGAACTCCGCGTCGTTAGACTTCAAGGCCGAATAAAGCCTTTTCATGAAAATCCTGCTCGACTTTTTCCCCATCCTGCTGTTCTTCGGCGCCTACAAGTTCTACGGCATCTACGTGGGCACGGGCGTGCTGATGGCCGCCACCGTGGTGCAGACGGCGGCCATGTACGCCATCGACCGCAAGCTGACCACCATGCACAAGGTCACGCTGGCGCTGGTGCTGGCGTTCGGCACCCTCACGCTCGTCCTGCACGACGACCGTTTCATCAAGTGGAAACCCACCGTGCTCTACGCCGCCATGGCCGTGGCGCTGGCGTTCGCACTCTGGGTGCTTCACAAGAACTACCTGAAGATCCTGCTCGGCAGCCAGCTCACCCTGCCCAGCCCGGTCTGGCACCGCCTCAACATTGCCTGGATCGGCTACTGCGCCTTCATGGCGGCCATCAACGGCTACGTGGCCGCGTACTACAGCACCGAGGACTGGGTGAACTTCAAGCTCTGGGGCTACGCCTTCCCCCTGCTGTTCATCCTGGCGCAAGGCGTCTACATCTCGCGCCACCTGCAACCCGACGACAAACCCGATGGCGCGGCCCCCTGACGCCCTCCCCGCGTGACCCACACCATGACAGATCCCACCGCCGACCAGATGGCGCAACGCCTGCGCGAGGTGCTGCAGCCGCAGCATCTTGAAGTGATTGATGAAAGCGGCGCCCATGCGGGACACGCCGGCGCCAACGGCACCGGGGCCGGCACCCATTTCAGGGTGCGCATTTCTTCACCTTTTTTTACCGGCCGGACCCGTGTGGCGCGCCACCGCCTTGTGTATGATGCGCTGCAAGATTTCATAGCCCAGGGCGTCCACGCCATTGCGATTGAAGTTGTTTAAGGCGTCTTCGGGTCGCTATTTTTTTGATGGCTCGCGTTCAATCGCTGCCACTTTTGAGGAAACATCCATGAAAAAGCAACTCCTGTCCGCCGCCGTGGCGGCCGCCCTGCTGGGTGCATTGGCGGGCCCCGCCCTGGCGCAGAACCTGGCCATCGTGAACGGCAAACCGGTGCCCAAGTCCCGCGTGGAAGCCTTGGCGCAGCAAATGGCCCGCGCCGGCCGCCCGGTGTCGCCCGAGCAGCAGGCCCAGTTG
>JAHFQI010000077.1 GCA_023259355.1 Comamonadaceae bacterium
ACCACCGCCACCTGGCCACTCAGATCGATGTCTTGCATGTTCATTCCTGGTGATTTCTCAGCGGCCGGAGAACCGGGGCGCGCGTTTTTCCATGAAGGCCCGCGGGCCCTCCTGCGCGTCCGCGCTGGCCAGCACGACGCGCTTGCTCTCGTCCTCCAGCCGGAAGCCTTCGGCCAGTGGCCGGCCACTGGCCTCGATCACCGTCTGCTTGACGCGCTGGACCGCCAGCGGGCCGTTGGCGGCGATCTTCTCGGCCAGCTGCCAGGCCCTCGGCAGGACCTCGGCCGCCGGCAGCACCTGGTTGACCAGCCCCATCTGCAGCGCCTCGGCCGCCGTGAACGGGTCACCGGTCAGCATCAGTTCCATGGCCCGGCAATAGGGGATCTGGCGCGGCAGCCGGACCATGGAGCCGGCGAACGGGATCACGCCGCGCTTGACCTCGGGCAGGCAGAACGTCGCCTGTTCCGCCACGATGCGGATGTCCGTGCCCAGCAGCAGCTCGAAGCCGGCCGCATAGCAGGCGCCCTGGATGGCCACGATCACCGGCTTGTGCAGCGGGTAGTCGCGCAGCGAGGAGGCGGCCATGACCACCGGATCCTCCAGCACGCGGCGGTCCCATGCGTCGGCGGGCGCGCGGGCGCCGCTCATCAGCGGCAGGGTCAGGCCCAGGTCGCCGCCGGCGCAGAAGGCCTGCTCGCCATCGGCGCGCAGGAGCATCACGCGCAGTGCGTCGTCGGCCGCGAAGTCGGCCACCGCGTCGGCGAGCCGGCACAGCATTTCGGGTGTGAGGGCATTGCGGGCGGCCGGCCGGTTGAGCACCACCTCGGCGATCGCGCCATGCTTGGCGTAAATCAGGGGCAGGGACATGGCGGTGCTCCTCAGGCCTGCTGCAGGCGGTAGGGGATGGCGAAGGGCGCCATCAGCCGGCGCAGGGCCTCGCCGAGCGCGGCCGGGTCGGCCGTCGCTGACGGCTGGAACACCACGACCAGGCGCGAGCCTTCCTCGACCACGTCGGCGCTGACCTCGGGCGCCAGGCCGGCGCGCTCCAGGCGCTCGGCGATGGCGCGGCGCAGGCTCAGCATGCGCAGCGCCGGCTTGAAGATCTTGCCCACCGCGGTCAGCGGCAGCTCGGGCAGCACGTCCACCCGCTTGGGGTAGGCCGGCCGCTCGGGGATGAATTGCTGGACGTACTGCGACAGGGCCGCCGTGTCCACGGACGCGCCATCCCTCAGCGTGACGTAGGCCACCGGCAGTTCGCCCGCGTACTCGTCGGGCTCGCTCACCGCGGCGGCCAGCAGCACATCCTCGTGGCGCATCAGCGCGTCCTCGATCACGCGCGGATCGATGTTGTGGCCGCTGCGCACGATCACGTCCTTGGCGCGCCCGGTGATGAACAGCCGGCCGTCCGCGTCCACGTGGCCGATGTCACCCGTGATCAGCCAGCCCTCGTGGAAGGTGCCGGTATTGCGCCCGGCCTCGGTGTAGCCCGGGCCGACGTTGGGGCCCCTGACGCAGAGCACGCCGGTCTGGCCGGCGGGCAGCGGCCGGCCCTCGTCATCGATGGTGCGCACCTCGGTGAAGGGCAGGGGGAGGCCGCAGGAGCCCTTCACGCGCGGCCCGGCCAGCGGCTCGATGGAGATCACGCCGGCGCACTCGGTCATGCCGAGGATATTGCGCACCGGGATGCCGAACTGCGCCTCGAAGCCGGCCGCCAGCTCGTCCGGCAGCGGCGAGCCCCCGGTCAGCAGGCCGCGCACATGGGCCACGGCCGACGGCGCTGGCGGCGGCAGGCTCATCAGGGTCGAGATCACCGTCGGCACCGCGGCCAGCTGGGTGACGCGGTAGTGCTCGACAAAGTCCCAGTAGCGGTCCACGAAGCCCTTGTTGCGCAGGCCCAGCAGGGTCGGCAGCAGCAGCTGCGCGCCGGCCAGCAGGGTGGACAAGCCATAGACGAAGGAGCCGGCCACGTGGAACATGGGAAAGCCGTTGAGCATCACGTCGTCGGGACGGCTCCCGAACATGCAGGCCGCGCCCCAGCCGGTATGCAGCTGGTTGCCCTGCTCATGCTGGGCCAGCTTGGGGCGACCGGTCGTGCCACCTGTGTGGAACAGGGCCACAAGGCGTCTCGGATCGTCATCGCGGGTGAACTCCAGCGATTCGCCGGAAGTAGCGGCCAGTTCCTGGTCGAAGTCCAGCGCGCCCTCTCCGCCACCCACCGCGAGCACATGCTTCAGATCCGGGCAGGCCGCGCGCACTTGCGCGATACGCGACCAGATGTCCAGCTCGGGATTGGGCCCGAGGGTGACCAGGATGTTGGCGCCGGTGGCCTGCACGAGTTCGGCCACATGCTCGGCACCCAACAGGTAGTTGATGGGGCACGCCACACCGGCGGTCTCGGCGCCGAACAGGGTGAAGTAGGCCTGAGGAATCGCGGGCAACAGCATGGCCACACGCGGCGGCTCATTGCCGGCCAGCCGGGCGAACAGGTTTGCGGCACGGCGCAGCTCGGTCACGAACTCGGCATAGGTCCAGGAACGCGCAAAATCTGCCGGATTGCCCGTCTGCACATACGTCAATGCCTTGCGGCCGGCATGCCGTCGGGCGGTGTCTTCCAGTGCCTCGAAGACGCCTGTGTACGGCATGAACTCCGCATACGGTCGAGCCTCGATGGCGGCCAGGTCGGAGGGGTCTTGGATGCGGATATCGGTCATGGTGTCGCCTCTGTCCGAGGGTGGTTCGTCGTCCGGCCCAGTGGCAGGGGCGCATGGGCTTAGGTGTTTCAGGGGCTGTCGTTGCGAAGTAGCGTGAGAGTAAGATCTCCCTTCATCCTTGTCTGTCCACCCAGATGAGGACAGGGAAAACCCGGAGTGATCTGAGCCATGCAGTTGATTTCCCTTCACAGCCACCACGGTGTCGAGTTATGCGACTGGCCCGCGCAGGATGCGTTGTCGGGGGTCGTCGGCACGATTGGCGAGCCCGACTTCGGCGCCACGGCCCTGGCTGAACTGAACCGCTGGATGCCCCTGGCTTGGTGGTCGGTCTACACGCTGTTCGAGGACGCGCCCCCCGTCCTGCATGCCCACGGCATCTACGGCGGCGTGCCCAATGGCACACTGGAATCCTGGCAGGTCTACCGTGCCTCGCTCTATCGGCGGGACGCCACCTTCGTGCAGGCGCGCGAGCTGGCAGCCACCGGCAGCACGGGGCTGGTTCACTGGGACGCCAACGAGATCCCCCCGGAGCACCGCTCCGCGATCTACAGCCGCCACGACCTGCGCGAGCGGCTGTCGATCGTCACCGGGACCGAGCGTCAGGGGCTGCTGGCCATCAATCTCTACCGCCACTTGGCGCAGCCCGCGCTGAGCGCTGACGCGATCGACGCCGTGGGCCAGATGGCCCGGCCGCTGGTGGCCTGTGTGAATCGCCACATCACGCTGCGCGCCCGGCAGACCATCGGCAGCCCGCTGCTGGACAGATTGACCTCGCGAGAAAAGGAAGTCTGCGAGCGGCTGCTCAAGGGCTGGACGCAGGACGGCATTGCTGCCGACCTGGGGCTGACGCCGGCCACGGTCAAGACCTACCGGGACCGGGCCTTTAGACGGCTGAGCATCAGGTACCGCCATGAGCTGTTTGCCTTGGTAGCTGGACCGGAGGGGCGACTGTAGAACAGCATGATCGGTACCCGTTGGCTCTCATGCGGGTGGGATCTTGTCCTGGATCGGCGCAACGCAGCATGGACATCAAAGTGCGGAGACGATTGACCCTCTACCTGTTCGTACCGCCGTGCGGACTCCGAAGGCCGATGCTTGTTCTCGCGATTGAAAGCCTCAAGGCATCCCAATCTCATGGGTGACGTGCCCTTGACGATCTCTTTGGAGCCCGCCGCCCCGCGTCCCGTGATACAGACTGAAGGGCGCAGCGTGTCGTTGCGCTTCAACCAGTCCAGTATCCAGAGCACCATGAGCCTGGACGACCCGACGCGGCTGGAGCTGGAGTACACGCGGGCGATGATGCTGTTCCTGCTGTTCGACCCCGCGCCGCCCGCCATCCTGATGATCGGGCTGGGCGGCGGCTCGCTGCCCAAGTACTGCCACCGCCACCTGCCGGCGTCCGACATCACCGTGGTCGAGATCAACCCGGCGGTCATCGCGCTGCGCGAGGTCTTCCACGTGCCGCCCGACGGTCCCCGCTTTCGCGTGGTGGCGGACGACGGCGCGCGCCATGTCCGCGAAACGCCCCGCCTGCATGACGTGATCCTGGTCGATGGCTTCAACGCCGACGGCCAGCCCGAGGCGCTGTGCACCCAGGATTTCTATGACGCCTGCCGCGCCGCCCTGCAGCCCGACGGCGTGCTGGTGGTCAACCTCGACAGCGACCCCGCCGCCAGCGAGCCACTGATCGCCCGCCTGGAGCAGGCGTTTGACGGCGCCGTCAAGACCCTGCTGACCGACAGCGGCACCAACCGCATTGCGCTGGCCACCACGCCCGGCCACATGCGCGAGACCCGGCGCCACGCGCGCCGCCGCCTTCAGGCCCTGCCGGAGTGGCACCGCGAAACCCTCCATCGCCGCGCCGGGGCGACCAGCGGCTGGCCTGTGCTGGGGTAAGGCGGCCAGGTCAACAGCGCCGGGAAGGGTCGGCGGGCGGGTGGGATGCTTCGTTATTGGTAGCAACAAAGCACCGTTTGGACGGCGTTTCAGGCGTATCCAGTCAATAATTGGGCGCGCGGCGGCACGGCCGGTCGCGCCGTTTCGGCCGCAATTGCAAAAGCAGCGAAAATAGAGGGTTGTCAGACTCAAATGTCTGAACGCGCACCACCCTGCATTTCTGTTTTCCGACTGCAACCACCACCCGAGTTCTTCCTGTGACCAACGCCTCTTCCAAATCCCATGACACGCAACAGCTCGATGCCCTGACCGGCGGCGCCTTCACGGCAGCCACCTCGGGCGACCGCGCCGCGCGCATCCGCGAGTGGCTGGCCACCGGCCCCACGCCCGAGCTGATGCAGGAAGTGTTCAAGGAACTCAGCGTCAAGGACAAGGGCGCCGCCCGTCCGCTGCGCGAGAAGCTCGACGAACTGCGCCGCGCCAAGGGCCAGGAGGCCCTTGCGGCCGAATGGGCGACCCGCGGCCAGGCGCTGCTCGACAGCCCCCGTCTCAACATTGCCGACGCCATGGCCTGGCAGCGCGATGCCGCCAAGGCCGGCGCGCCGCTGTCGCGCGAACCGCTGGCCTCGCTCAAGACCTCGTTGTCCGAGCGTGTGAAGGTGGTGGAAGACCTGCAGAACCAGGCCATGGTGCAACGCGAGGCCGCCGTGCTGCTGGCCCAGCGCATCGAGCTGCTGTCCACCAAGAGCTGGAAGGACGCGCAGACCGCCGCCGACCTGCTGAGCGCGGACGTGTCCCACTGGCAGGCGCAGGCCGACACGCTGGTGGCCGACGCCAACTGGCCCAATGTCGACGCCAAATTCCCGCCGATGCTCGACGCCTCCCGCGCCCAGCTGTTGGTGGTCTGGGAGGCGTTCAGCGCCGCGCTGGCGCAAGCCGTGCTGGCCGCCACCGATGCCGCAGCGCCGCTGCCGCCGGTGCCGGTGTGGGCTGACGAGCTGCGCGTGCTGCGCGGTGTGCCGGTGGAAGCCGCGCCCAAGGCCGCCCGGCCGAAGATGGACCCCGCCGTGCGCGATGAATTGCGCCAGAAAGCCGCTGCCGCGGTGACCGAGGTGCTGGTGAAGGTGGAGCAGGAAGTCGGCGACGGCCACGGCAAGGCCAGCGCCGGCGCCGCCGCCGCGCTGCGCAATGCCTTCAAGGACCACGGCAAACACCTGGACACCGCACTCGAAGCCCGCGTGCACGCCGCGCTGGCCGCCGCGGGCGAACTCGAAGGCTGGCAGCGCTGGCGTGCCGACCAGCTGCGCGAGGAACTCGTGGCCAAGGCCGAGGCGCTGCTGCAGCGCAAGCCGAAGGTCAAGGTGGCCCGGCCCCCGCGGGTGCCGCGTGCGCCGGCTGCCGAAGCGGCTGCGCCGGACGCCGCCGTGGCCGAGTCGGCCGCACTCGAAAACGCCGCGCCGGATGCCGCGCTGCCGGTTACCGAAACGCCTGAAGTGGCCGCCGCCGCGCCCGTTGCCGCGGAGGCCGCAACGCCAGAAGCCGCTGTCGCCACGCCCGCCGCCGAATCCGCCCCCGTGCCGGTCATGGGCGGGCGCAAGATGCAGGAAACCCTGCGCCAGCTGCGCGAGCAGTGGAAGGCCGTGGACCAGGGCGGCGCACCGAATCACGCGCTCTGGAAGCGCTTTGACGAGGCCTGCAACGAAGCCCACAAGGTGGTCGAAGCCTGGCTCGACAAGCTCAAGGCCGAAGCCGCCGCGCACCGGGCCCAGCGCATGGCGCTGATCGACGAAGTCAAGGCCTGGACCCAGCGCAATGTCGAACGCACCGAGCCGCACGAATGGAAAGCCTTCGCGCGCGCCATGCACCAGTTTGCCGAGCGCTGGCGCGAAGCCGGCCACCTGAGCGAAAAGGCCTTCGCCGAAATGCAACCGCTGTGGAAGGAAACCATCCACGCCGCCGCCGCGCCGCTGGAAGCCGCGCAAAAGGAAAGCCTGGCCCGCCGCCACGCCATGATCGAGGAAGCCACCGTCCTCGGTGCCGCCCCGATGCTGCGCATCGACGCCGTCAAGGCCTTGCAGCAGCGCTGGCAGGCCGAGGCCCAGGGCGTGCCGCTGGAGCGCAAGTTCGAGCAAAAGCTCTGGGATGCCTTCCGCAAGCCGATCGACGACGCCTTCAACCGCAAGACGCAGGACCGTGAAAAGGCCGCCAGTGCCCTGAGTGACCGCGACCGTGTGGTGCTGGACGCCGCGAAGGCGCTGGAAGCCGCCAACGCCACCGGCGACGCGCAGAAAATCCGTGCCGCCATGGCCGCCCTCGACGCCGCCTTGCGTGGGCAGGCCCAGGCCGCCGCCGTGGTCGCCAGCATGGCGGTGACGCCTGCGGAAGCCGAACAGAAGCCCGTGCCAGCCGGTGTCGATGCGCCGGAGTCCGACGCAGAAAACAAGGCTGCCGGGACGGCCGCCGCCGAGCCGTCAGAAGGCGAAGCCCCTGCCGAACCCGCCGAACCCGCCGAACCCGTGGCACCCCCCCCGCCCGCGCCCAAGCGCGTGGTCGCCATGCGCGGCGACGACCGCCCCGGCATGAAGAAGGCCGAGCCTGCCCAGGCCGGCCGTGGTGGCAAGTTTGGCGACCGCAAGGACGGCCCGCGCACTTCGCGTCCCGGCGACAACAAGTTCGAGCCGATGCGCGACGAGCGTGGCCGTGGCCCGCGCGGCGACGACCGCGGTGGCCGCTTCGGCGACCGCCCGGCGTTTGAAGACCGCGGCCCGCGCCTCGGTGACACCGCCTTCCGCGCCCAGCGCGAGGCGCTCGAACACGCCGAGGCCGCGCTGCGCAAGCTCGCCGCCCAGGCCCATGGCGAGGCGCTCACCAACCTCATGGCCGCCTGGGAACACCGCAACGCCGAAGAAGTGCCCGGCCAGCAGGAACTGGGCCGTGGCGTCACCCCCGCCGTGCGCGGTGCCTGGGTGCAGGCCGTCAGCGCCGCGCCGAAGGGTGATGCGACCGAAGCCCTGCTGCGCCTGGAAATGGCCGCCGAGGTGCCCACGCCTGCCGAGCACCTCAACGCCCGCCGCGCGCTGCAGCTCAAGCTGCTGACCCGCCGCAACGACCCGGCCCCTGCGCAGACCTGGGGCCAGGACGCTGCCGCCGTGCTGGCCAGCGCCTTCGATGCGACCAACGCCCGCCGCGTGCAGAACGTGCTGAAGGCGCTGCTCAAGCGCTGATCTTCAGGCGCCGGTTCGCCCGCGCGTGACGCCCCAAACCTTCATGCCCCACTGCGGCATGAAGGTTTTTTGCATTCAGAAACAGCGCCGACTGACTTAAGCCTCGTTTCATCTGGCCTTTGCATGATGGCGGCATGGCAAATGCAACCCGACCCATGATGAAGCGAGTTCAAGCGCTGACCACCGCCGTGGCCATGCTGGCGGCGGCGTCCGGCCCCCTGGCGGCCCGGGCCGCCGACACTTCGGCCGCTGCGCAACTGGCGCATTGGCAGGCCCAGGCCGGCACCCCGGCCAGCGCCGAGCGCGGCAAGATCTTTTTCACCAGCAAACACGGCGGCGACCTGAGCTGCGCGTCGTGCCATGGCGCGCCCCCGACGTCACAAAGCAGGCATGCGTCCACCGGCAAGGTGATCGACGCGCTGGCGCCGGCGTTCAACCCGGCGCGTTTCACCGACACGGCCAAGGTGGACAAATGGTTCCGGCGCAACTGCAAGGACGTGCTGTCACGCGAATGCAGCGCCGCCGAGAAGGCCGATGTGCTGGCGTACCTTGCCAGCCTGAAGCCGTGAAACCTTCTACAGGGAGACCCGCGATGAAACTCAAGTCTGCTTCGCTGCTCGTGGCGCTTGGCGCTGCCGGGGCCATGTCGCTGGCCCAGGCCGACGGCAACATGTTGCCCGGCACGGTGCTGCCCAAATACACCCAGGAGTGCGCCGCCTGCCACATGGCTTACCCGCCCGGGATGCTGCCCGGCGCTTCGTGGCAGCGCATCATGGCCGGGCTGGACAAACACTACGGCGCCGATGCCTCGCTGGACGCCGCCAGTGTGCAGCAGATCAGCACCTGGCTGCAGGCGAACGCCGGCACCTACAAGCGGGTGCGCGAGGCGCCGCCGCAGGACCGCATCACCCAATCCGGCTGGTTCGCACGCAAGCACCACGAGGTGGCGCCCGAGGTGTGGAAACGCGCGAGCGTCAAGGGCGCCGCCAACTGCATGGCCTGCCATGCGGGCGCTGACAAGGGCGACTTCAACGAACACAAGGTCCGAATTCCGAAGTGAGGGAATCATGAACATGACGAGCACGACTTTTTCCGCGCAGGTGCCCAGGCCGGCCACGCGCCGCACGGTGGATGCGCCGACGCGGGTGTTTCACTGGCTGCTGGCCCTGAGTTTTCTGGGTGCCTATGTCACGGCGGATGGCGAGCGCTGGCGCCTGATGCATGTGACGCTGGGCTACACCATGGCCGGGCTGCTCGCGTTTCGCGTGGTCTGGGGCCTGATCGGGCCGCGCCACGCGCGCCTGTCGGGCCTGTGGCGCAAGCTGCAGGGGCTGCCGGCCTGGGTCAGCGGCCTGAAGGCCGGCACGCCCAATTGGCGCCTGGCGCAGAACCTGCTGCTCGCGTTCAGCGTGGTGGCGCTGCTGGCGCTGATCGCGCCGCTCACGCTCAGCGGCTGGGGCACCTACAACGAGTGGGCGGGCGAGTGGCTGGAAGACGTGCACGAATTCTTTGGCAATGCGCTGCTGGCCGTGGTGCTGGCGCACATCGCGCTGATCGTGGGCTTGAGCGTGCTGCGCCGCAGGAACCAGATCACGCCCATGGTGACCGGCCGGGTGAATGGGGCGGGGCCGGACCTGGTCCAGCGCAACCACGCCCCCGTGGCCGTCCTGTTGTTGGCCGCCGTGATCGGTTTCTGGGCCTGGCAGTGGCAGCAAGCGCCGGAAGCATCTGCCGGCGTGGACGCTCCGGTCGCCGGTGCCGGCCGGGGCGGGCCGGCGCAACAGGGCGCTTACGATGCGAGGCATGGGCCCAAGCACGGCGCCCGACACCACGACTGAACCACCATGCGCATCCTTCTGGCTGAAGACGACGAACTGCTGGGCTCGGGCCTCAAGGCGGGGCTGAGCCAACAGGGCTTTCATGTGGACTGGGTGCGCGACGGCGTGGCCGCCGAACGCGAGCTGCTTGCGGGCGCCCACCAGGCCGTGGTGCTGGACCTGGGCCTGCCGCGGCAGGACGGTCTCGACAGCCTGAAGGCCGCCCGGGCACGCCACGTGACCACGCCCGTGTTGGTGCTCACCGCGCGCGACGCCATTCCTTCGCGCGTCGAGGGGCTGGACGCGGGCGCGGACGACTACCTGGTCAAGCCCGTGGACCTGCACGAGCTGGCCGCGCGGCTGCGTGCGCTGGTGCGCCGCGCGCATGGCCAGGTGCAGACCCGGATGGAGGCCGGTGGCGTGGCCATGGACGCCGCCGCCCGCCAGGTCTGGCTCGACGGCCAGCCGGTGGAGCTGTCGGGCCGCGAATACGATTTGCTGCAGGTCTTCATGTTGAACGCCGGACGCGTTCTCAACCGCGACCAGCTCGAACAACACCTGTACAAATGGGGCACCGAAGTGGCCAGCAACGCGGTGGAAGTGCACATCCACAACCTGCGCCGCAAACTGCGGCCCGAGCTGATCGACACCGTGCGCGGCGTGGGCTACGTGCTGCGCCGTGACGCGCCGCCGGCATCGCCCCCGTGAGCCACTCCGCCGATCCCGCGTCCCAGTCCGGGCGCTCCCTGCAGACCCGGCTGCTCGTCACCGTGCTCGGTCTGCTGGGCGTGGTGTGGGCGGCCGTGGCGGTGTCCACCTGGCATGACACGCGGCACGAACTCAACGAGCTGCTGGACGCCCACCTGTCGCAGGCGGCGGCGCTGCTCGTGACGCAGCGCCTTGATGATCTGGAGGGTGACAACTTTCCGCCGCCGCCGACCCTGCACAGGTACCAGGCCCGCGTGGCCATCCAGGTCTGGCACGAGGGCCGGCTGGTCGTGCGCTCCACCAACGCGCCCGACGCACCGCTGGCCGACGGCCACCGGCTGGGCCTGACCAGCCAGCAGGTGAATGGCGAGGAATGGCGGGTGTTGACCGCGCAGGGCCACGAGGCGGATGTGGTGATCCATGTGGGCGAGCTGGAATCGGCGCGCCGCCACATCCTGCTGGCCAGCCTGCGCAGCGCCGTCGGGTCCGTGTTGCTGGCGCTGCCGCTGCTGGCCCTGGGCATCTGGTGGGCGGTGCGTGGCTCGGTGCGGCCGCTGCGCCAACTCGGCCAGGCGGTGGCTGTACGCCGGCCGGAGTCGCTGGCGCCGTTGTCGGTCGCGGCGGTGCCGCCCGAAGTGGCGCCGCTGGTCAACGCGCTCAACGGGCTGTTCGGGCGCATGACGGCGCTGCTGGCGTCGGAGCGGCGCTTCACCGCGGACGCCGCGCACGAACTGCGCACCCCCATCGCCGCGATCCGCATGCAGGCCCAAGTGGCGCAGGGGGCCAGCACCGGTCCCGAGCGCGACCGGGCGCTGGCGGCCACACTGCAGGGCTGTGACCGCGCCGCCCGGCTGGTGGACCAGTTGCTGCAGCTGGCCCGCATCGAGGGCGAGGCCGCGCGTGCCGGGCCCGCAGCCGAATCCGTTGACGCGCCCACCGACCTGGCCGCCGCCGCGCGCAAGCTGCTGGCCGACATGGCGCCCCAGGCGCGCACGCGCGGGCAGCAGCTCCTGCTGGAGGCGCCGGCCGCCGTGTCCGTGCCGATGCCTGCCGCGCTGGTGCCGGTGCTGCTGCGCAACCTCATCGACAACGCCCTGCGCTACAGCCCGGACGCGGCGGTGGTGCGCGTGGAGGTTCAGGGCGCATCACCCGGGCGGGCCGCGACGCTGGTGGTCGAGGACAGCGGTCCGGGCCTGCCCCCCGAGGCGCTGGCGCGGCTGGGCGAGCGTTTTTACCGGGTGCTGGGGACGGGGCAGGCGGGCAGCGGGCTGGGCTGGTCCATCGTGCAGCGGCTGGCCCGCCTGTACGGCCTGTCGGTGTCGGTGGGACGCAGCGAGACGCTGGGCGGACTGCGTGTGGTGCTGGTGTGGCTTGATCCGGGTCATTCCGGAGAAGATTGATGCATGTCAAATGTGAGGGTAGTACTAACGTGTCCAATAAAAACCAGTTTCGCGGCACAGGAGTAAACCAATGCGTACCGACATGTTCCAGCAGTCGCTGGAAGACCTCAACGGCTCGACAGCCGACATCGAGGCTTCAGCCCTCATCTCAACCGACGGCCTGATGATCGCCTCGGCCCTGCCGCACGGCATGGACGAGGACCGCATCGGCGCGATGTCGGCCGCGCTCCTGTCGCTCGGCGACCGGACCGCGCGTGAACTGGCGCGGGGCTCGCTGGAGCGCGTGCTGATCCAGGGCGAGCGCGGCTACGTGATCATGAGTTCCGCAGGACCCGAGGCCGTGCTCACCGTGCTGGCCAAATCCAACGCCAAGCTGGGGCTGATCTTCCTGGACATCAAGCGGGCTGCGGAGACGCTGTCCAAGCTGATCTGATGGAGGCCACCATGGGACTTCCTGACATGGCGCTTCCCCCGATGCCGTCCACCGAGGCGCGGCTCACCTACACCGACGGCACCTCGCGCACGGTCTACGCCACCGACGTGGAAGTGCCGTTCCCCGAGGGCCGGCTGATCGTGTCGCGCACCGACCTGGCGGGCATCATCACGCACGCCAACGATGCCTTCGTCGAGATGAGCGGCTACCAGCGCGAGGACCTGATCGGCGCGCCGCACCACATCCTGCGGCACCCCGACATGCCCAGGATCGCGTTCAAGGGCCTGTGGGACGATGTGGCCGCCGGCAAGAAATGGCATGGCTACGTCAAGAACCTGCGCAAGGACGGCGCCTATTACTGGGTTTACGCCACGGCCGTGCCCAACATCCGCAATGGCGTGATCGTGGGCTACACCTCCGTGCGCCGCAAGCCTTCGCGCACACGCATCAACGAACTCGTGCCGGTGTACGCACAGTGGCTTGCCGAGGAGAAGGCTGCATCATGACGCTCAATTTTTTGATAGCACCGGATTTCGCGCCGGAACGTTTCGCCGGATGGCACATGCTCAACACCACGCTGCAGCGGCGCTCGGGCATCCACCTGCATCTGCTGACGCCGGCCAGCGCGCACGAACAGGCGCAGGTGCTGGCGGCGGGCAAGGCCGATCTGGTCTATGCCAACCCGTTTGACGCGACCGACATGATCCGCACGCACGGCTACATCCCGTTCGCCCGGCCGGCCCAGCGTTATGACGAAATGGTCATTGCGACAGGCGCCGAGTCCGGTTTGCAGAACGTCGAAGACCTGAAACCCGGCTGCCGCATCGCGCTGACCGACAACAAGGACGTCAAGCTGATCGGCCTGCGCCTGCTGGAGCCGGCCGACCTGACCGAAGCCGCCATCCGCTGGGTGCCGGTGGACAGCTACCAGGCCGCCGCGCGGCTGGCCATCAAGGGCGAGGTGGAAGCCTCGTTCTTCCTGGCCGATGCCTTCGCATCGCTGACGCGCATGACGCGCAGCCAGTTGCGCGTGCTGGTGGAAAGCGCGATCAGCGACATTTCCCACGTCGTTCTGGCCCACCCCCGGATGGCCGACAACCTGCCGGCCATCGAGAAGGCCCTGCTCGGCCTGGGGCATGAGGCCGGCGACGCGGATGTGCTCGAAGCCCTGGGCCTGCCAAGCGGCTTCGAGCCGATGACGCAGGAAGAGGCCGAATTCATGATCGACCTGATGGACACGCTGCTGGACTGAGGGAGACCCGATGAGCGAAGTTCAGGCTCCCGAACGCGAGGCGCGTCTGGCGGTTCGCCAGCATGCGCGCCGGCTGATGCGCGATCCGCTGGATGTGAGCGCGCATTTCGCGCGCCTGCATGCCTCGCTGGAGCTGCCGGGCTCCGAGCCGGCGCAGGGTGCGCTGGCGGACATTTTTGTGTCCTTCGGCGAACGCGAGGAGTCGCTCAAGCGCACGGCCCTGCAAATGGCCCGCGACCGGCTGGCGGCGCATGCCGCACGCTGGTTCGAGGCCCAGGCAGGCCAGGCCCGGCTGTCCCGCATCACGCCGCTGGCCACGCGCTGGAGCGTGCTGGCCCGGCCTTCGGCCGATATTTCCACGCGCGCCCGGCGCTGCAGCGTGGACGACTCGCGGGCCTTGGCCGATCAGGTGGTGAAGGCGTTTGACGATGCCGACGCGCCGGCGCAGCAGGCGTTTTTGCACCACTGCGTCACCTGCCATGACAACCTCGCTTTCATGCTGGCGCGGCGTGCCTTGTTGCGCATGGGCGCCGCGCTGCCACCGGAATGGCAGGCCGTCAGCCAGCAGCTTGAGCAGCCGAGGGCGTTCGCATGAACGTGGTGGTTGCGGGCTTGTCGCCGCGCGAGGAAGCCGCGTTCGGCATCTTTCTGGGCCGGTCCATGAAGGACTGGGCTTGGCAGAGCGCGCCCGCGGGCCGCGGCGCGGTCCTGCCCAAGGCGGATCTCCTGGTGGCCGATCTTGTGGCGCTGGGACTGGCGCAGTGGTCTGAAGCGGCCGAGGCCGATCTGCTGCGTTTGCTGCAAGGCTCGCCCGCCGTGCTGCTGGTGCCGTCGCACGACCGCACCTGGGCCGCGATGGATGCCGGCGTGTCGAAGCAGCATGCCATGGTCTGGTTGACCAAACCCTATGGCACCGAGGACATGCGTGCCGCGCTGCAGAAGGCGGCTGAAGCGGTTCCCCGGTCAGCGCCCGCCCTGCAACCCGCCGTTGCGCCCAGGCCGGTGGCGAAAAAAGTGGCCCCGGTCGCACCGCTCGCTTCGGCTGTCCTGCGTGCGACGGTTTCACAGCCGCCCCGCGTGGCCCCGCCTGTGGTCACGGTGCCGGCCGCCGTGCGCCGGCCCGTCGCAACGGTCCCCGGGCCTGCGGCCGCCGTGGCAGAGTCGCCCGGCCTGAGCGCGGCCGAACTGCAGACGCGGCTGGACGCGCAAGCCGAGCCGGGCCGTCATGTGTTCCTGCGAAAGCTGTCCGACATGCTGGCCCTGGACCGCCCGTTCGAGGCCCGCTTCACGGTGCAGAACTCGCTCATCGTTCACCCGGCCGACGGCTGGGTGGCCAGCAACACCCCGATGATGGTGATTCAACGTGTCTGCCAGAGCGATGCACTGGCCTCGGCCGTGGGCGTTCGCGACATCGATGGGGCCCAGGCTGAAGAGCGGGCCCAACGCCTGGGCATGCCGCTGCGGGAGCTGGATACCTTCCTGTGGGAGCTTGCGGCCGCGGCGCTGGACAAGCAACCATAGCGCCCGGCCGCGACCTGACCCACCGTGCTGACATCTTCATGGCCGAGCCTGTGGAATCCTTGATCTTCAGCAGGGAATTGCACCGCAGCGCGTAACACACTCAAACCGGCTTGAGCTTTTTCCCAATTTCAAAAATAACGGCACTGAGATGAACACCACTGCATCCGAATGGTTCATGCTGACTCCGGCAGGCGCCTTGCACGCCTTTGCCCGAAAGCAGCCGGGAGATGATCAACTGGCCTTGCAAGCCCTTCTGGCAGGCGAGCGTGCGCTTGATGCGGCGGGCTGGGCCGAAAAGGCCGAGGCGGCGCCGTCGTTGGCCGCGCAGGCGGTGGAGCAGGGGTGGGTTCAGCTTCTGCATCGCCCGCTGCAGGGGCCTGACGCCAAGCTCGACGATTTTCTGCAGCACGTGATTGCCTCGCTGTCCGGCGAACGCCGTGCGGCGCTGGCCTCGGAGGGGGGCTTTTGCCTCGGGCGCACCGGCATGGACCAGGACGAGGCGGATGCCCTGAGCGCGGCAGCGGCCGATTACTCCGATTTCGCCTCGCGCCAGGCGCGCCGCGGCTGGGAAGGCGCGACGCGTTACGTGTCGTTCCACACCGATGCGGAGTTCCTGCTGCCCAGCTACTCCTTCGTGCCGTTCTGGGTCGATGGCGCCGGCTACTGGCTGATCCTGGCGGGAGAACCCTTGCTCAACAACCCGGCGCTGGTGGAGCTGATGTGGGGTATCAAGGAAGCCGGCACCCGGTTCGCGGTGCCTGCCGGCTTTTAAGGCTGGGCAGGTTCAAGGCAAGGCACGCTGCGGCGGGCGAAAGAAGGCGTCCAGCAGGTCATGCAGGCCGGCGGACTGCGCCTGCAACTTGCCAGGATTGACGAAGTAGGCCTCTGAGGCGACGGCGAAGAATTCGCTGGGCGATTCGGCCGCGTAGGGGTCGAGCCAGGGCGTGTCCACCAGGGAGCCAAAACGTTCGGCGGCGGCCACCTGGTCGCTGAACTTCTCGAATTCGGCCTGCAGCCGCGCCCGCCATTGGCGGCGCGCCTCGGCCACGCTGGCCGTGCCCATGAAGCCGGCCGGCAAGGGTGGGCAGCCGTCGGCTTCGCCGTCCCGCAGGTCCATCTTGTGAACGAACTCGTGGATGACCACGTTGTAGCCCTGCGCGGCCGTGTGGCCTGCGTCGGCCACGTCCGCCCAGCTCAGCATCACCGGGCCGCCGTCCATGGCTTCGCCGGTGAGGGCTTCGCGGTAGTGGTGCACCACGCCGTCTTCGTCCGTGACCTCGCGGCGTGCCACGACCTCGCCCGGGTGCAGCACGACGCCAACGAAGTCGTCATACCAGCCCAGCGCGGCGGCGGGGTTGCCCGGAGGCGCCAGATACACGAGCGGCAGGCAGGCCTGGGCGGCGACGGCCAGCGCCATCGCATCGGTGATGATCAGGCCGCCTGCGCCGAAAAACTCCTTCTGGCCGAGGAAGGCCGAACTCATCTCACGCAGTCGCGACTGCGCGGCGTCGTCAAGTTCGGCCAGGAAGGGGTAGTGCGCCAGTGTCGCTTGCCACAGCGCGTCGGGCACGGCGCGCGCCGTGCGGCCACGCGGCAGGGCACCGGCAAAACGGCGGCGCAGCCAGTTCAGCATCCGGCGAGGTCGATGCGCTGCAGCCCGTGTGCGGAGCCGCGCAGCACCTGCGCGCGCGGCGGTGTGGCGGCGGCATCCCAGTCGCTGAGCACCACGCGCTGGAGCTGGGTGGCGCCGTGGCCCGAGGGCGCGCCCATGAGGTTCGGCACGTCGCCCAGCTCGTGGTCGGCGGGCCGGTGGGTGTGGCCGTGGATCAGGGTCGTGGCCTTCGCTGCAGCGAGCCACTGGCGGGCCGCCGCGCCGTCCACGTCGGCGTAGTCCTCGGGTTGGCTGGTGCGCTTGCGCGCCTCGCTTTGCTCGCGCAGGCCGCGTGCAATGCCCTGGCGTTCGGCCAGCGGCCGGGCCAGGAAGGCCTGTTGCCACGCCGGGCTGCGAACGTCGGCGCGAAACCGCTGGTAGTCGGTGTCGTCCAGGCAGAGGGCGTCGCCATGCGAGAGCAGCCAGCGCTGCCCCGCGAAATCGAACACGGTGGGGTCGGGCAGCAGGCGCGTCTGGCAGCCGCCCAGAAAAGCCTGGCCGACCAGGAAGTCGCGGTTGCCGGGCATGAAGAACACGTCGCACCGGCCGGCTGCATCCGCCAGAATGCGGGCGCAATCCTGTTCGAAACCGGGGGCGCCGGCGGCGTCGTCGCCGACCCAGACCTCGAACAGGTCACCGAGGATGAACACGGCGTCGGCGGGTGTGCCGGCCATGTAGCGCCGCCAGGCTTCGAAGGTGGCGGGCTCGCCGGCCTGCAGATGCAGGTCCGAAATGAAATCGACCACGCGCCATGCCGGGGGTGCCTGGAGCACCGGGAACCGGGGCAGGGCCGTGGTCATGCGTGCCGCTGGATCAGAGCGCGACGGCTTTCTCGATCACCACGTCGGACTGGGGCACGTCGCTGTGGCCGGCTTTGCTGCCGGTCTTGACGGCTTCGATCTTGTCCACGACGTCGGAACCGGAAACGACCTTGCCGAAGACGGCGTAACCCCAGCCCTGGGCGCTCGGGGCCGTGTGGTTCAGGAAGCCGTTGTTGGCCACGTTGATGAAGAACTGCGAGGTGGCGGAGTGCGGCGCGTTGGTGCGCGCCATGGCCACGGTGTATTTGTCGTTCTTCAGGCCGTTGTTGGCCTCGTTCTCGATCTGCGCGTCGGTGGCCTTTTGCTTCATGCCCGGCTCCATGCCGCCGCCCTGGACCATGAAGCCGGGGATCACGCGGTGGAAGATGGTGTTGTCATAGTGGCCCTTGTTCACGTAGCTCAGGAAGTTGGCCACCGATTTGGGGGCCTTGTCCTGGTCGAGTTCAAGGGTGATGACGCCGTAGTTGGCAATGTGGAGTTCGACTTTGGGGTTGCTCATTTATTTCACCAGTGTGGCTGAGTTGATGATGATCGGTGTCTTGGGAACATCCGAGGGGAAGGGGCCGCCCGCGCCGGTGGGGGAGGCCTTGATCTTGTTGACGATGTCCATGCCGCTGACCACCTGGCCGAACACGGTGTAGCCGAACAGCTGCGGCGCGTTCAGCAGCTGGGCGCGCGGCGTGTTTTCGTACACGCGGCCCTGGTATTCGAACTTGGGGACCGGGTCGCCGGGCGGGATCGGGGTCGGGTCGAGGAAGGCGTTGTCCTTGACGTTGATGAAGAACTGGGCCGTGGCGGAGTGCGGGTCATTGGTGCGCGCCATCGCCAGCGTGCCGGTGACGTTCCTGCGGCCCCCCTTGGCGAGTGCTTCCTGGCCCTCGTGAGCGACCGGCGGGCGCGTGGGCTTCTGGACATATTTGGCATCGAATCCGCCGCCCTGGACCATGAAGTTGTCGATCACGCGGTGGAAAATCGTGCCGTCATAGTGTTTGTCCTTGACGTACTGCAGGAAGTTTTCCACGGTCTTGGGCGCCTTGTCGGGGTACACCTCGACGACAAAGTCGCCGGCCGTGGTGGCGAATTTGACGCGCGGCGCGTCGGCAGCGAAGGCGCTGGCCGTGAACACCAATGCGCCGGCCGCCAGCAGCAGGCCGCGGCGCGGGATCGACAATTTGCGGGACTTCATCCAATCATTCCTTCAAAGAAAATGGCCCGGTGGGCGCCGGTGCCGCCCGCGGGCGGCTGCGCTGTCCCTGACCCGGTGCTGTTCAGCGA
>JAHFQI010000078.1 GCA_023259355.1 Comamonadaceae bacterium
TGCCCGTGCACCTGGGCAGCATGGGCGAGAGCATCAAGACCGTGATCCGTGAAAACGCGCGCGCGATGCGGCCCGGCGACGTCTACGTTCTCAACGATCCTTATCACGGTGGCACGCATTTGCCCGACATCACGGTGATCACGCCGGTGTACCTGTCTGCCCCCCCGGCGGCTGCGCAGCCTGCACCCCATGAGGGCGCTGGTGCGGTGCCGCACGAGGGTGTCGCCTTGCAACCCACGTTCTATGTCGGCAGCCGCGGCCACCACGCCGACATCGGCGGCATCACGCCAGGCTCGATGCCACCGTTTTCGACGCGCATCGAGGAAGAGGGCGTCCAGATCAACAACGTCAAGCTGGTGGACCGCGGTGTGCTGCGCGAGGCCGAGATGCTGTCGCTGCTGCAAGGCGGGAAATACCCCTCAAGGAACCCATCGCAGAACATGGCCGATTTGAAAGCGCAGATTGCCGCCAATGAAAAAGGCGTGCAGGAGTTGCGCAAGATGGTGGACCACTTTGGCCTGGACGTGGTGCAGGCCTACATGCGCCATGTGCAGGACAACGCCGAGGAGTCGGTGCGCCGCGTGATCACGCGCCTGAAGGACGGCCAGTTCACCCTGCCGCTGGACAACGGCGCGCAGATCAGCGTGGCGATCCGGGTCGATGCGAAGCAGCGCAGCGCCGAGATCGACTTCACAGGCACCAGCCCGCAGCAGACGAACAACTTTAACGCCCCCACGGCGGTGTGCATGGCGGCGGTGCTCTACGTGTTCCGCACGCTGGTGGACGACGACATTCCGCTCAACGCGGGCTGCCTCAAGCCGCTGAAGGTGATCATTCCGCCGGGTTCCATGCTCAATCCCAATCCGCCGGCTTCGGTGGTGGCGGGCAACGTGGAGACGTCGAGCTGCATCACCAACGCGCTGTTCGGCGCTCTGGGTGTGATGGCGGGCAGTCAGCCGACCATGAACAACTTCACTTTCGGCAACGCCCGCTACCAATACTACGAGACCATCTCGGGTGGCAGCGGCGCCGGCGGGGTGTTTGACGCAGAGGGTGCGCTGGCGGGGGGCTTCAACGGGACCAGTGTTGTGCAGACGCACATGACCAATTCACGGCTGACCGATCCCGAGGTGCTGGAGTTCCGCTTTCCGGTGCGGCTGGAAAGTTACGCCATCCGGTCCGGCTCGGGCGGCGCCGGGCGTTGGCGCGGCGGTGATGGTGGAGTGCGGCGCATCCGGTTTCTGGAGTCCATGACGGCCAGCATCCTGTCGAATGGCCGGGTGCATCCGGCCTTCGGCCTGGCCGGCGGCCAGCCGGGAGCGCCGGGCGTCAGCCGCGTGGTGCGCGCTGACGGCCGTGTCGAGACACTGGCCCATATCGGCAGCGCCGAAATGCATCCCGGCGATGTGTTCGAGATCCACACGCCGGGCGGCGGCGGCTTTGGCTCGCCCATTTGACCAGGGAGCAATGCGGCGGGGTCGCTGCGCGGCGCAGGGCGAGGTGTTTGAGGCCGTGGCGGCGGATCTGATCGCGCCGGTCTGACGCGGCCCGGCAGGCATGAAAAAAACCCGCTACGGCGGGTTTTTTTGTTGTCCCCCGGCGAACCGGCGGGAGAAGCGGTGTCTGGCGGCTTACTTCTTGGCGGCGGCGCTGGCAGCGGGCTTCGCGGCGTCGGCCTTGGCATCTTTCTTCTCGTCCTTCTTGACGTCCTTGGCCTTCTTCGCGTCGTCCTTGGCTTTCTTGTCGGCTTCCTTCTTGGCCTTGGCTTCTTCCGCCTTCTTGGCCTTTTCTTCGGCCTTGGCCTTCTTGTCGGCGTCCTTCTTGGCTTTGGCCTCGTCGGCCTTGGCCTTGGCTTCCGCCTTCGCATCCTTCTTCTCTTCCTTCGCGGGCGCGGCGGCTACGGCCGGGGCAGCGGCAGGCTTGGCATCGGCCTTCTTTTCTTCGGCCTTGGCGGCGGGCTTTTCATCCTTCTTGGCGGGTGCGGCGGCGGCGCCCTTGAAACCGGCGCCATTGACCGTCATGCCTTCTGCGGAGAACTTGGCGGCGTTGCCTTCGCCGACGCCCTTGACGCGTTCGATGAAGTCGTTCCAGTCCTTGAAGTTGCCTTTCTTGCGCTCGTCGACAATCTTGCCCGAAATGCCGGGACCGATGCCCTTGATGCCGTCGAGTTCGGCGGCGGTGGCCTTGTTCACGTCCACGGCGGCGAAACACGCGGCGGCATACAGCATGGCCACGATGGCCAGAATCTTCTTCAACATGGGGTTTACTCCTTGGTCATGAAAAACCCGGCAGTTCTGCCGGGGACCTGCCTATAACGGGCCGTGGACAGGGTTCGTTGACGCGGGGCCGGTGGTTGCGCTAGGGGGAATCCCGGGTTTGCGCTGCGGCCTGGCGACGAAATCCGCCGAGGCCTTACAGTTCTTCGACACGGCGCGGGGGGTAGCTGTCCCAGGCCTGGCAACCCGGGCACTGCCAGAAATGGTCCTTGGCTTCAAAGCCACAGGCGGCGCAGCGGTAACGGCTCAGGGGTTTGACCGCATGGTCGAGCGCGCGCTGAACCTGAGGATGAAACTGGTCGTGCTCCAGTTTTTCTCCGGCAATCCAGCGTGCGGCAGCGATCAGCGAGGGTTCCCGCTCCAGGTGACGAATGTACCCATCGCGGCCGGTGCGCGCATCGCCGCTGGTGGCGGTTTCGAGACTGACAATGGCTTCGATAACGTCGAGCGAAGGATCCTGTTCGTAGCTGGCGCGCAGCAGTTCCAGCGCCTGCGGCGCCTGTCCGCAGGCCTGCGCGGTCTGGGCCAGCATCACGGCGACCAGTGGCAGGGCCGCTGGCGCGGCGTCGGTCAGGGCCGCCATGGCGGCCAGGGCTGCCGTGTCCTGGCCCTGGGCGCGAAGCAGGCCGGCCAGTTGAATGCGCGGTCTGGCGGCCTGCGGGGCATCGTGGATCGCCTGTTCAAGCAGCCGCTGTGCGGCGGCCAGGTCGCCCGAGGTGGTGTGCGTGGCCGCTTCCTCGCACAGGTAATGCGCCAATCGGCCGGCGAAGCTGGCCTCGCCCGACGCTTCGAGCTTGCGTGCGACCTCGGCGGCCTGCGGCCATTCGCGCGAGCGCTCGTAGATGGCCAGCAGGGCCAGCCGGGCCTGGCTTTCAAAGGGGGTGTCGTCCAGCTTGCGCAGCGCTTCCTCGGCGCGGTCCAGCAGGCCGGCCTTGAGAAAGTCCAGCGCCAGCGCGTGCTGGGCGCGCTGGCGGTCCGCGACGCTCAGGTCGCCGCGGGAGAGCAGATGCTCGTGCACGCGCACGGCACGCTCGTACTCGCCCCGGCGGCGAAACAGATTGCCGAGGGCGAAGTGCAGTTCGGACGTGTCGGGGTCGTTTTGCACCGCTTCGATGAAGGCATCAATCGCCTGGTCCTGCTGTTCGTTAAGCAGGAAATTGAGGCCCTTGAAGTACGCCTTGGGGGCCTGCCGGTTTTCAATGCGAAGCTGGCGCAGGTCAAACCGGGATGCCACCCAGCCCAGCACAAAGGCCAGCGGCAGCCCCAGCAATATCCAGCTCAGGTCAAAGTCCATGGTCTGCGGGCGGGGGCGAAGCCGGGCTGCCCGGCGGGACGGTCACCGGGGCGGGTTGAATGCGCCGGGCGGCCGTGCGATGTTTCCACCAGCGCGGCACCATGCCCAGCACGCCGATGACGACGCCTGCCGCAAAGGCTGTCAGCACCACCAGCACCAGCGGGGCGCGCCACTGCGTGCCAAAGAAAAAATGCACGGTGGCATCCTGCTGGTTGTTCAGCGCGAAGGCAAAAAGGGTAAAAAAAATGGCTGCCTTAAGCATCCACTTAAGCAGCCACAGGAGTTGTTTCATGAATCTCCCCAGTGACGGGTCCGATTCTACTGGCGAGCGTGCACTGGCGCGAACCAGCGGTGATCACGCCATCCGGTCAGACTGGCTTGACGGCATTGAGTTCGGCCGTGCGTTTGTCCACGGCTTCACGCAGGGCCTTGCCCGGCTTGAAATGTGGAACCCGCTTTTCGGGAATGGCCACACTCTCGCCCGAGCGCGGGTTGCGTCCCATGCGCGGTGGACGGCGATTGATCGAAAAGCTGCCGAAGCCGCGGATCTCGATGCGGTGTCCGCGTACCAGGGCGTCGCTCATCGCGTCCAGAATCGTCTTGACGGCGTATTCCGCATCGCGGTGGGTGAGCTGGCCAAAGCGGGCAGCCAGTTCTTCAACGAGGTCGGAGCGGGTCATCTTGCCGTGTGCGAATCAGGGGAACATGGACAAAGGGACAGAGCTGCCGTGCGAGCCGCCCCGGAGGGGGCGGCGGGCCGGCAGGGTCTGTCCCCGTCCGCGCAACTTAGTTGTTGCTGTTGTCCAGCTTGGCGCGCAGCAGGGCGCCCAGGCTGGTCGTGCCGGCATTTTCACGGGCCGACTGCTGGCTCAGGCTCTGCATGGCTTCGTTCTGGTCCGCCATGTCCTTGGCCTTGATCGACAGCTGGATGTTGCGGGTCTTGCGATCCACGTTGACCACCACGGCCGTGACTTCGTCACCTTCCTTGAGCACGTTGCGGGCATCTTCCACGCGGTCGCGGGAGATTTCGCTGGCGCGCAGGTAGCCGATGATGTCTTCGCCGAGGTCGATTTCAGCGCCACGGGCGTCCACGGTCTTGACCTTGCCGGTCACGATCTGGCCCTTGTCGTTGATCGACACGAAGGTGGTGAAGGGGTCCTGGTCCAGCTGCTTGATGCCCAGGGAGATGCGCTCGCGGTCCACGTCCACGGCCAGCACCAGGGCTTCAACTTCCTGGCCCTTCTTGTAGTTGCGCACGGCGGCTTCGCCGGTTTCGTTCCAGGACAGGTCGGACAGGTGAACCAGGCCGTCGATGCCGGCAGCCAGACCCACGAACACGCCGAAGTCGGTGATCGACTTGATCGGGCCCTTGACGCGGTCGCCGCGCTTGGTGTTCTGCGCGAATTCCTGCCACGGGTTGGCCTTGCACTGCTTCATGCCCAGGCTGATGCGGCGCTTGTCTTCGTCGATCTCGAGGACCATGACTTCGACTTCGTCACCCAGCGACACGAGCTTGCTCGGGGCGATGTTCTTGTTGGTCCAGTCCATTTCGGAGACGTGCACCAGGCCTTCGATGCCGGGCTCGAGTTCCACGAACGCGCCGTAGTCGGCGATGTTGGTGATCTTGCCGAACATGCGCGTGCTTTGCGGGTAGCGGCGGTTCACGCCCATCCACGGATCGTCGCCCATCTGCTTGAGACCCAGCGACACGCGGTTTTTCTCGGTGTCGAACTTGAGGATCTTGGCGGTGATTTCCTGGCCGGCCTGAACGACTTCGCTCGGGTGGCGGACACGGCGCCAGGCCATGTCGGTGATGTGCAGCAGGCCGTCGATGCCGCCCAGGTCCACGAACGCACCGTATTCGGTGATGTTCTTGACCACGCCACGCACCACGGAACCTTCTTTCAGGGTTTCCATCAGCTTGGCGCGCTCTTCACCCATGGAGGCTTCGACCACGGCGCGGCGGCTCAGCACCACGTTGTTGCGCTTGCGGTCGAGCTTGATGACCTTGAATTCCAAGGTCTTGTTCTCGTACGGAGACAGGTCCTTGGTCGGACGGGTGTCCACCAGCGAACCGGGCAGGAAGGCGCGGATGCCGTTGACGAGCACCGTGAGGCCGCCCTTGACCTTGCCGCTGGTCGTGCCGGTGACGAATTCGCCGGATTCCAGGGCCTTTTCCAGGCTCATCCACGAAGCCAGGCGCTTGGCAGTGTCGCGCGACAGGATGGTGTCGCCGTAGCCGTTTTCGATGGAGCCGATGGCCACCGACACGAAGTCGCCAACCTGGACTTCGACTTCGCCCTTGTCGTTCTTGAACTCTTCCAGGGGAACGTAGGCCTCGGACTTGAGACCGGCGTTGACCACCACGAAGTTGTGCTCGATGCGCACGACTTCAGCGGTGATGACTTCGCCCGGACGCATTTCGGTGCGAGTCAGGGATTCTTCGAATAGGGCGGCAAAAGATTCAGACATTGATTTTCCTGGTGCGCAGACAGGTCTTACGGCAGCGAAATTGCCATCGTTTCCAGAAGCTGACTGCGACGGTTGTTTGCGGGATGATCCCGCGGTTAGGTTGTCGAACCACACAGCCGGTGCGCATGCGGCGCGGCGGGGGCTGGGTGGGCCACGGCGCGAGCGGTGAGGCCCGCGCCATTCGTGCGCAACCGCTCAGGACGCCCCGAACGGCTGCTTGCCCTGCCACCAGCGCAACACGTTTTCGACCGATTCTTCAATCGTCAAATCCGAGTTGTCGAGCAACAAAGCATCTCCGGCGGGTTTGAGGGGCGCCACGCTGCGGGATGAATCCCGGGCGTCGCGTGCTTCCAAGTCCGCGCGAAGACTGTCAAGTGTAGCCGGAATACCCTTTGAAATCAACTGCTTATGGCGGCGTTCGGCGCGCCTGGCCGCGCTGGCGGTCAGGTAGACCTTGAGCGGGGCGTCCGGAAAGATCACCGTGCCCATGTCGCGTCCGTCCGCCACCAGGCCGGGCAGGCAGCGGAAACTGTGCTGCAACCCGACCAGCGCCGCCCGCACGGCAGGCAGGGCCGACACCCGCGACGCATTCATGCCGGCTTCCTCTGTGCGAATGATTTCGGTCACATCGACGCTGGCCAGCAATACCTTGCCTTCGGTGAAGCGCACCGGCAACGTGCTGGCAAGCCGGGCGATCGCCGCCTCATTGGCGGGTTCAATCGCCAGGCCTGCCTGCGTGGCGGCCAGCGCGGTGATCCGGTACATGGCGCCGGAGTCCAGGAAGTGATAGCCCAGCTGCCCCGCGACCGCGGCGGCCACGGTGCCCTTGCCGGAGGCCGTGGGGCCGTCGATGCACAGCACGGGAATCTGTCCAGGCACGGCGTCCGACACGGCGAACAGGGCCTCGAAATAGTCGGGGAAGGTCTTGGCGACGCACTTGGGGTCTTCGATGCGCACCGGCAAACCGGCCGGGTTGAAGGCGGCCAGCGAAAAGCACATGGCCACGCGGTGGTCGTCGTAGGTGTGGATGCTGGCGGCCTTCCAGTGCGCGGGCGAGGCCGGCGGCGTGACGCGGATGAAGTCCGCGCCTTCGTCGACGGTGGCCCCCAGCTTGCGCAGTTCGGTGGCCATGGCGGCAATGCGGTCGGTTTCCTTCACGCGCCAGCTCGCGATGTTGCGCAGCGTGGTGGTGCCGTCCGCATACAGCGCCATCACGGCCAGCGTCATGGCGGCGTCGGGAATGTGGTTGCAATCGAGGTCAATGGCCTTGAGCGGCCAGGCGCCGCGCGACACTTCGAGCCAGTTGGGGCCGCTGCGCACCCGGGCGCCCATGGCTTCGGCAGCTTCGACAAAGCGGATGTCGCCCTGGATCGACGCGGCGCCCACGCCCCGGACGGTAATTCCTTGCTGGCCTGATCCCGGTGTCGCAAGGGCGCCCAGTGCGATGAAATAGCTCGCCGACGAGGCGTCCGCCTCGACGTGGATTTCGCCCGGAGACACATACCGGCTGCCTGCGGGGATGGTGAAGCGCTGCCAGCCGTCGCGCCGGACCGCGATGCCGTAGCGCGCCAGCAGGTTCAGCGTGATCTCGATGTAGGGTTTGGAGATCAGCTCGCCGACCACTTCGATCTCGATGTCGCGCTCCGCTACCAGTGGCAGGGCCATCAGCAGCGCCGTGAGGAATTGGCTGGACACGTCGCCGCGGACCTGTATCGGCGCGTCCAGCTTCAGTTCGGGCTGGCCAATGCGCAGCGGCGGGTAGCCTTCATTGCCGGTGCAGGCAATCTGGCAGCCGAGCTGGCGCAGCGCATCGACCAGGTCGCCAATGGGGCGCTCGTGCATGCGCGGGACACCCGAAAGCTCGAAATCGCCGCCCAGCACAGCCAGCGCCGCCGTGAGCGGGCGCATGGCCGTGCCGGCGTTGCCCATGAACAGCCGGGCCGGCGAACGCGGCCGCTGGCCGCCCAGGCCGGTGACCTTGACGGTGTCGGCGGCACGCTCTACGCTGCACCCCAGTTGGGTCAGCGCATCGAGCATGACCCGCGTGTCGTCGGAATCCAGCAGGTCGTGGATCACGGTGCTGCCCTGGCTCAAGGCCGAGAGCAGCAAGACGCGGTTGGAAATGCTCTTGGAGCCCGGGAGCGTGACGGCACCTCCCGCGCTGGCCAGAGGGGGGAGGTCCAGAAATTCGGTCGAGAACATTATTTGTGGGCTTTTGACGAACTGAGGCGCCAGTGTGACCGCGTGTGGCTGGCCTGGCTGATCAGGCTTTCAAGGGCCTCGGCGTTGTCGCCGCTGATGGTTTGTTCCAGCGCCTGCAACGCGTGCTGGAAGATTTTGGATTGCGCCAGCAACTCTTCCCGGTTGGCCATCAGGATGTCGCGCCAGATGCTCGGTTCACTGGCCGCGATGCGTGTGAAGTCGCGGAAGCCGGGGCCGGCCAGCGAAAGGAATTCCTTGCCCTGCGGCTGACCGGAAATGGCGTTCATCAGTGCGAAGGCCAGCAGGTGGGGCAGGTGGCTGACGGCCGCGAAGGCGGCGTCATGGGACTCGGGTGACATCTTCGCCACATGGCAGCCGATGGCGGTCCAGACGTCAGCGGCCTGCTGGAGCTGCACGGTGCGGGTGCGCTCGATCGGCGTCAGGATGACCTGCTTGCCGGTGTAGATGTCAGGGTCGGCGTTGTCCACGCCGGCCACCTCGCGGCCGGCAATCGGATGGGCGGGCACAAAGCAGCCCACCTGGTCGCGCAGCACGCGGCGCGCCGCATCGACCACGTCGCGCTTGGTGGAGCCCACGTCCATGATCAGCATGCTGGGCGTGACCAGGTGCCGGATGGCCTTGAACGTGGCCTCGGTCGCCGCCACCGGCACGGCCAGCAGCACAATGTCGGCGCCGGACACCGCCAGCAAGGCCGATGGCGCTTCCACGTCGATCACCCCCATGAGGCGGGCGCGTTCCGTCGTGGAGGGCGACTTGCTGTAGCCGACCACGCGCTTGACCAGGCCAGCGCGCTTGAGCGCCAGCGCGAACGAACCGCCCATCAGGCCGCAGCCGATCAGCCCCAGCTGTTCAAACATATGACCCCCGCGGGGTTGCGGCAGGACAGGCTGCCGACCTTGCGCAGGGCGACGAAGGAATGCCGGCGTGGAAGCTCATGTTCATTCGCCCACCGGGTAGGTGCCCAGCACTTTGTAGAACGCGCAAAGGCTTTTCAGGTCCTTCAAGGCCGCGGCCACATGGGGCTCGGAGGGGTGGCCTTGCAGGTCGATGTAGAAGTAATACTCCCACTGGCCCGAGCGGGCGGGGCGCGACTCGAAGCGCGTCATGGACACACCATGCGTCTTGAGCGGCACCAGCAGATCGTGCACCGCGCCGGGCCGGTTGGGCACCGAAACGATCAGGCTCACGCAGTCCTGGCCCGAGGCCTCGGGTGCGGGGAGTGTTTGCGGCAGGCAGACCACGGCAAACCGCGTGCGGTTGAAGGCGTCGTCCTGGATGGCATGCGCCGCGATGTGCAGGCCGAATTCGGTGGCGGCGCGTTCGCTGGCGATGCCGGCCCAGGCAGGGTTGGTGGCGGCCAGGCGCGCGCCTTCGGCGTTGCTCGACACGGCGCGCCGCTCGGCGTCGGGCAGGTGGGTGTTGAGCCAGCCCTGGCATTGCGCCAGCGCCTGCGGATGGGCAAGCACCACTTCTATGCCGTCGGGCGAGTTCGACAGGCGCAGCAGGTTGTGGCGCACCAGCAGGCTGGTTTCGCCCACCACATGCAGCGGGGAGTTCAGGAACAGGTCGAGCGAGCGCGAAATGACGCCTTCGGTGGAGTTCTCCACGGGCACCACGCCGAATTCGGCCGTGCCGGCCGCCGTCGCGCGAAACACCTCGTCAATGCTGACGCAGGGCACGCGCTCGATGCTGGAGCCGAAAAATTGCAGCGCGGCCTGCTCGCTGAAAGTGCCGGTCGGACCCAGGAAAGCCACGCGCTGCGGGGCTTCCAGTGCGCGGCAGGCCGACATGACTTCGCGCCAGATGTGGGCCACGCTGTCGCTCTTGAGCGGACCCGGGTTGGCGCTTTGCAAGCCGTGGATCACTTGCGCCTCGCGCTCGGGACGGAACACCGGCGAGCCTTCTACGCGCTTGATCTCGCCGACCTCATTGGCCAGCGCGGCGCGGCGGTTGAGCAGGGCCAGCAGTTCGCGGTCCACCGCGTCGATCTGGATACGAAGTTCAGGGAGTGTCTTGGCCATGTCTGCTCGTTGCTTCTCTCGTGTTTTCAGTTCGCCGACGAGGTGTCTTCGGGTGTGCCGCCGTCCGCTTCCGTGTCGGCCGGGTTGGCATCGTTTTCCACGATGCGCTGCAGGCCGCTGAGCCTGGAACCTTCATCCAGCCCGATCAGGGTCACGCCCTGTGTGGCACGGCCCAGTTCGCGAATCTCGCTGACGCGGGTGCGCACCAGCACACCCTTGTCGGTGATCAGCATGATCTCGTCGTCGGCGTGCACCAGCGTGGCGGCAACGACCTTGCCGTTGCGTTCGCTCTGCTGGATGGCGATCATGCCCTTGGTGCCGCGGCCGTGGCGCGTGTATTCGGTGATCGATGTGCGCTTGCCGTAGCCGTTTTCGGTGGCGGTCAGCACGCTTTGCTGCTCGTCCTCGGCCACCAGCATGGCGATCACGCCCTGGCCCTCTTCAAGCATCATGCCGCGCACGCCGCGCGCGTTGCGGCCCATGGGGCGGACATCGTTTTCGTCGAAACGCACGGCCTTGCCGCCGTCGCTGAACAGCATCACGTCGTGCTGGCCATCGGTCAGCGCCGCACCGATCAGGAAGTCGCCTTCGTCCAGGTCCACGGCAATGATGCCGGCCTTGCGCGGATTGCTGAATTCGTCGAGCGTGGTTTTCTTGACCGTGCCCATGCTGGTGGCCATGAACACGTACTGGTCCGCCGGGAAGCTGCGCTTTTCGCCGGTCAGGGGCAGCACCACGTTGATCTTCTCGCCGTCCTGCAGCGGGAACATGTTGACGATGGGCCGGCCGCGCGAGCCGCGCGAGCCCTGCGGCACTTCCCAGACCTTGAGCCAGTAGAGCCGCCCGCGGTTGGAGAAGCACAGGATGTAGTCGTGGGTGTTGGCAATGAAGAGCTGGTCCACCCAGTCGTCTTCTTTGGTGGCCGTGGCCTGCTTGCCGCGGCCACCGCGTTTTTGCGAGCGGTATTCGGACAGCGGCTGGCTCTTGATGTAGCCGCTGTGGCTGAGCGTGACAACCATGTCGGTCGGCGTGATCAGGTCCTCGGTGGAGAGGTCGTAGGCGCTGTGTTCGATCTGGCTGCGGCGGGCGCCGATCTTGGTCTGACCGAATTCCTGGCGGATGGTGGTGAGTTCGTCGCTGATGATGGCCGACACGCGCTCGGGGCGGGCCAGGATGTCCAGCAGGTCCTCGATTTCCGCCATCACTTCCTTGTATTCGGCGACGATCTTGTCCTGCTCGAGCCCGGTCAGGCGCTGCAGCCGCATCTGCAGGATTTCCTGCGCCTGCGTGTCCGACAGGCGGTACAGGCCGTCGCTGCCCATGCCGTAGTCTTTTTCCAGACCGTCCGGGCGGTAGTCATCGGCATTCACCACGCCGCCATCGGCGCGGGTGCGGGTGAGCATCTCGCGCACCAGCTGGCTGTCCCAGGGGCGGGCCATCAGTTCGGCCTTGGCCACCGGGGGCGTGGGCGCGTTGCGGATGATGCGAATGAATTCGTCGATGTTGGCCAGTGCCACGGCCAGGCCTTCGAGCACATGGCCGCGCTCGCGCGCCTTGCGCAGCGTGAACACCGTGCGGCGCGTCACCACTTCGCGGCGGTGCTGCAGGAAGACGCTGATCAGGTCCTTCAGGTTGCACAGTTTGGGCTGGCCGTCGATCAGCGCCACCATGTTGATACCGAAGGTGTCCTGCAGCTGGGTCTGTTTGTAGAGGTTGTTCAGCACCACCTCGGGCACTTCGCCGCGTTTGAGTTCGATCACCAGGCGCATGCCGGACTTGTCGGACTCGTCCTGGATGTGGCTGATGCCTTCGATCTTCTTCTCGTGCACCAGTTCGGCCATGCGCTCTTGCAAGGTCTTCTTGTTGACCTGGTAAGGCAATTCGTCAACGATGATGGCCTGGCGCTGGCCCTTGTCGATGTCCTCGAAGTGGCACTTCGCGCGCATGACCACACGGCCGCGGCCGGTACGGTAGCCGTCCTTCACGCCGTTGATGCCGTAGATGATGCCGGCCGTGGGGAAATCGGGTGCCGGGATGATCTCCATCAACTCGTCGATGGAGGCCTCCGGGTTGCGCAGCAGGTGCAGGCAGGCGTCAACCACTTCATTGAGGTTGTGCGGCGGTATGTTGGTGGCCATGCCCACGGCGATGCCACCGGAGCCGTTGACCAGCAGGTTCGGCAGCTTGCTCGGCAGCACCAGCGGCTCTTTTTCTGAGCCGTCGTAGTTGGGGCCGAAATCGACGGTTTCCTTGTCGATGTCAGCCAGCATCTCGTGCGCGATCTTGGCCAGGCGGATTTCCGTGTACCGCATGGCGGCGGCGTTGTCGCCGTCCACCGAACCGAAGTTGCCCTGGCCGTCCACCAGCATATGCCGCATGGAGAAGTCTTGGGCCATGCGCACGATGGTGTCGTAGACCGACTGGTCGCCGTGCGGGTGGTACTTACCGATCACGTCGCCCACGATACGGGCGGACTTCTTGTACGCCCGATTCCAGTCGTTGTTGAGCTCATGCATGGCAAACAACACGCGCCGGTGCACGGGCTTGAGGCCATCGCGTGCATCGGGCAGGGCGCGTCCCACGATCACGCTCATGGCGTAATCGAGGTAGCTCCGGCGCATTTCCTCTTCAAGACTGACAGGCAGGGTTTCTTTGGCGAATTGGGTCATGAGGGGGTTACGCGGGAAAGACGTCGATTTTAGGTGGAATGGGATGTCGCAATTGAGCAACATATTGGGCTGTTGCTGTTTCCTCCTTCACAGCCGGGGCTGGCAGGCCGTTGTTCCGGCAGTTGCGTGTGGCACAATGATTTCAGCGTTTTTGGTGATGGTCACCTAAAGCGTCCATTTTTCGCAGCGAGTCTGCGGCTTTTTTCCCCAAGAGGAGAACCATGAAGAAACTGAACAAAGTGGCGATGTTGTTTGCCTCCGCAGCTCTTGTCTCCGCCGCTGGCGCCCAGACGATTGACAACTGGCGCAACGGTACTTCCGAACTCGTTTGGAAGAACGGCACGAACGAACTCTGCTGGCGTGATGCCAACTGGACGCCCGCCACGGCCGCCAAGGATTGCGATGGTGCCCTGAAGCCTGCTCCGGCTCCCGCTCCGGCTCCCGCTCCGGTGGCTGCTCCGGCCCCCGCACCTGCTCCGGCCCCCGCACCCGCTCCGGCCCCCGCACCGGCCGCCGCCACCAAGGTGACCTACGCTGCTGACGCTTTCTTCGACTTCGACAAGGCTGTTCTGAAGCCCGAAGGCAAGGCCAAGCTCGACGACCTGACCGGCAAGATCAAGGACATCAACCTGGAAGTCATCATTGCCGTGGGTCACACCGACTCCGTCGGTTCTGACGCTTACAACCAGAAGCTGTCTGTCAAGCGCGCTGAAGCCGTGAAGGCTTACCTGGTGTCTAAGGGCATCGAAAAGAACCGCGTTTACACCGAAGGCAAGGGCGAGAAGCAGCCCGTGGCTGACAACAAGACCTCCGAAGGCCGCGCCAAGAACCGCCGCGTGGAAATCGAAGTGGTCGGCACCCGCGCCAACAAGTAATCCTTCCGGATTGCCAAAAAAAGCCCCAGCGATGGGGCTTTTTTTATGGCTTCGAGGAAAATCGAATCATGAGCGAAACACTGAACGTCGATCCGGCCGAGCTGGCCAAATTCTCCGACCTGGCCCACCGCTGGTGGGATCCCGAGAGCGAATTCCGCCCCCTGCACCAAATCAATCCCTTGAGGCTGGATTGGATCAACAGCCTTGCCCCATTGGCGGGTCAGCGGGTGCTGGATGTCGGCTGCGGTGGCGGCATCCTGTCAGACGCCATGGCGCGAAAAGGGGCTTCGGTGCTGGGCGTTGACCTAGCGCCCAAATCACTGAAAGTGGCGCAGCTGCATGCGCTGGAGGCGCAGACCACCGGCGTCGAGTACCGCGAGGTCAGCGCCGAGGCCCTGGCGGCAGAACAGCCCGGCAGCTTCGACGTGGTGACCTGCATGGAAATGTTGGAGCACGTGCCCGATCCGGCCTCGATCGTCAAGGCCTGCGCCGCGCTGGTCAAGCCCGGTGGCTGGGTGTTCTTTTCCACGCTCAATCGCAATCCCAAGTCCTTCCTGTTCGCGATCGTGGGCGCCGAGTACCTGCTCAACCTGCTGCCGCGCGGCACCCACGAATACGCGCGGCTGATCCGTCCCAGCGAGCTGGCAAGCCATTGCCGCGCGGCCGGCCTGGACCTGCAGCAGACGCGCGGCATGGAATACAACCCACTCACGCGCCGCTACTGGCTCAGTGCCGATACCAGCGTCAACTACCTGTTTGCGACCCGCAAACCGGCCGATGGAGCTTGATCGCGTGTTTGGCAATGTGCAAGCCGTGCTGTTCGACCTGGATGGCACCCTGATCGACAGCGCCCCTGATCTCGGCGCGGCCGTGGACAAGATGCGCACCGACCGCGGTCTGGCATCGCTGCCGCCGGAGCGTTACCGCCCCATGGCCGGGGCCGGTGCCCGCGGCATGCTGGGCGTGGCGTTTGGCCTGACCCCGGAGCATCCCGACTACGAAGCTCTGCGGGAGGAGTTCTTCGTCAACTACGAAAACTGCATGACGCAGCGCACTTACGCGTTTGAAGGGGTGGCGGATCTGATCGCGGAACTCATCCGGTGCGACATGGCCTGGGGTGTGGTCACCAACAAATCCAGCCGTTTCACGGACCCGTTGACCCGTGCGATGCCGCTGTTTGCCAGCGCCGCAGCCGTGGTCAGTGGCGACACCACGCCGCACGCCAAGCCGCATCCTGCCCCCTTGCTGGAAGCCGCGCGGCGCCTTGGCGTGGCGCCATCGCATTGCGTGTACGTGGGTGATGACGAGCGTGACATCATCGCCGGCCTGGCCGCTGGCATGGGCACCGTGGCGGCAAGCTATGGTTATCTGGGCCCGCAGACCGATATTGTCATGTGGCGGGCCCATGCGCAGATCAATTCGCCCCTGCAGCTCTTGAAATTGCTGAACTGCGCCTAAAATGAACAATGAGGGGCTGCATTGGTTTCGACGTGGGTTGGAATCGTAGCGGTGCATGTCGAGCTGAATGCGCTCGTAAAACAGATTCAAACAAACTAACTGCAAACGACGAACGTTTCGCACTCGCTGCTTAAACACCAGTGAGCCTTACAACAGCAGGCCGATGGGCTGGGCAAGGGTGGTCTGATCGCAAGATGAGGCTGTCCAGGCTGTAAGGTTATTCACATCGGCTGGCTCTGAGTCGGGTACCTTGACTTGGGGCGAGAAAATAGGGTGCTGGCGTCCGGTGTAGCGTGCGACTGCGCGACACCGGTGGCGAGACTCAAATCAGACCGCTAAACATGTAGATCTGTGCGAGGAAGGTTTGCGGACGGGGGTTCAAATCCCCCCAGCTCCACCACTCAGTAAAGACCAGAGCTCGCTCTGGTCTTTTTTTGCCCAAATGTTGACGCCCGGCCGGATGGCCTGCGGCGCTAATTTCCTCTTCGCTTTTGCCATGCGACTTGACGACATTCTCTACAGCCAGGGTTTCGGCACGCGCCGGGTGTGTGCGGGTCTGATCCAGCAGGGGCTGGTGAGCGTTCCCGGCGTGGACGAGGTTGAACCGGGGACCGATCTGGCCACGGACGGCCTGATGTTCACGGTGCAGGGCAAATCCTGGCCGTACCAGGAAAAAGCCTACCTGATGTTGCACAAGCCGGCGGGCACGGAGTGTTCGCAAAAGCCCTCGACCTACCCGAGCATCTACACGCTGCTGCCTTCACCGCTGCGGCTGCGTCCGCAAAAGGGCGCGGTGCAGGGCGTGCAGGCGGTCGGGCGGCTGGATCAGGACACCACCGGCCTGCTGCTGTTGACCGACGACGGCAAGTTCATCCATCGCATGAGTTCACCGCGTCACCATGTGCCCAAGGTCTACGAGGTAACGACCAAACACCCGCTCGAGGCGGCACAGGTTCAAAAGCTGCTGGCCGGCGTGGTGCTGGACGACGATCCGAAGCCCGTCAAGGCCGCCGCGTGCGAAGCGGTGGACCCGCACCACCTCCGCCTGACCTTGACCGAGGGCAAGTACCACCAGGTCAAGCGCATGCTGGCGGCCGTGGGCAACCGGGTGGAGGCGCTGCACCGCTCGCGGATTGGCGGCTTGCAGTTGACGGATGAGCTGGCGCCGGGTCAATGGCGCTGGCTCGGAGCGGACGACTTGGCGCTCATCAGTGCCTGAAGCGCCCCATTCGGGCGTCAGCCGCTACATCGCGGCCAGAAATCGCTGGATCGCCGCATTGACGGCCTCGGTCTGGTCCCGGTGGGGGGAGTGGCCGCAGCCGGCCAGGCGCTCCAGAACGGCTTGCGGTGCTTGAAGGGCGATGTCTTCAATCTGCGCCATCGTGCCATAGGGATCGTCCACCCCCTGGATCGCCAGCAGCGGTGCGGTGATGCGGCGGCAGTCCTCGTGGATGTCGAAGGCCCGGAAAGCATCGCTCAGCCAAATGTCGTTCCATTGCCAGAAGGCGCCATCCACGTCGGCGTGGTAGCGCACGAGGCGCTCGCGAAGGCCGCCGGTCAGGAAGGCCTCGCGTGCCTGCGTGATGGCCGCCACGGAAATGTCTTCGACCATCACATGCGGCGCCATCACGATGCAGGCCGCAACGGGAAAGCGGCTGGCGTACAGCAGGGCGATGGTGCCGCCGTCGGAATGGCCCACCAGCACCGGTTCATCGATCTGGAGGTGCGCCAGCAAGCCGGGCAGCACATCCCAGGCTTCGTGGTGCATGTAGTCCGGCCGCAGACGCCCGGAGCGCCGGCCCTCATGCTCAGCCGGTTCGCCGCGCACGTCGGGTACGGGGTCCGACTGGCCATAACCCTGACGCGAATACACCAGGCCAGCGCGGCCGATGGCTGTGCACAGCTGGTCGGGCCAGTCGCGCCACATGGCGACCGAACCCAGCCCCTCGTGCAGAAAAACCAGGGGCGCCACGCTGGGGGCACCGTCAGGCGCCGGGATGCGGCGCACCTCCAGTCGCACGCCGTTGATGTCAATCAAGTTCATTGGATGAATATTAAGGGTATTCACGGGCCTCTGTAGGTCACCCGGCTACACTTGACCCCCTGTCGAGAAAGTAGTCGTTCGTGAAGTCTTTTCCCCGTTTTTCCGGTTTTTTAGCCCTTTTCTGGTCCCTTTTCCCTGTCTTGACGCTGGCCGCAGCACCGGCGCCGGTCTTCGTGCTGAATTCGCTGGACGGCAATGTCAGCGTGATCGACCCGGTCACCTGGAAAGAAACCAAGCGCATTCCCACGGGCAAGGAGCCGCACCACCTGTACCTCACGCCCGATGAAAAATCGGTGATCGTGGCCAATGCGTTGAGCGACTCGCTGACCTTCATCGATCCGCGCACCGCCGAGGTCCAGCGCACCGTGCGCGGCATCATGGACCCCTACCAGTTGCGGTTTTCTCCCGACATGAAGTGGTTCGTCACCGCCGCCAACCGGCTCAACCACATCGACATTTACCGCTGGGACGGCAAGGACATGACGTTGGTCAAGCGCGTTCCTACCGGCAAGACGCCAAGCCATGTGTGGATTGACACCAAGAGCACCACCGTCTGGTCAACCATGCAGGACAGCGACGAGCTGGTGGCGATCGACCTGGCGACCCAGACGCTCAAGTGGCGAGTCAAGACCGGTCCGATGCCCGCCGATGTGTTCGGTACGCCCGACGACAAGACCCTGCTGATCGGCCTGACCGGTGGCGACGGCGTGGAGGTTTACGACGTGACGGGCAAGGAAGGCCGCCTTGTCAAGACCATCAAGACCGGCCTGGGCGCCCACGCGTTCCGCGCCGCAGGCGACCGCCGCCACGTGTACGTGAGCAACCGCGTCGCCAACAGCATCAGCAAGATCGACTACCAGACCTTTGAGGTGGTGGCGAACCTTCCCGGCCCGGCCGGGCCCGACTGCATGGATGTTTCGGCGGACGGCAAGTTCATCATGGTGGCTTCCCGCTGGGCGAGAAAGCTCTCGGTGATCGACACCACCACCCGCACTGTTGTGCGCCAGGTCAACGTGGGCAAGTCCCCTCACGGGGTCTGGACGCTGGATCATGCCCCGCGCCTTTGATGCCAGGCGGCGCCCGGCGTTTGCGCGGATGGCGCGCGCGGGGCTCGTTGGCGCCATCGTTCTTGCAGGCCTTGTCCATGCGCCGGCCGGGTGGGCGCAAGGCAGTGCAAAAGACCGGTGCGCAAAGCCGCTTTACCTGACTTTCGACACCGGACACATGGAGGTTGCACCGCTCGTGGCCGAGGTGCTGAACCGGCAGAAAGTGCGTGTCACGTTCTTTGCCGCCAACGAGCGCACGAAGGCTGGCGACGGCAGTCTGGGGA
>JAHFQI010000223.1 GCA_023259355.1 Comamonadaceae bacterium
CGACCGGCCCGAACTCACGGCGGCCAAGATCATCGTCTCTGGCGGACGAGCCCTGGGCAGCGCGGAGAAGTTCAACGAAGTCATGACGCCGCTGGCCGACAAGCTCGGCGCCGCCCTGGGTGCCAGCCGCGCGGCTGTCGATGCGGGTTATGCGCCCAATGACTGGCAGGTGGGGCAGACGGGCAAGATCGTGGCGCCGCAGCTGTACATTGCCTGCGGCATCTCGGGGGCGATCCAGCACTTGGCGGGCATGAAGGATTCGAAGGTGATCGTGGCGATCAACAAGGATCCGGAGGCGCCGATCTTCTCCGTGGCCGACTATGGGCTGGAGGCGGATCTGTTCACGGCTGTGCCGGAAATCATTCGACAGCCTTGATCCGGGACATACAAGTCGACCTTCGTCAACAGCGGATGGAATTCGGCTTTGAGTCGACAAAGCCATTCGATTGACGTGAGGAGCCGACACCGATGGGACAGACTGGCCGTGCCGGCACAACGATCCTGGGCGCAATGTCGCCTTGAGCTCAGATACCCGTCCTTGCTGCTGCCGTGGAAATCGTTTGCCAATGACAGCAATGCACTCAGTGCCGAGAGTTAAGGTCGCCGCCGCCGTTGGCAGCACCTGCTGCATAGCTGGGCCTACGGCCGCACCTGGCGCAACAGCGCCGAGCGCACAGGCTGGTTGCCCGCCTCCCTGGGTTACTACAACGCTCGCAGGCCCCACTCGGCCCTGGCCTTCAAGCCTCCAGCTTCCCGACTCGGTGGGAATAACCTATTGAAGCATCACACCGAGAGGGCCAGCCCATCTACCGTGGCGCGGGCTTTCGCAGCCACATCCAGATCTGCGTGCGTAGAACGGCATGCATCAAGGGCTACTTCAGACCCATTAACGGAAGCTGATCGGCTGGTCTGCGCAGCCGCCGCGCCGGGTTTTTTCTTGGCGAGGCTAGACGGATACTCGATCCGAAACCCCGTCCCGATGGCTACATGGTGGCTACATGAGTCCAAAAGCAAAAAAGGTTTGCTGCAAAATTAATAGCAGCAAACCTTTATGCATACTGGCGGAGAGGGTGGGATTCGAACCCACGGTACCTTGCGGTACGCCTGATTTCGAGTCAGGTACATTCGGCCACTCTGCCACCTCTCCTTGATTCGAAGCGCAGATTGTATCAGCCGCGCAGCACGTCCACGCCGCCCATGTAGGGCCGCAGCGCGGGCGGCACGGTGATCGAGCCGTCGGCGTTCTGGCCGTTCTCCAGCACGGCCACCAGCGTGCGGCCCACGGCCAAGCCGGAGCCGTTCAGGGTGTGGACGAGTTCGTTCTTGCCCTGGGCGTTCTTGAAGCGCGCCTGCAGGCGGCGGGCCTGGAAAGCCTCGCAGTTGGAAACCGAGCTGATTTCGCGGTAGGTGTCCTGCGCGGGCAGCCAGACTTCCAGGTCATAAGTCTTGGTAGCGCCAAAACCCATGTCGCCGGTGCACAGCGCCACCACGCGGTACGGCAGGCCGAGCTTTTGCAGGATGGCTTCAGCGTGGCCGGTCATTTCTTCCAGCGCTGCGTAGCTCTGGTCGGGGTGCACGATCTGCACCATCTCGACCTTGTCGAACTGGTGCTGGCGGATCATGCCGCGCGTGTCGCGCCCGGCGCTGCCGGCCTCGGACCGGAAGCATGGCGTGTGGGCGGTCAGCTTGATCGGCAGTTCCGCGGCGGCCAACACGGTGTCGCGCACCACATTGGTCATGGTGACTTCCGACGTCGGGATCAGGTACAGCGCCTCGCCCTCACCCTCCTGGCCGCCCTTGTTGACGGCAAAAAGGTCGGCCTCGAACTTGGGCAGCTGGCCGGTGCCGCGCAGGGTATCGGCATTGACGATGTACGGCGTGTAGCACTCGGTGTAGCCGTGCTCCTGGGTCTGCACGTCCAGCATGAACTGCGCAAGCGCCCGGTGCAGCCGCGCGATCGGGCCGCGCATGAAGGTGAAGCGTGCGCCAGAAAGCTTGACGCCGGTGTCGAAATCCAGGCCGATCGCCTCGCCCAGGTCCACGTGGTCGCGGGCCGGGAAACCCAGCGCGGCGGGGCTGCCGCCCAGGCCGCCTGCGGGGCTCCACTTGCGCACCTCGACGTTGCCCGACTCGTCCGAGCCGACCGGCACGCTCTCGTGGGGCAGGTTGGGCACGGCCAGCAGCAGCGCGTGCAGTTCGGCCTGGATCACATCGAGCCGGGCCGCGGAGGCGTCCAGCTCGGTCTTGATCGCGCCGACCTGGGCCATCACCGCGTCGGTGCTTTCGCCCTTGGCCTTGAGCTGGCCGATCTGCTTGCTCAGGCTGTTGCGCTGGCTTTGCAGGTCCTCGGTGCGGGTCTGGAGGGTCTTGCGCTCGGTTTCCAGCGCCCTGAAGGACGCTTCGTCCAGGTAGGGCTGCGGGTTCTTGCGCGTTTCAAGACGCGCGATGACGGCGTCAAGGTCTTTTCGTAACGAGAGGATGTCTAGCATCCCGCAATTTTAGTGGAGCGGACCCGTCCGCCCGGGCCGCTGTGCGCCGGCCGGCCCGCTCGACGCCCCAGGGATCAGCGCAGGTGTTCCGGCTGGGGGGCATTCGGCCCATCGAGCCGCAGCCCCTTGGGCAGGGGAAATTTCACGGTTTCCTCAATGCCGTCCATCTTGCGCACCGCCACCGCGCCCAGCGCCTTGATGCGCGATATCACCTGCTGCACCAGAATTTCGGGGGCGGACGCGCCGGCCGTCAAACCGACGCGCAGCTTGCCCTCGAACCAGGCCGGCTGAAGCTCGTCGGCGCTGTCCACCATGTAGCTCTCGGTGCCGAGCTTCCTGGCCACCTCGCGCAACCGGTTGCTGTTGGAGCTGGTCGGGCTGCCAACCACGATCACGATGTCCACCTGCGGGCTCAGCAGCTTGACCGCGTCCTGGCGGTTTTGCGTGGCATAGCAGATGTCCTGCTGCTTGGGCTCGCGCACGGCCGGAAAGCGCGCCTTCACGGCGGCGGCAATGTCGGCCGCATCGTCCACGGACAGCGTGGTCTGCGTGACCACGGCCAGCCGCTCGGTCTGCGCAGGCTGGATGCGCGCCACGTCGGCCACGTCTTCCACCAGGTGGATGCCGCTGTCGAGCTGGCCCATGGTGCCCTCGACCTCGGGGTGGCCCTTGTGGCCGATCATGATGAACTCGTAGCCTTCCCTGTGCAGCTTGGCCACTTCGACGTGCACCTTGGTCACCAGCGGGCAGGTGGCGTCGAATATCTGGAAGCCGCGCGCGGCCGCCTCGGCCTGCACCGCCTTGCTCACGCCGTGGGCGCTGAACACCAGCGTGGCGCCCGGGGGCACGTCGTCGAGTTCCTCGATGAAGATCGCGCCCTTGGCCTTGAGTTCGTTGACCACGTAGGTGTTGTGCACGATTTCGTGGCGCACGTAGATCGGCCGCCCGAATTTGGCCAGCGCACGCTCCACGATCTCGATCGCGCGGTCCACGCCGGCGCAAAAGCCGCGCGGTTCAGCCAGCAGGATTTCGGACTCCGTAGTCATCACAACGCGCCGATCACCAGCACTTCAAACGTCACCGGCTGGCTGGCCAGCGGGTGGTTGAAGTCGAACAGCACCGAGCCGTCTTCCCGAACCTGCCGCACCGCGCCGGCGTAGCTGCCCAGGCCGTCGGGCGTGGGGAACTGCACCACCTCGCCCACGGCGTATTTCTCATGCGGGTCGCCCAGCTCGTCGAGCAGCTTGCGCGCGACCCACTGCACCATGTCGGCGTTGCGTTCGCCAAAGGCCTCGCCGGCCGGCAGCTCGAAGACGGCGCGAACGCCCTCCTCCAGCCCGAGCAGGCGCTGCTCCACCGCGGGCGAAAGTTCGCCCGAGCCCAGCGACAGCGTGGCCGGCTTGTCGTCGAAGGTGTTGATGATGTCGCCTGCCGGCCCGGCCAAGCGGTAATGCAGGGTGAGGAAAGAACCCGGTTGAACAGTAGCCATGAAAGTCCCGATAAACTGCCCTCCATTGTAGAAACCTGCCCTGCCCCGGCTTTTCATGGCGCTCAAAGACCTTCCAACCGATGCGCAGCCCCGCGAAAAGCTGCTGGCCCGCGGCCCCGGCGCGCTCAGCGACGCCGAGTTGCTGGCGCTGCTGCTGCGCACCGGCATCGTCGGCAAGGGCGTGCTGCAGCTGGCCGATGAATTGCTGGCCATGCCGCCCGCCGGCTTTGGCGGCATCAGCGGCCTGCTGCACACCAGCGCCGACGACCTCGACCGCATCAAGGGCCTGGGTCCGGCCAAGCGTGCCGAACTGGTGGCGGTGCTGGAGTTGGCGCGCCGGGCGCTGGCCGAGCAGTTGCGCGAACGCGAGGTGTTCGGTAGCCCCGACACCGTCAAGAACTATTTGCAGTTGCACCTGGCGCAGCGCCCGCACGAGGTTTTTGCCGTGCTGTTCCTGGACAGCCAGAACCGCCTGCTGGCCCTCGAAGAGTTGTTTCGCGGCACGCTCACGCAGACCAGCGTCTACCCGCGCGAAGTGGTGCTGCGCGCCCTGCACCACCATGCGGCGGCTGTGGTGCTGACGCACAACCACCCCAGTGGCACGGTGCAGCCCAGCCGCGCCGACGAAGCGCTCACGCAGACGCTCAAGGCCGCGCTGGCGCTGGTGGACGTGCGGGTGCTGGACCATGTCA
>JAHFQI010000001.1:0-26322 GCA_023259355.1 Comamonadaceae bacterium
GATGAGTGCGTCGGAGGCGAGCGAGCGCCCGTAGTCGCCGCCCGCCCACGCCACGCCGCACAGCCCGAAGAAGGCGGCAAAACCAAGCACCTGCCAAGACTTTTTAGCGCCGCCCCCGTGGAACTTCTGGATGACCTCCCTGGGGCCGGCATCCAGCGGCTGCCCCATCAGGCCCTGCGGGCGCACTGCGAGCACCACGGCCATGGTCAGGAACACCAGCACCAGCGTGGCTTGCGGAAACAGGCTCACGCCCAGCGAATGGATCAGGCCGATCAGCAGCGCCGCGAAAAACGCGCCGCCGATGCTGCCCAGCCCGCCGGTGACCACCACCACGAAGGTTTCGACGATCACGTTCACGTCCATCTGCAAATTGGCCGGTTCGCGCGGCAGCTGCAGCGCGCCGCCGAGCCCCGCCAGCGCGCAGCCCAGCACCACAGCGCCCAGCATCAGCGGCTTGGGATTGACGCCGAGTGCATCGAGCATGGCCCGGTCGATCGTGGCGGCGCGCAGGCGCTGGCCGAAGCGCGTGCGCGCCAGCATCGCGTGCAGACCCAGCCACACCAGCGGCCCCAGCGCGATGCTCAGCAGCTGCCACACCGGAAAGAATTCGCCCCACAGCTCGACCGAGCCCTTGAGCCCCGGAAAGCGCGGCGCGAACACCTCGTCCGGCCCGAAGCCCCAGCGCATCGCATCCGACATGGCCAGCGTGAGGCCGAAGGTCGCGACCAGCTGGTACAGCTCGGGCACGCCGTACATCCGCCGCAGCAGCACGAACTCGGCCACCGCCCCCACCAGGCCCGCGGCCGCCGCGCCCAGCCCCATGGCCAGCGCGTACAGCGCCGCGCTCTCGCCCCAGGCTGGAAACCAGTTCGTCACCCAGTGCGCGGCCAGCAGCGCGCCGAGCATGAAGAAGCTGCCGTGAGCAAAGTTGACGATGCGCGTGACGCCGAAGATCAGCGTCAGGCCGGCGGCCATGAGGAACAGTGTGGTGGCGTAGCTCAGGCCGTTGAGGCACTGGATGGCGAGGAAAGTCATGCCGCGTCCTGGCCACCCGACGCCGGCTTATTCAACCCAATGCGTGAACGACTCCACCGCCACCCGCGTCGTCTTGAAGGTGTTCACCAGGGCCGCCTCGTCCGCATACCCGAGCGACATGCCGCACACCAGCATCTCCTTCTCCCCGGCACCGACGTGCGGCAGGATGATCTTGGAAAAGCCGTTCCACGCCGCCTGCGGGCAGGTGTGCAGGCCGCGAGCGCGGGCCGCGAGCATGATGCTTTGCAGGAACATGCCATAGTCCAGCAGGCTGCCCCGGCCCATCACGCGGTCCATGGTGAAGATCAGGCCCACGGGTGCGTCGAAGAAGCGGAAGTTGCGCTGGTGCTGCAGATGCATCCTGTCGCGGTCGCCCTTGCCGATGCCGAGCACGCCGTAAAGCCCGAAGCCGCACTCGCGCCGCCGGTCGATGTAGGGACTGACCCACTTCTCCGGGTAGTAGTCGTACTCCTCGCGGTACTCAGTGGCGAGCTGCGGATCGACCGAAATGGCGTCGTGCGCCTCGCAGATTTTTTCAACCAGTTCGTCCTTGCGGGCGCCCTGCAGCACATAGACGTTCCAAGGCTGGGTGTTGGTGCCGCTGGGCGCGCGGCTGGCCACGCGCAGCAGGTCCGTCAGCAGCTCGCGCTCCACCGGGCGCGGCAGGAAGGCGCGGGCCGAGAAGCGGCTCTCGATGGCCGCGTCCACGCTGGCGGGGTCGTTGATGACGGTGCTGACTTGCAGCGGGACGTTGGTGGGGGTCATTGGAGTTGCTCCAGAACGGTTTTGAGGGTGGGCGGCAGCGAAACCGGCCGGCGCGTGGCACGGTCCACATACACATGGATGAAATGGCCCTTGGCGGCCGTGAGCGCCTCGCCCTGCGCGAACAGGCCCACCTCGTAGCGCACGCTGGATGAGCCCAGTTTCGCCACGCGGATGCCGGCTTCGACGGTCTGAGGAAAAGCCAGCGGAGCGAAGTAGTTGCACTGCGTCTCGATCACCAGGCCGATGGTCTCGCCGTGGTGGATGTCGAGCACGCCCTGCTCGATCAGGTGGGCGTTGACGGCGGTGTCGAACCAGCTGTAATAGACGACGTTGTTCACATGGCCGTAGGCGTCGTTGTCCATCCAGCGCGTGGTGATGGGGCGAAAAGCTTTGTAGGCGCTGCGCGGCTCGGCTTGGGGTTTGGCGTGGCTCATCGGGGGAGATTCTGCCAGCGGCGCCAGTAGTCCACCGCGACGCGCCAGGTGTTGAACTGCACCTGCACCGTGTCCTCGATGTCCACGCCGTAGCCGCCGGCCATCGCCAGCACCAGCGGCAGGCGGCGCTGCCAGGCCCAGTCGAACACCCGTCGGTCGCGCGCCTCCAGCCCGTCCCAGGTGAGCTTGAGGCGGCCGAGCCGGTCGCCTTCGTGCGGATCGGCGCCGGCCAGGTAGATCACGAGGCCGGGCTCGAAGCGGCGCGCGAGTTCGTCCAGCGCCAGATCGAGCGCGTGCAGGTAGTCGTCGTCGCGGCAGCCGTCCGGCAGGGCCACGTCCAGGTCGCTGGCTTCCTTGCGGAAGGGAAAATTCTTTTCGCCGTGCAGCGACAGCGTGAACACGCTCGGATCGGCGCTGAAGATGCTCGCCGTGCCATTGCCTTGGTGCACGTCGAGGTCGATGATGGCCACTTGAAGCGAGCGGCGCGCCTGCCGCTGGGCCGCCCCAAGGCAGGCGACGGCCCCCTCGGGGGGCAGCGAGGACACAACGTGCCGAGCGTGGGGGCGTGCAACTTCGGCTTGCATCAGCCGGGCGGCCACCGCCGCGTCGTTGAACACGCAAAAGCCACCGCCCCTTTCGGCGCTCGCATGGTGGGTGCCCCCTGCCAGGTTCGCGGCAACGCCATGCGACAGCGCCGTCCGCGCCGCCGCGACGGTGGCCCCCACGGAGCGCCGCGCGCGTTCCACCATCGCTTCGCTCCAGGGAAAACCGATTTCCCGCACGATGCGCGGGTCCACCCTGCCCGACGCGATCGCCTCGATGTAGGCCGGCGTGTGCGCCAGCGCCAGCTCGCCGTTGCTCGCCGGCGGCGCGGGTGCGAGCCGGACCTCCGGCAAACCGTCCACCAGACGGTCGCGCAGCATCCGGTACTTGGCCATCGGGAACCGGTGGCCCGGCGGCAGGGGCAACACAAACTGGTCGGAGTAATACGCCTGCATGACAGGGAAATGGGCTTCGGGGTTCGGGTGCGCCCCATTGTGGCCGCATCCTGAATATCCCGTTTTCTAGAACTTGGCCCCTAAAATGTTGCAGCGCAACAAAAAGCGCTTGCAATTGCTGGCGATGGCCGTAAAATTCAAACCATGCTGCACTGCAACATAAACAGGCCCCAAGCCCGTTTCAGCGCAGTTCCTGAAGCACCCTTTCTTTTATTGGAGATTTTCATATGCTGACCGCTGAACAAATTCTGGCCTCCCACAAAGCCAACGTCGAAACCCTGTTCGGTCTGACCAACAAAGCTTTCGAAGGCGTGGAAAAGCTGGTTGAACTGAACGTGTCCGCCGCCAAGGCCGCCCTGAACGACTCCGCCAACCAGACGCAAGCTGTCCTGAGCGTGAAAGACGCACAAGAGCTGCTGGCCCTGCAAGCCAGCCTGTTCCAGCCCCTGGCTGAGAAGGCCGCTGCTTACAGCCGTCACCTCTATGACATCGCCTCCGGCACCAGCGCCGAGTTCGGCAAGGCCTTCGAAGGCCAGGCTGCTGACGCACAGAAGCAATTCGTCGGTCTGGTTGACAGCGCCGCCAAGAACGCACCGGCCGGTTCCGAAACCGCTGTTGCCGTGATGAAGAGCGCCGTGGCTGCCGCCAACAACGCTTTCGAATCCGTGCAAAAAGCGGTCAAGCAAGCCACCGACGTGGCCGAAGCCAACTTCCAGGCCGTGACCAACACCGCCGTGAGCGCCGGCAAGACCGCTTCCAAGAAGCGTTAATGACCAGCCAGCCCCCCTAAAGAGGGGGCTCGGACACCCTGTTTTGTGGAGCCAGGGCTCTACACAGGGCACCCCATTCAGGCCAAACTTCAAGACATTGAGATTTGGCCCATGAGCCAGGTTTCTGCAAGTTGTCTCCTCGGGTCCTTTCGTAACCACAGGGTTCAGGGATCCCTTCAAGGGCTGATCGCAAGATCAGCCCTTTTTTTGTGCCATTGCGAGCTCAGGGACCTGGCGCCGCAAGCAGCCGCCTGAGCTGCGGCAGCGCCTGCTGCATCGCCACCCTTCCGGCGGCAATCGCACGCCGGCGCGCGCCGAAATCGGCGCTCTTGACGTCATTGAGCGCCGGGCGCACCACCACGTCGGCGTCATGAAGTTCAAAGCCATTGATGCTCTTGCCCATGATGGCGAAGGTCTGGAGCAGGATCTGCAGCGTCCCGTCCGACCGATTGCCCTCGGGCGCGCTGGAAATATCCACCGCCAGCACCAGTTCCGCCCCCATCTGCCGCGCGTAGCGCACCGGCACCGGCGACACCAGGCCACCATCCACATACTCGTGCCCGGCAATCTTCACGGGCTCGAAGACCGCGGGCACGGCGCTCGATGCCCGCACCGCCGTGCCGGTATCGCCCCGCCGGAACAGCACGCCCTGCCCGCTGTTCAGGTCGGTCGCCACAATGCCCAGCGGCAGCGGCATGTCCTCGATCAGCCGACCCGCCACCTGCGCACTGACATAGCGCCCCAGCGCCTCGCCGCGCAACATACCGCGGCTGAAGATGGGCAGCGTCCAGTCGGTGAAGGTCGCCTCCTCCATGGTTTCGGCCACCTGCTGCAGTTGCGCCCCGTTCTTGCCACTGGCATAAAACGACGCCACCAGGCTGCCGGCCGAGGTACCGACCACCAGGTCGGGCTTGATGCCGGCTTCCTCCAGCACCTGGATCACGCCCACGTGCGCAAACCCGCGCGCGGCCCCGCCGCCGAGCGCCAGCCCGAGGCGCGGCGCCTTTTTCACCAGCGGCGGCGTGACCACGACCGGCCCGGTCACGGGTGGGCTCGCGCAGCCGGCCAATGTGAGGCCGATCGCCACGCCCATGACCCAGATCAAAGCCTGTCCACATCGGCGGGAATGAGGGTCGTCTTTATTGAGAATGATTCGTGTTTGTTTTATCATTGCGCCATTCACCCATCTCTGTTGCCCCTCGAAGGAACCCCCGCATGTTGAAGAAAACTGTTTTCGCCGCCACGGTGACGCTGCTGGCCTGCGCCAGCGCCTCGGCCCAGGAACAGGTGTTGAACCTCTATTCGGCGCGCCACTACTCGACCGATGAAGCGCTGTACGCCAACTTCACCAAGGCCACCGGCATCAAGATCAACCGCGTGGACGCCGACGATGCCGGCATTCTCGCGCGTCTGAAGGCCGAAGGCGCTGCCTCCCCCGCCGACGTGATTTTGCTGGTGGACGCCGCGCGCCTGTGGAAAGGCGAGATCGAAGGCCTGTTCCAGCCCGTCAAATCCAAAGCGCTGGAAGACGCGATTCCGGCCCAGCTGCGCGCCAAGCCCGCCAGCGACGGTGGCACACCGTGGTTCGGCTTTTCGACCCGGGCGCGCGTGATTGTGTATGACAAGATCAAGGTCAAGAAGGAGGACGTGGACACCTACGAGGAACTGGCCGACCCGAAGAACAAGGGCAAGTTGTGCATCCGCTCGGGTTCGCACCCCTACAACCTGAGCCTGTTCGGCGCGGTGACCGAGCACCTCGGCCCGGTCAAGGCCGAGGCCTGGCTCAAGGGCATGGTGGACAACATGGCGCGCGCGCCCAAGGGCGGCGACACCGACCAGATCAAGGGCGTGGCCTCGGGTGAATGCGCGATCGGCGTGACCAACACCTACTACCTGGCCCGCATGATGCGTTCCGACAAGCCCGAGGACAAGGCCGTGGTCGATCGCGTGGGCGTGGTGTTCCCGAACCAGGCCAGCTGGGGCACGCATGTGAACGTGGCCGGCGGCGCCGTGGCCCGGTACGCCAAGAACCCGGCCAACGCCGTCAAATTCCTGGAGTACCTGGCCACGCCGGAGGCGCAAAACTACTTCGCCAACGGCAACAACGAGTGGCCGGTCGCCAGCGGCGTGAAGGTCGCCAACCCGGCGCTGCAGGCCATGACCGGCGGCAGCTTCAAGAGCGAAACCATTCCGATCAGCGCCGTCGGCATGAACCAGGTCAAGGTGCAGCAGATGCTGGACCGCGTGGGCTTCAAGTAATCTTCGGCCCGCACCACCGCACCCGGCCCGGCTCACCGCCCGGCCGGGTTTTTTATCATCGATAATTGACGTTTACGTCAACGTCAATTCATCAGGAGACTCACATGGAGATTCAAGGCAAGGTTTTCATCGTCACGGGCGGCGCTTCCGGTCTCGGGGAAGGCACGGCGCGCATGCTGGCGGCCCACGGCGCCACGGTCGTGATCGCCGACATGCAGGCGGATAAAGGCGAAGCCGTCGCGAAGGAGATCGGTGGCGCCTTCGTGAAGTGCGACGTGAGCAGCGAAGCCGACGGCCAGGCCGTGGTGGCCAAGGCCGTCTCGCTCGGCAAACTCATGGGGCTGGTCAACTGCGCGGGCATCGCGCCGGCCGAAAAGACCGTGGGCAAGAGTGGCCCGCACAGCCTGAACGTCTACACCAAGACCATCATGGTCAACCTGGTCGGCAGCTTCAACATGATCCGCCTGGCCGCCGACGCCATGTGCAAGAACGAGCCCGAAGCCACCGGCGAGCGCGGCGTGATGATCAGCACCGCCAGCGTCGCCGCCTACGACGGCCAGATCGGCCAGGCGGCCTACGCCGCGTCAAAGGGCGGCGTGGTCGGCATGACGCTGCCGATCGCGCGCGATCTGGCGCGCAACGGCATCCGCAACATGACCATCGCCCCCGGCATCTTCGGCACGCCCATGCTGTTCGGTATGCCCCAGGAGGTGCAGGACGCGCTGGCCGCCAGCGTGCCCTTCCCGAGCCGCCTGGGCACGCCCAATGACTACGCCAAGCTGGCGAAGCACATCATCGAGAACGACATGCTCAACGGCGAGGTGATCCGCCTCGACGGCGCGATCCGCCTGGCGCCGCGCTGAGCCGGCCACCCGCACACCCGCACACCTGCGCGCCGGCAGGGCCGCTGAGGCGTGCCCGGGCATCCGGCCGATTAACATGGCGGACACCACCGCCGGAGTCGCCATGTTTCACTTTCCCGCGCTCGCGCTGGGCGCTGTCGCGCTGGCCGGCCTGCTCTCGGGATGTGCCAGCGCCCCGGGCTTCACCGCCACCGCCACCGCCACCGCCACCGCCACCGCTCCGCCCCAGCCCGAGGGCGGGTCGGGCTACACCGAAAAACCCGGCTGGGCCGCCACGACATTCGCCGTGGCCGCGGCCAACCCGCTGGCCGCCGATGCGGGTTACCAGGTGCTCAAGGCCGGCGGCACGGCGGTGGATGCGGCGATTGCCGTGCAAATGGTGCTGGCGCTGGTGGAGCCGCAATCGAGCGGCATCGGCGGCGGCGCGTTCCTGCTGCACCACAACGGCAGGGAGGTCGAGGCCTTCGACGGCCGCGAGACCGCCCCGGCGGCGGCCGACGAAACGCTCTTCCTGGGCCAGGACGGCAAGCCCATGCCGTTTTTCGACGGGGTGGTGGGCGGACGCTCGGTCGGCGTGCCCGGTGCGGTGCGCATGCTGGAGATGGCACACCGGGAATACGGCCGGCTGGCCTGGGCGGCGCTGTTCCAGCCCGCGATCGAGCTGGCCGAGAACGGCTTCAAGGTCAGCAGGCGACTCAACACCCTGCTGACCACTGAAACGCGCCTGCAAAAAGACCCGGTGGCCGCGGCCTACTTCTACGATGCCGCCGGCCAGCCCTGGCCGGTGGGACACGTGCTGAAAAACCCCGAACTCGCGGCCGTGCTCAGGGCCATCGCCGCCGGCGGCTCCCGGGCGCTGCTCGAAGGCGAGGTGGCGCAGGCCATCGTGGACAAGGTCCGCAAGCACCCCACCAACCCCGGCCGGCTGTCGCTGAGTGACCTGGCCGGCTACCAGCCGAAAAAGCGCACGCCCCTCTGCCATGACCACGCCGCGCGGGGCCGGGCGTACCGCCTCTGCGGCTTCCCGCCACCGGGCTCGGCCGCGATCGCGATGGGGCAGATCCTGGGCATTCTGGCCCGCACCAACGCCGATGGGCTGCCGCTGCAGGACGGCCTGCCTTCGGCCGACTGGCTGCACCTCTATACGGAAGCCGCGCGCCTGGCCTTCGCCGACCGCGCGCAGTACCTGGCCGACCCCGACTTCGTTCAGGCCCCGGCCGGCAGCTGGATGAGCCTGCTCGACCCGGACTACCTCGCCGGCCGAGCCAAACTGATCGGCCAGGCGCCGGGCGCACCATCAATGAAAGCCGCCCGGCCGGGCCACCCTGGCGGCCTCATGACCGGCTACGCGCCCATGCCCGAGCAGCCTGAATACGGCACCAGCCACATCAGCATCGTGGACACGCACGGCAACACCCTGGCCATGACCACGACGATCGAAGGCGCCTTTGGCGCGCGTCAAATGGTCAAGGGTTTCCTGCTCAACAACGAGTTGACCGACTTCAGCTTCGCCCCGGCCGACGCCGCCGGAAAACCCGTTGCCAACCGGGTGCAGCCCGGCAAGCGCCCGCGCTCGTCGATGGCGCCCACCCTGGTGCTCGACAAGGCCACCGGCCAGGTGGTCCTAAGCGGCGGGAGTTCCGGCGGCCCGCTGATCATCATCGACATGGCCCGGACGCTTTACGGCGTGCTCCACTGGGGCCTGCCGCCGCAGCAGGCCATCAACCTGCCAAACGCCGGTTCGCTCAACGGCCCCAGCCTGCTGGAGGCCAGGCGTTTCCCGGCCGCCACGGTGGACCGGCTGCGCGCGCGCGGCGCCGAGGTGCGGGAAATCAACATGACCAGCGGCCTGCAGGTCATCACGCGAGGCCAGGTCCATGGCACACCCATGCTGCTGGGCGGCGCGGACCCGCGGCGCGAGGGCGTGATGATGGGGGACTGAGTGAAAATACCCGGGTGACCATTCCCCAGACCTTTATCCAGGAGCTGCTTGCCCGCGCCGACGTCGTCGAGATCGTCGGGCGCTACGTGCAGCTCAAAAAAGGCGGCGCCAACTTCATGGGCCTGTGCCCGTTCCACGGGGAAAAATCGCCCAGTTTCAGCGTTAGCCCGTCCAAACAGTTCTACCACTGCTTCGGCTGCGGCAAGAACGGCAACGCCATCAGCTTCCTGATGGAGCACGCGGGCATGACCTTCGTCGAAGCCGTCAAGGACCTGGCCCAGCAATACGGCATGCAGGTGCCCGAGGACGACGCCTCGCCGCAGGACCGCGCCCGCGCCGCCGAGCAGCGCGAAAAGCAGGCCACGCTGACCGATGTGCTTGAAAAGGCCGGTGAGGCCTACCGCAAGCACCTCAAGGCATCACCGCCGGCAATCGCCTACCTGAAGGGCCGGGGTCTCTCCGGCGACATCGCCAAGCAGTTCGGCCTGGGCTACGCGCCCGAGGGCTGGCGCACGCTCGCGAGCGTGTTCCCGAACTACGACGATCCGCTGCTGGCCGAAAGCGGGCTGGTGATCGTGAACGAAGAGGACGACAAGCGCTACGACCGCTTCCGCGACCGCATCATGTTTCCGATCCGCAACGTCAAGGGCGAGTGCATCGGCTTTGGCGGGCGGGTGCTGGGGGACGGCACGCCGAAATACCTCAACTCGCCTGAAACCCCGGTGTTCCACAAGGGCCGCGAACTCTATGGCCTGTACGAGGCGCGCCACGCCTTGCGCGACGCGGGCTACGTGCTGGTGACCGAAGGCTACATGGACGTGGTGGCGCTGGCGCAACTGGGCTTCCCGAACGCGGTGGCGACGCTGGGCACGGCCTGCACCCCGGACCACGTGCAAAAGCTGTTCCGCTTCACGGATTCGGTGGTCTTCAGCTTCGACGGCGACGCTGCCGGCCGGCGCGCGGCGCGCAAGGCGCTGGACGGCGCCCTGCCCCACGCCAGCGACGTGCGCACCGTCAAGTTCCTGTTCCTGCCGGCCGAGCACGACCCGGACAGCTACATCCGCGAATTCGGCCACGAGGCCTTTGCGCGGTACGTGAGCGAGGCCGTGCCGCTCTCGCGCTTCCTGACCGAGGCTGCCGGCGAGGGCTGTGACCAGACCACGGCCGAAGGCCGCGCGCACTTGGCCAGCAACGCCAAGCCGCTGTGGAGCGCCCTGCCCGATGGCGCGCTCAAGCGCCAGTTGCTCGGCGACATCGCCGACCTGGTGCAGCTCAACAGCCGGGAACTCGCCGAGGTCTGGAGCGGCAAGCCCGCCAAAGGCCCGGCGACGGCCGGGAAAGCCCCTCAAAATGAGGGCCACACGCCCCGCGGCGACACCGGGAAATGGGCGAAATCATTCAAGAGCGCCCCGCCGCGGCCCCGGCTGGCCGGCCGGGCCCTGCCTGCCAGCCGCGCCGATCATGCGGCGCGGCTGCTGCTGTCCAACATGGCCGCCTGGGATGCGCTGTCGAACGAAGACCACGCCATGCTCTGCGAGTTGCCGGCGCCGCATGGCGCGCTGTTTGTCTGGCTCGACAGCCAGTTTCACGACCACGGCCCGCTCGCCTGGGGCGCGCTGCGCGACGACATGCGGGAGCGCGAATTCGAAGCGCTGGCGCTGAAATTGATGTCCGGCCCCCAGGCCGAGAGCCCCGACGAGCGCGGCGAGGCGGCGCGGGAACTCCGCGCCCTGCTCAACCTGATGCTGATCGACCGCCTCAAGCAGCTCGAAACCGAGGCGCTGGCGGCCTCGGCCACCGACCCCGAGGCCCTGCAGCGCTACCGTTCCCTCCACGAGCGCCGCCGCAGCCTCGCCGCCATCAAGGATCTGGACTGATCCGCTGAGCCCCGGCACGGCCCCCGCCAGAACCCGCCGGCACTTGAAATTCCGGGCTGGCGGTATAATGTAAGGTTGCACAAGGCAAGAGCGACAGCAACACCTCCGGGCCCGGCCAACCGATGCCACTCAGCGCACGACCGGCCATTTCACCGCAAGGATTGCACGCCAAATGTTCGCCCACCCATCTTGCCCCTGAAGTCAGGCCCTCTCGGGCCCGCCTGCCATCACCCGCGCCGGGAGTTTGCGGCGCTTGCGTTTCCTTGTCCGTTTTTGCTGAGGTTGTTTGATGCCCACTCAAAAGTCCAAGACGCCTGCCAAGCCCGTGGCCCAGTCCGCCGCAACGACCAAGCCTGAAACGAAAGCCAAAACAGTGCCTCTATCAAAGTCTCCCGCCAAAATGTCAGCCCTTGAAATGCAGGAAGCGGCGGACGCCCTTCTGAAGGCGGGTGCCGCCGTCAAAAAGAAACCCGGCCGCCCGCCCAAGGCCGCCAGCGCCGACGGTGAGTCTCCCGCGAAAGCCGGCGCCAAGCGCGGCCGCAAACCCAAGGCGGCGGCTGCCGGCGCCAAGGCCGAAGGCGAGGACCTGGACCTGAGCGACATCGAGGAAGACCTGGTCGGCGAGCCGGTGCCCGAGACCACCGAGAAGGTCAAGCCGCTGCGCATGAAGATCAGCAAGGCCAAGGAACGGGCCTTGATGAAGGAGTTCGGTCTTGACGAGACCGTGCTGTCCGAGGAAGACATGGCCAAGCGCCGTTCGCGCCTGAAGGCCCTGATCACGCTGGGCAAGACGCGCGGCTACCTCACGCACGGCGAAATTTCCGACCACCTGCCCGACAAGCTGATCGATGCCGAGACGCTGGAAGTCGTGGTCAACATGCTCAACGACATGGGCGTGGCGGTGTACGAGCAGACGCCCGACGCTGAAACCCTGCTGCTGAACAACACGGCGCCGACCGCCACCACGGTCGAGGAAGCCGAGGAAGAAGCCGAAGCCGCCCTGTCCACCGTGGACAGCGAATTCGGCCGCACCACCGACCCCGTGCGCATGTACATGCGCGAGATGGGCACGGTGGAACTGCTCACCCGCGAGGGCGAAATCGAAATCGCCAAGCGCATCGAAGGTGGCCTGATGTCGATGATGGAGGCGATTTCCGCCTCGCCCGCCACCATCGCCGAAATCCTGCGCATGGCCGCGGACATCCGTGAAGGCAAGGTCGTCATCTCCACCATCGTTGACGGTTTTTCCAATATCAACGAAGCCGACGACTACGTGGCCGAGGAAGATTTTGATGAATTCGACGAAGCCGACGACGACGACGGCAAGGGCGGCTCCAAGGCGCTGACCAAGAAGCTCGAAGAACTGAAAAACCAGGCGCTGGAGCGCTTTGACCGCATCGCCGGGCTGTTCGAGAAAGTCCACAAGATCTACGACAAGGAAGGCTACGGCACGCCGGCCTACATGAAGGCGCAGCACGCCCTGTCGGAAGACCTGATGACCATCCGCTTCACGGCCAAGACGATCGAGAAGCTGTGCGACATGGTGCGCGCCCAGGTGGACGACGTGCGCAAGAAAGAGCGCGAGTTGCGCCGCATCATCGTGGACAAGTGCGGCTACCCGCAGGACAACTTCATCGCCGACTTCAGCGGCCGCGACAGGGCCGGCAACAAGGTGGCCACGCAGCTTCTCAACCTCAAGTGGATTGAAAAGCAGGCTGCCGCCGGCAAGCCCTGGAGCGCCGTGATGGGCCGCAACATCCCGCCGGTGCAGGATCTGCAGCAAAAGCTGATCGACCTGCAATCGCGCGTGGTGGTGCCTCTGGACCAGTTGAAGGACATCAACAAGCGCATGAACGAGGGTGAAGCCACCTCGCGCGACGCCAAGAAGGAAATGATCGAGGCCAACCTGCGCCTGGTGATTTCCATTGCGAAGAAGTACACCAACCGCGGCCTGCAGTTCCTGGACCTGATCCAGGAAGGCAACATCGGCCTCATGAAGGCGGTGGACAAGTTCGAATACCGCCGCGGCTACAAGTTCTCGACCTACGCCACGTGGTGGATCCGCCAGGCCATCACGCGCTCCATTGCCGACCAGGCCCGCACCATCCGCATTCCGGTGCACATGATCGAGACCATCAACAAGATGAATCGCATCAGCCGCCAGCACTTGCAGGAGTTCGGCTTCGAGCCCGACGCCAGCATCCTGGCCGAAAAGATGGAAATCCCCGAAGACAAGATCCGCAAGATCATGAAGATCGCCAAGGAGCCGATCTCCATGGAAACGCCGATCGGCGACGACGACGACAGCCACCTGGGCGACTTCATCGAGGACAGCGCCAACACCGCGCCGATCGAGGCCGCCATGCAGGCCGGCCTGCGCGACGTGGTGAAAGACATCCTCGACTCCCTGACCCCGCGCGAGGCCAAGGTGCTGCGCATGCGCTTCGGCATCGAGATGTCCACCGACCACACGCTGGAAGAAGTGGGCAAGCAGTTTGACGTGACGCGCGAACGCATCCGCCAGATCGAAGCGAAGGCGCTGCGCAAGCTCAAGCACCCGAGCCGCTCGGACAAGCTGCGCAGCTTCATCGACTCACTGTAACTCTTTGTAAGTACAAACCCGGTAAAAAAAATTCGATCGGCTGTAAACGCTCTGTTAAAGTTAGACGTTGAGAGATAGCCCGATAGCCATGACGGATATGGGTGTGAAAAATAGTCTTCTCGCCAAATATTCAAGGAACTCAAATGAAACTCAAACTGACTCTGCTCGCCCTGCTCGCTGGCGCTTCCCTGATCGCTCAAGCCCAAACCACCGAAGCGCCCAAGAAGCGTGAAGAAGTGAAGGCCGAAGCCAAGACCGCTGTCAAGGCCGGCACCGCCGTTGAGGGTGTTGAATCCTCTTCCAAAGCCGATACCAAGTCCACCAAAAAGCGCGACGACGTGAAGTCCGATGCCAAGACCGCTGTCAAGGCCGGCACCGCTGAAAAGGGTGTGGAAGCTTCCCCGAAGGCTGACACCAAGTCCACCGAAAAGCGCGCTGACGTGAAGGCCGATGCCAAGACCGCCGTCAAGGCTGGCACCGCCACCACCGGCGTTGAAGGCGCCAAGAAGTAATTCCTGACTCCTGTCAGTCAACAAGGGGCCCATCGGGCCCCTTGTTCATTTCCGCCCTTCTTTTCATGTCTCCGCCGTGATGCGGATGCCGCGCAACTGGCCAGCCACTGACGTCGACTGCGGTCGCGGGTAGTGCGCCGGATTGAACCTGTGCATGAGTTCAGCCTCGCGCGCTCGTGCCAACGCCATGTTGGCCAGCTTCACATGCCCGAAGCCACGCATGGACAGGGGCACGGCGGCAATCTCCACGGCCAGTTTCACGTTGCTGACGTTCAGCAGTGGCAGCAACTCGTCGACACGCTTTTCAAACCGCGTGATCAAGTCGCGCTCCATGCGGCGTTCGGCCGTGTGGCCAAACACATCCATCAGCGTGCCACGCAGCACCTTGCCGCGTGCCAGCCATTTCATTGCCGGCATCATCCAGCCCCCCAGCCGGATCTTTCTCGGTGGCTGCCCTTGTTTCGATCGCGCGATCAGCGGCGGAGCCATGTGGAATTCCAGCTTCACGTCGCCTTCAAATTGTTGCGCCAATGCATCGCGGAATGAGCCGTCGGTGTAGAGGCGCGCCACCTCGTACTCGTCCTTGTAGGCCATGAGCTTGAGGGCGCTGCGCGCCACGGACCGGGTGAAAGGCAGGGCGGGGTCGGCGCCCAGCGCAAGTTCGCGCTGCCAGGCGCGCCGCACCAGGGACTCGTAGCGCCGTGCGTAGGTCGCGCTTTGGTACGCCGTGAGCTGAACCACGCCACGGGCCAGCACGGCCTCCAGCGCGTCTTGGCCGGCCGGCACGGCGGGCGGCTCCTGCAGCAGTGCCCGGCACCCCGCCGGGTCGGCTGCCGCCAAACGCCCCAGCGAAAATGCCATCTGGTTCGATTCGACAGCCACGCCGTTGAGTTCGATGGCACGCAGCAGCGCGGGCAGGCTCACCGGCACGAGGCCGCGCTGCCACGCGTAGCCCATGGCGAGGATGTTCGAGACGATGGCGTCGCCCAGGAAATCCCGGGCCAGCGCCTGCGCGTCAAAGGTTTCCACACGGTCCACACCGGCCACAAACTGGAGTTTTTCCAGCAGCATCTCGATCCTGAGGTCGGCGTCGGGGTTGCGCAGCGACTCAGCCACCGGCGTTTCGTGCACATTGGCCAGCACCCGCGTGCGGCCGTGGCGGACGGTCTGCAGTGCCTCGGGGGAGGCGCCCACCACCAGGTCGCAGGCCAGCACGGCGTCGGCCTGCTGGGTGTCGATGCGCACCTGGTTGAGCCGGTCCGGCGTGTCGGCCAGGCGCACAAAGCTCAGCACCGAGCCGCCCTTTTGCGCAAAGCCCATGAAGTCGAGCACGCTGGCACGTTTGCCCTCCAGGTGCGCGGCCATGGCGATCACCGCGCCCACGGTGACGACGCCGGTGCCGCCCACGCCGGTCACCAGCAGATCGTAGGGGCCCGTCCAGCCGTGGGGTTCGGGTTGTGGCAGGGCGTCAACCCGGCGCAGGAAAGCCGCCTTGCCGGCGCCGCCCAGCGCGCCTGACTTCCGCCGCAGCATGCCGCCCGTGACACTGACGAAGCTCGGGCAAAAGCCCTTGGCGCACGAGTAGTCCTTGTTGCAGCTGCTCTGGTCGATCTTGCGTTTGCGCCCCAGCGGGGTCTCGTGCGGCAGCACGGCCACGCAATTGCTCTGCACCGTGCAGTCGCCGCAGCCCTCGCAGACCGCCTCGTTGATGAACAGGCGGCGCGCAGGGTCCACCAACTCGCCCTTCTTGCGGCGCCGACGTTTTTCGGCCGCGCAGGTCTGTTCATAGATCAGCACCGTCACGCCCTTGACCTCGCGCAGGCGGCGCTGCACGACATCGAGTTCGTCACGGTCGTGGAAGGTGGTGCCGGCGGGGAACCTGCCCCGGATCGCGTCGTACTTGCCGATGTCATCCGACACCACCACGACCTGCTTCACGCCCTCGCTTTCGACCTGGCGGGCAATCGCGTCCACGCTGATGACGCCATCCACCGGCTGGCCGCCGGTCATCGCGACCGCGTCGTTGAACAATATCTTGTAGGTCAGCGTCGCCTTCGCGGCCACCGCTTGGCGGATGGCGAGGTAGCCCGAGTGGTAGTAGGTGCCGTCGCCCAGGTTCTGGAACACGTGTGGCGTGCGCGTGAACATCGAGTGCGAAACCCAGTCCACGCCCTCGCCGCCCATCTGGATCAGCCCCGCCGTGTCGCGGTCCATCCAGTTGGCCATGAAGTGACAGCCGATGCCGGCGCGCGCCGTCGAGCCTTCGGGGACTTTCGTCGACGTGTTGTGCGGGCAGCCGGCGCAGAAATACGGCACGCGCTTGACGTTGTCGGCCTCGTTGCTGAGCAGGTCGGGCGGCGTGAAGTCGCGCACATGGCGGCAGTGGTCGTTGAAGGTGGCGTTGTCGGGGAAGTGGCGCCCCAGCCAGTCGGCCACGATTTCGATCAGCCGCGAGGGCCGCAACTCGCCCACCGCCGAGACCAGCGGCCGACCCGCCGCATCGTGCTTGCCGATCAGCACCGGGCGGGCGCCCGCCGGTGCGTTGTAGAACAGGTCGCGCAGCTGCGTTTCAACGACGGCGCCTTTTTCCTCGACGATCAGGATTTCATCGAGCCCGTGCGCGAACGCCCTCACCCGCGTGGTCTCGATGGGGAAGCTCAGGCCCACCTTGTAGAGCCGAACGCCCGCCGCGGCCAGCCGGTCGGGCGTGATCTCCAGGCGGCGCAGCACTTCCATGAGGTCGTAATGCGCCTTGCCGCAGGTGATGATGCCGACGCGCGCGTGCGGCGATTCAATCACCTGGCGGTCAATGGAGTTGACCTTCGCAAAGGCGGCCACCGCGTCGAGTTTGTCCACCAGCCGGGTCTCGATGCGCAGCGATGGCAGGTCGGGCCAGCGGTAATGCAGGCCGTCGGCGGGTGCGGTGTGGCCGGTCGATTCCCGCACGGCGTCGGCGTCCTGCCAGGCGTTGATGCGGGCGTTCACCACATCCAGATCGACCGTGGCCCCGCTCTCGACCACCTCGGACAACGCCGCCATGCCCACCCAGGCGCCGCTGTAGCGCGACAGCGCCCAGCCGTACAGGCCGAACTCCAGGTACTCGGCCACGTTGGCCGGTGAAACCACGGGCATGTGGAAGGCCTGCAGCAACTGGTCGCTCTGGTGCGGCATCGACGACGACACACAGCCGTGGTCGTCGCCCGCCACCACCAGCACGCCGCCCTGCGGCGACGAGCCGTAGGCGTTGCCGTGCTTGAGCGCGTCGCCCGCGCGGTCCACGCCCGGGCCCTTGCCGTACCACATGGCGAACACGCCATCGACGGTGCGCTCGGGGTCGGACGCCACGCGCTGCGTGCCCAGCACCTGGGTGGCGCCCAGCTCCTCGTTGATGGCGGGCACGAAGCGGATGCCCGCGTCCTCGAAGCGCTTGCCGGCTTTCCAGATCGCCTGGTCCAGCATGCCCAGCGGCGAGCCACGGTAGCCGCTGACAAAACCCTGCGTGGCCAGGCCCGCCGCCGCGTCGCGCGCGCGCTGCATCACCAGCAGCCGCACCAGCGCCTGCGTGCCGGTCAGGAAAACCGCACCCTGCGTGGCCCAGAGGCTGTCGGACAACTGGTAGCCGGGACGGACGATGGGCGCGGCAACCGGCGCCGTGACGGTGGACAAAGGCATGGAAGGCTCCAGTCAGAACAAGAAAGAAGCATAGTTTTCATGGACCAGAAAAAGCTTCTTCATTCACCCATGAATCGCTATATTTGGAGAACCCCATTCCTCTAAATTCCAATGAACGAAGAATTTGTTCTTGATGGCTACAGCCTGCGTATCCTGCAGGAGTTGCAGCGCGACGCACGCCAGACGGTGCAGCAACTGTCCGAGGCCGTCGGCCTGTCCAGCACGCCGTGCTGGAAGCGCATCAAGGACATGGAAGCCGCCGGCGTGATCCGTGGCTACACCGCGCTGGTGGACCGGCAGAAGGTGGGACTGAATCTGCTCGTGGTGGTGGAAGCCAACCTGAGCCAGCACAGCGAGGAATTGGTGCAGCAGTTCGAGCGCGCGGTGGCCGCCACGCCGCAGATCGTGCGCTGCCTCAGCACCACCGGCCAGGCCGATTACCTGCTCACCGTGATGGCGCGCGACATCCAGCACTACGAGCAGTTCCTGCACAGCACCCTCTTCAAGCTGCCGGGCGTGACCCATGTGCGCTCCAGCATCGTGCTCAAGGAAGTCAAGTCGGAAGTGCGGCTGCCGGTAGACGCCGGCGCGGGGCTCGCCGCACCCACCGCACCGCCACGAACATCGCGGCGCCCCAAAGCGGCCTGAAGCAACGCTGTACGCTACCGTCCCAGGAGAGCACCCGATCATGAAAATCGCCATCGATTCCTACTGCTACCACCGCCATTTCGGCGAGATCTACCCCGGACTCGAAACCGATCCGGGCACCCGCATGACCATGGACGACTTCGTCGCCCGCGCCCAGGCGCTGGGCGTGGCCGGGGTGTCGCTGGAGTCGTGCTTCTTTCCGCAAACCGATGCCGGCACCCTCGCCCACCTGCGCGAGCGGCTCGACGCGGCCGGGCTGGAGCGTGTCTGGGCCTGGGGCCACCCGCACGGCCTGCGCTCCGGTGACGACCTCGCGGCCGCGGACGATCTGGTGCGCCACATCGGCATCGCCCAGGCCGTGGGCGCCAGCGTCATGCGCATTTGCTGCGGCGGCCGCCGCACCCGGCCCGCGAACTGGACCGAGCACCGCGCCAAACTGCTGCCCATCCTGAAACGCGTGGTCGGCCCGGCCGAGGCGCACGGCGTGGTGCTGGCCATCGAGAACCACATCGACCTGCTGGCCGACGAACTGGTGGAGCTGATCGAAACGGTGGACTCACCCTGGCTGGGCGTGTGCCTGGACACCGCCAACAACCTGCGCATGATCGAAGACCCGGTGGAAGCGGCGCGCAAGCTGGCGCCTTACGCGCGGGCCACGCACATCAAGGACATCACGGCCAACACCACGCGCAAGGTCGGCCACCCGCGCGATTTTGCCTTCTGGCCCAGCGTCCCGGTCGGCCAGGGACTGATCGACATGCCCGCCATCTTCGCGCTGCTGCGCAACGCGAATTACGACGGCCTGCTGGCGCTGGAAATCGACTACCTGCACCCCGCCTGCATGGTCGATGGCAGCGCCGATGCCGCCATTGCGCAGAGCCTGGAGACGATGCGCGGCTTGTTGATCGCTCGGTAGACCTGGGCCCGCCCCTGGCCTTAAACTGAAGACCAGCCCGGCGCCCGGCCACACGGTGCGCGCCGCCCCACTTCCATCCGCCCGGAGGCTTTCTTCCCATGCCGACCGACAGTGCCCGCAAACCGTTTTCGATGATCCGCGAGTTCCACCTTGCGGACTGGTTCACCCTCGGGAACGCCATCTGCGGCACGGGGGCGCTGTTTTCGATGATGACCTACCTCCAGGTGCGGGAGGTCAGGCATGTCTACTTCGCCAGCGCCCTGGTTCTGGCGGCATTGGTCTTCGACATCCTGGACGGCCGCATTGCCCGGTGGCGCCAGAAGACGTCGGCGATGGGGCGGGAACTCGACTCGCTTGCCGATGTGATTTCCTTCGGCGTGGCCCCAGCGATGATTGCCTATGGCTGCGGCATGCAGGGGCTTTACGACCGCATCGTGCTGGCCTACTTCATCACCTGCGGGGTCTCGCGCCTGGCCCGGTACAACGTGACGGCCGAGACGCTGTCAGGCGGTGGCGACAAGGTGAAGTACTTCGAGGGAACGCCCATCCCGACGTCGATCTTCCTTGTCGCGCTCCTGGCCTTCGCAGCGTGGTCCGGTGCCGTGGGACCGGACTTGTGGTTCGGCGTCATCAGGGTGGCCGATTTTCGGCTGCACCCGCTGGTCCTGATTTTTGCGATCTCGGGGTCGCTGATGATCAGCCGGATTCGCATCCCCAAGCTGTGACCACCCGCCGTCCGAATTCAAATCACCCCCTCACGGCGCCGAGAAAACACCGCTGATCGCTGGTGCGCCTCGGTCCAGCGTCCTGCGCGCAGGAGAACCAGGACTTGGCGAAGAAGGGTCCTCGAAGGCTCCTTCTGTTCGCGTTCGCCATGTTCCACAGGGATGTTCAGGCGGCAACAACCATCTGACTGAGCAGCTTGTCAAAGTTGCCGTACAGCGCATGGCCACTCAACAGCCGACCGCCCTTGTCGTCACTGACCACCAGGGCAGGGACGCCCTGCGCGCCAAAGGTCTGCATCAGGCGCCGCGCCTTCTGGATGCGCGCCGCGTTGGCGGCCAGCAGCTCGGCATCGCTTGCGGCCAAACGATCCGCGGCGGCGGCCAAACCCTGGTCGCGCAGCAGCTTCTCCACCAAGGACACATCGCAGGTGTCCAGACCCTGCACGTAGCGCGCTTCCTGCAAAGCCTTGAGCGTTTCCAGTTCGCGCAGCGGCTCGGACAAGGACACGGCGGTGAGCGCCAGCGTCGCGGTGGCCGAGTCAAAGCGGCCGCCGAGGCGGCCCAGCACGTTCTGGCGGTAGGCCTCGGTGAAACGCTGGCCGGTCAGCTTTGCAATGCGCTGGTCGTTGGACCAGGCGTAATCCGCAAACGCGGCATCCATGGTGCGCCCGCCACCGGCAAACAAGCCCGAGGGGGCCAGCTCCAGTTGGATGTTGGCTTGCTGCCCCAACTGCTGAATCACGGGTGACGCCCCATAACACCAGCCGCACAGGGGATCGAACAGATAGGTCACGGTGGTGCGCATGGTGTTATCTCCTTACCACTTCATCTCGCCGGTGTTGACCTTGGCGCCAATGTCCAGCGACATCGCACCGTCGGTCACCTGGGGGTAGGACTGCTTCATCGCACCGATCAGCGTGGCGCTGGTGGTGTTGGCGGCCAGGTTCTTCTCGAAGGTTTGCAGATAGTCCTTGGTAAAGCGGATGGCGCTGGCATCGACCGCGGTGCCCGCCTTCATGTGGCCGGGAATCACCAGCTCGGGCTTGAGCGCCGCCATCTCGTCCAGCTGGGCCACCCAGGCGGCGCGCAGGGCCGGGGTTTGGGTGTCCGCAGTCCACACGTGCATGTTGCCAAACACGCCGATGTTGCCGACGACAGCCTTGAGGGACGGAATCCAGGCGTAGGGGCGATGGGCCAGCGGGCCTTGCGTGCCGCGGATTTCAATCGTCTGGCCTTCCAGCGTCAGGGTGTTGCCTACCAGCGCACGCGGCACCACCGGCTTGCGCGGTGCGTTGGCCCCCATCTTGGGGCCCCAGAACGCGACCTTGCCCGCCAGCTTGGCGCTCAGCTTTTCCAGCACGGCGGGGGTGGTGACCACGTCGGCCTGGGGAAAAACCTCTTTCAGGGTCTCGACGCCAAAGTAGTAGTCGGGGTCGGCCTGGCTGACGTAGATGGTGGTGAGCTGCTTGCCGCTGTCGAGCACGTTGGCGGCAATGCGCAGCGCGTCAGCGCGGGTGAAGCCAGCGTCAATGACCATGGCTTCCTTTTCACCGTAGACCAGCGTGGAGTTGACATTGAAGCTGGCGGCACCTGCGTTGTAGACCTTGACGGTCAACGGCTGGGCGGCCTGTGCGGCAAAGGCAATGGCCAGAGAGGCGGCGATGACGGTGGTGCGGATCATGGGAAAGCTCCTGGGGGTTGTTTGCAAAGACGCTCTGTAGCGTCTTTGATGAACTGTAGTTTCAATATTTGCGCAGATAAATCCCATAATCTGGCCATTACTGTTTCATTAATAGAGCAAATCATGGACAGATTGACCGCGATGCAGGTCTTTGTGGAGGTGGCCCACAGCGGCAGTTTCAGCGCCACGGCCGACAAACTGGACATGTCGCGCACCATGGTGACGCGCTACGTGGGTGAGCTGGAGCAATGGCTGGGCGCGCGCCTGTTGCAGCGCACCACCCGCAGTGTGACGCTGACCGACGCAGGTGAAAGCTGCCTTCGCCGCAGCCAGCAAATGCTGGCGCTGATGGAAAACGTGGAGGAAGAAACCGCCAGCCGCAGCGACGCTTTGCGCGGGCAGTTGCGCATCACCTGCAGCATGTCCCTGGCCTACGCACAGATGGCGGCTGCGGTGGTGGACTTTCTGAAGCTGCATCCGCAACTCAAGGTCGATCTGAACGCCAGCGAAGGCGCGCTGAATCTGGTGGAGGCGCGCATTGACCTGGCCATCCGCATCAGCGCCGAGCCGGACCCCACGCTGATCGGGCGCTTGCTGGCACCGTGCGCCTCGGTGCTGGTGGCCTCACCGGCCTACCTGGCTGAGCATGGCCAGCCGCAGGCACCGTCCGAACTCAGTGGCCACCGCTGCCTGAGCTATGCCAACTTTGGCAAGAGTGTGTGGCAGCTGCACCGGGGCGAAGAGCAAGCCCAGGTCAGCGTGGCCAGCCACTTCAGCGCCAATGAGGCCACGGCCTTGCTGCGCGCCGCGCTGGCGGGCGGCGGACTCGCACTGCAACCAACCTACCTGGCCAACCCGCATTTGCAGGATGGCAGTTTGCAGGTGGTGTTGCCCGAGTGGCAAGTGCCCGACATGGCGATCTATGCGCTGTATCCCTCGCGCAAGCATTTGTCGCCTGCGGTGCGGGCCTTGCTGGACTTCCTGGTGGAACGGTTTGCCAGGATGCCCTGGTGATGGCGTGATCCACTTACGGCCGGACTTCAGCCCTTCTTCGCCACCAGCGTCAGGATGTCGTAGCTGGCCACCAATTCGCCGTCCTGGTTCGTCACTTCCACATCCCAGGCCACCACGCCCTGGCCGTTGCCATTGGCGTCTTTCTTGTTGCGGTCGATCTTGCGCTTGGCGGTCAGCCGCACCTGGATGCTGTCGCCGATGCCCACGGGCTTGACGAAGCGCAGCGTGTCGATGCCGTAGTTGGCCAGCACCGGGCCGGGTTCGGGCACGACGAACAGACCGGCCGCGTCCGACAGCACCAGGTAGCCGTGCGCGATGCGCTTGCCAAACGGCGAGGCCTTGGCGGCTGCCTCGTCGAAGTGCATGTAGAACATGTCGCCGGTGAGCTTGCCGAAGGCGTGCACGTCGTCGTCGCCAATGACGCGCGGCGCGGTCAGCAGCGATTCACCAATCTGCAGCTCCTCGAAATGGCGGCGGAACGGGTGCGTGCCGGTCTCGATGACCTTGGCGCCGCGCACATGCTCGCGCGTGATCGCGGCCAGCATGGTCGGCGAGCCCTGCACCGCGGCGCGCTGCAGCAGGTGCGTGACGGCACGCAGGCCGCCGAGTTCTTCACCGCCGCCGGCGCGGCCGGGGCCGCCGTGTTTCAGGAAAGGCAGCGGCGAGCCGTGGCCGGTCGATTCGGCCGCGGCCTCGCGGTCCAGCACGTGCAGACGGCCGTGGTAGGCGGCGGCCACGGGCACCATGCGTGCTGCGGTGGCCGGGTCCTTGGTCACCAGCGTGGCGACCAGGCTGCCCTTGCCACGCGCGGCCAGAGCGAGTGCTTCGTCGATGCCGTCATAGGCCATGAGCGTGCTGACGGGGCCGAAGGCCTCGACATCGTGCACGTCATCGTGCGTCATCGGATTGCGGCTGAGCAGCAGCGTGGGCTGGAAGAACGCGCCGTTGGCGACGCCCTCGCCCAGCGGGGCAAAACCGTCGCCGCCGCCATAGACCAGTTCCGCGCCGCGCCGCAGCAGCGCCACGCGCTCGGCCACGTCGGCCTGCTGCGCGTGCGAGGCCAACGCGCCCATGCGCACGCCCTCGACCGACGGGTCGCCCACCACCACCTTGGAAAGGCGTGCCTTGAGCTTCTCGGCCACGGCGTCCAGGTGCTGGCGCGGCACGATGGCGCGGCGGATCGCCGTGCATTTCTGGCCGGCCTTGACGGTCATTTCACGCGCGACTTCCTTGACGAACAGGTCGAATTCCTCGTCGTCCGGCGTCACGTCGGGCGCCAGGATGGCACAGTTCAGCGAGTCGGCTTCGGCGTTGAACGGGATGCTGTTGCGGATGAGGTTCGGGCGCACGCGCAGTTTCGCGGCAGTGTCGGCCGAGCCGGTGAAGGTCACGACGTCCGGGCCTTCCAGCCGGTCTAGCAGGTCGCCCGTGCCGCCGATGATGAGTTGCAGCGCGCCGGGCGGCAGGATGCCCGATTCGTTGACGAGGCGCACCATGGCTTCGGTGAGGTAGCTGGTCGCGGTGGCGGGCTTGCCGATGCAGGGCATGCCGGCCAGGAAGCTGGGTGCGAATTTTTCGAGCAGGCCCCAGATCGGGAAGTTGAAGGCATTGATGTGCACCGCCAGGCCGCCGCGCGGCACCAGGATGTGCGTGCCCGCAAAGCCGCCCTTCTTGCCCAGAGGCATGGCCGGGCCTTCGTGAATCAGGTTGCCGCTGGGCAGCTCGGCCTGCCCCAGGCTGGAATAGGCGAACAGCGTGCCCGTGCCGCCTTCGATATCGACCCAGCTGTCGGCGCGTGTGGCACCCGTGTGGGCGGAGATGGCGTAGAGCGCCTCCTTGTGGTCGTTGAGGTACTTGGCCAGGGCCTTCAGGCGGGCGGCGCGCTGCTGGAAATCGAGGGCCATCAGACCCGGCAAGCCGGTCTTGCGGGCGAAGTGCACCGCCTCGGCGAAGTCCGGCGCCTCGGCGTGCGTGTGGGCCACGGTCTGCCCGTTGACGGCGCTTTGGAGGGCCTGGGCGGGTTGCTGGCCGATCCAGCGACCGCCGATGAAGCTTTGAAGAAGAGTGGTCATTGAGGTGGTTTCGAGAGATGGCCCAAAGTGCCGTTACAGAATTAACCGACCGGTCGGTCGTGAATTATTATGCATGTCAGCGCGCATTCTGCCATGCCGAGGCCAAGCCGGCAATCCTTCCGGCACGGGCGCAAAAAAGCCCGCACACGGCGGGCTCGAAGGCGTGGCGAAGCCGGCTTACTGCGGCACCACGCCGGCCTTCTTGACCAGCGCGGCGTATTTGGCCAGTTCGCGGCGGAACGCCACCTGCGCCTGCTCGGAGGAGCTGATGTTGATGGCATTCCCCTGCTTGGCCATGGTTTCCCTCACGGTCGGATCGCTGAAGGCGACCACCAGCGCGTCGTGCACTTTCTTCACGCTGGCCGCGTTCATGCCCTTGGGTCCGAGCACCGCGAACCAGGCTTCCATCACATAACCCGGCAGGCCTTGCTCGACGAACGTCGGAATCTCGGGTGCGGCCTGCGTGCGCTGGGCACCGCAGTTGCCGATGGCGCGCAGCGCCCCGCTCTTGATGTGGGCCTGCACGCTGGGCAGCGCGGCGACGCCGAAATCCACCTGGCCGCCGATGAGGTCGGTGACCATCGGACCCACGCCCTTGTAGGGAATGTGCTTGGCGGTGACGCCCGCCTCGTCGAGGAACATTTCACCGGCCAGATGCAGGATGGTGCCGTTGCCGCCGGAGGCGAAATTGAACGTATCGGGCTTGCTCTTGAGCAGCGCGATGAACTCCTTGCTGTTGGTGGCCGACACCTTGGCGGGGTTGACCACCAGCACCATGGGGGTGCTGCCGACGACGGCAATCGGCGTGAAGTCTCCCGGCATGTCGAACGGCAGGGACTTGAGCACGCTCGGGAAGATCACCACGTTGTTCGACACCACCGACAGCGTCTGGCCGTCGGGTGCCGAGCGCGCCAGCGTCTGCAGGCCCACCACGCCGCCCGCGCCGGGCTGGTTTTCCACCACGACCGCCTGACCGAGCGCCTTGGCCAACGCGGGTTGTGCGGAGCGGGTGATGGCGTCCACACCCGAGCCGGTGGCGTTGGGCAGGATGAACTTGACGGTGCCGGACTGCGCCCAGGCAACGGCGGGCAGCAGGCTGGACGTCGCGGCGGCCAGCAGGGTGTTCAGGGCGGCGCGGCGGGAAGCGGGAGTTTGCAGGGGCATGGATGTCTCTTCGTGATGTCAGTCGATGGAAATGTAGCGCGGTTTCAGGCCACAGCGCTTCGTGCCTGCAGGGCGGCCACGTCGCTTTCCGAGAAGCCCAGGCTGGCCAGCAGTTCGGCGGTGTGCTGGCCCAGCTTGGGCGGCTGCAGGCGCACGCCCAGGCGCTGGCCGTCCATGGTGAAGGGGAACAGCGTGGTCCGCGCGGTCTGGCCGGCGCGCTCGCCGTCGGGCAGCGTGATGTCGGCCAGGCCGCCGGTGGCATTCAGGTGCTCGTCGTCGAACAGTTCCTCGGGCTTGCGGATCGGTGCGAACGGCAGCCCGACTTTCTCGAACAACGCCGTCAGCTCGGCGGCGCTGCGGTCGGCCAGGCGTT
>JAHFQI010000001.1:26332-70747 GCA_023259355.1 Comamonadaceae bacterium
GGGTCCGCCTTGAGGTCGTCAAAGCCCAGCGCATCGCAAAATGTCGCCCACTGCGCATCGCTCACGGCGGCCAGGAAAATCTGCTCGCCGTCCTTCACGGTGAACACGTCGTACACCGCCCAGGCCGAAATACGCTCGGGCATGGGCGCCGCGGGCTGGCCGGTGATGGCGTACTGCAGCATGTGCTGGCCGACCAGGAACACGTTGTTCTCGAACAGCGCGCTTTGCACTTCCTGCCCCTTGCCGGTGATGCCGCGCTGGATCAGCGCACCCATCGCCCCAATGGCGCCGAACATCCCGCCCATGATGTCGTTGACGCTGGTGCCGGCGCGCAGCGGGTCGCCGGGGCGCCCGGTCATGTAGGCCAGGCCGCCCATCATCTGCACGACTTCGTCAAGCGCCGTGCGGTGCTCGTAGGGGCCGGGCAGGAAACCCTTGTGGCTCACGTAGATCAGGCGCTCGTTCACCCTCGACAGTGATTCGTAGTCCAGCCCGTATTTCTTCATCGTGCCGGGCTTGAAGTTCTCTGCCACCACGTCGGCGGTGGCCGCCAGCTTGCGCGCCACGGCCGCGCCCTCGGGCGAGTGCAGGTCGATGGCGATGCTCTTCTTGTTGCGGTTGAACATCGGGAAAAAGCCCGCGCCGGCGCCCAGCAGGTGGCGCGTGCGGTCGCCGTCGATGGGCTCGACCTTGATGACTTCGGCGCCCATGTCGGCCAGCACCATGCCACAGGTCGGCCCCATGACCATGTGGGTGAATTCGACCACGCGCAGGCCCTTGAGGGGCAGCGGGCGTTCGGTTGGCGCGGAGGCCGTGTTGATGTCGTTCATGGCGTTCAATTCAAGGGTTCAGGCCGCAAGCGGCGCATCGTTCAAGGTCTTGGGCAGGCCGGCCTGCCACAACGTGCCGTGCAGCGCTTCGCCGTCCAGCCAGCCGGCCACCTGTTTTCGCAGCGCCAGCAGCGCGTCGATGTCGATACCGGTGTCGATTTTCATGCTGCGCAGCATGTAGGCCAAGTCTTCGCTGCTGACGTTGCCACTGGCGCCCGGTGCGTGCGGGCAGCCGCCGATGCCGGCCAGGCAGGCGTCGAAGCGGTTCACGCCGGTCTGCAGCGCGGCGTAGACGTTGGCCAGGCCCAGCCCGCGCGTGTCGTGGAAGTGGCCGCACCAGAGCCTGTCGCCGACCAGCGCGCGCGCCTTTTCGAACAGGCGGCTCACCATGGCCGGGTCGGCGTAGCCCACGGTGTCGGCCAGGCTCACGCGGTCGGCACCGGCGTCGAGCAGGGCCAGCATCAGGCGCAGCACTTCGCTCTCGGCCACCTCGCCCTGGATCGTGCAGCCGAAGGCGGTGCCGACGCCGCCCTCGATGACGATCTTCGAGCCCGCGGCGTCGCGCGCAGCGCGGATGTGGGCCACTTCGGCCACCACCTCGTCGGGTGTCTTGCGCAGGTTGGCCAGGCTGTGGGCGTGGCTGGCCGAGAGCGGCACGATCATCGCGTCGGCGCCGCTGTCAATGGCTTTTTCGGCACCCTTGAGGTTGGGCACCAGCACCGACACGATCAGGCCCGGCAGGGTCTGGGCAAAGGCAACCAGCTCGGCCGTGTCGGCCAGTTGCGGCAGCAGGCGCGCCGGCACGAAGGAGCCGACCTCGATCTCGCGCTGGCCGGCCGCATGGGCGGCGCGAATCCACTCGATCTTCTGGGCTGTGGGCAGGACGCGGGCGATGCTCTGCAGGCCGTCGCGCAGGCCGACCTCGCGGATGATGGCCTGGGAGGGCAAATGAAGGTGATGGGACATGGCGGTCAATGAAAGGGTGGGAGCTGCGACACCTGGATTTTAGAAATTCCTGAAGCCATTGGAAAATCTATATCGGAAGGCTTAAAGTTCCAAGCAGGAATACCTAAAACCCCGTGGCTCCTGACTCACCCACCATGCGCGATCTCGACCTCACCACCCTTCGCCTGTTCGCCGCCGTGTGCGACACCCGCAACATCACCCGCACAGCCGAGCAACACGCCATCGTGGGGTCGGCCATCAGCAAGCGGCTGGCCGCGCTGGAACATGCCGTGGGCACCCCCTTGCTGCTGCGCCGGCGCCACGGCGTGGAGCCCACTGCGGCCGGTGAAACCCTGCTGGAGCATGCCCGCACCCTGCTGGCCAACGCCGACAGCATGGCCCGCGACATGGCGGCCTACGCCAGCGGCGTGCGCGGCCAGGTTCGCATCCTGGCCACGGTCTCGGTGCTGGCCGAGTCACTGGCCGACGACGTGGCGGCCTTCCTGCAAATACCGGCGCACCGCGACATCCAGATCAGCATGGAAGAGCGCATCAGCCCCGAGGTCGCCCACGGCATCAAGACCGGCGCCGCCTCGCTGGGCATTTGCTGGGACGCGGCCGACCTGTCGGGCCTGCAAACCCGGCCCTACCGCAGCGACCACCTGGCCATCGTGGTCCATCCCTCGCATGCGCTGGCTGGCCACGCGCGGCTGGCGTTCGCGCAGGCGCTGGCGTACGAACACGTCAGCCTGCCGGTCAACAGCGCCGTGCAGGTCATGCTGCAACGCGCCGCCGCTGTGCTGGGCCAGCCGCTGGTGCACCGCGTGATCGTGTCCAACTTCGAGGCGGCGCTGCGCGTGGTGCGCGCCAACCTGGCCATCAGCGTGGTGCCGGCCGAGGTGGCCCAGCCTTATGCCGAGACCCATGGCCTGCGCGTGATTCCGCTCACTGACAGCTGGGCGCAGCGGCAGTTCACCATTTGCTTTCGGGATGAGGCCACCCTGTCGCCGCCCGCCCGCTTGTTGCTGGGCCACCTGGAGAATCAGGCGACGCCACCGCGAGCCGCCTGATCCTGCCCCCACGGAGCCATCGTCACCCTGGTCCAAGCTTTTTTCAGGCTATTCAGGCTGTGGCGTGGGCCGCAAGCCAATGTGCCGATGGATCGAATGCCCCGTCGCATCCACGGCCACGGTCACCGGAAACTCCTGGAGTTCAAACTCGTGAATCGCTTCCATGCCCAGGTCGTCAAAAGCCAGCACTTTGGCGTGGGTGATGGCTTTGGACAGCAGGTAGGCGGCACCGCCCACGGCCATCAGGTAGGCCGCGCCATGCTGGCGGATGGCGGCAATGGCGGCCGGGCCCCGTTCGGCCTTGCCAATCATCGCCAACAGCCCGGTCTGGGCCAGCAGCGTGTCCACAAACTTGTCCATACGGGTGGCGGTGGTCGGGCCGGCCGGGCCCACGGCCTCACCGGGCACGGCATCGACGGGGCCCACATAGTAGATGACGCGGCCTTTGAGATCGACCGGCAAAGGCCGCCCCTCGCGCAGCAGGTCCGCCATGCGCTTGTGCGCGGCGTCGCGCCCGGTCAGCACACGGCCGCTGAGCAGCAAGGTCTGCCCGGTGCGCCAGCTGGCGACCTGGGCGGCGTCCAGCGCATCGAGGTTGACGCGCACCGCCTGTGGCGAATCGAAACGATCGGGTAGGCCGTCCCACACGTCCGGCGGCGGCAGTGCGAGTTCGGCGGGGCCGCTGCCGTCCAACGTGAAGCGCATGTAGCGGGTGGCAGCGCAGTTGGGCACCAGCGCAATCGGTATCGTGGCGGCATGGCAGGGCGCGGTCGCCACCTTCACGTCCAGCACGGTGGCCAAACCGCCCAGGCCTTGCGCGCCGATGCCCAGGGCGTTGATGCGCTGGTAAAGATCCAGACGCAAGGCCTCTTCCGGGCTGGCCGCGCCACGCTGGCGCAGCAGGTCCATGTCGATCGGCGTGAACAGGCTTTGTTTGGCCAGCAGCATCGCCTGCTCGGGGCTGGCGCCGATGCCGATGCCCAGGATGCCGGGCGGGCACCAGCCGGCCCCCATGCCGGGCAGTTGGTCCAGCACCCAGTCGGCCACGTTGTCGCTGGGGTTCAGGGTCGCAAAACGCGCTTTCACATCGCCGCCACCGCCTTTGGCCACCACCAGCACTTCGAGCCCATCGCCGTCCGTCAGCTCGACCTGCACGGTGCCCGGTGTGTTGTCGCGGGTGTTGCCACGCGCGCCCAGCGGGTCGCGCACCAGGGAGGCACGCAGCGGGTTGGCCGGGTCGGTGTAGGCCTGGTGCACGGCTTCGTTGACGAGGGCCTGCAGGCTGCACAGGCGCTGGCCGTCGCGGCGAACCCATTGCAGCGCTGCGCCCAGTCGAACGAACACCTGCACCACACCCGTGTCCTGGCACAGGGGCCGCTTGCCGTAATAACTCAGGCGGCTGTTGATCAGCAACTGCGCCATGGCGTCACGGGCCGGCGCATGGGTCTCGGCATCGTGGGCGCGGCGCAGGGCCTGCACAAAATCAGGCGGGTGGCAGTAGCTGATGAGCTGCAGGGCATCGGCGATGCCCTGCACCAGGTCTTCCTGGGCAATTTGCCGCACGGCGTCGGCGGGCATGGCATCAATCCAGCGACAGATTGGACCGGGCCGCCACGGCGCGCCAGCGCGCGACTTCGGCTTCGGTGTGCCGGGCCAGCGCCGCACCGGTGTACTGCTCGGGCGGCAGCATCTGGATGGCCTGGGCGGCCATCTTGTCGGTGTAGGCCTTGTCCTTCATGACCTTGAGGTAGGCGGACTGGAATTTGTCCAGCGCCACCTTGGGCGTGCCCTTGGGCGCGTAGATGCCGTACCAGGTGGAGGCCTCGAAGCCGGGCATCACGGTTTCATGCAGGGTCGGCACGTCCTTGAGTTGCGGCAGCCGCACCTTGGAGGTGACAGCCAGCGCGCGCACCTTGCCTTCGCTGATTTGCGGCAGCGCGGTGTTGGTCTGGTCGAACATGCCATCGACCTGGCCGCCAATCACGTCCACCAGCGCCGGACCCGCGCCCTTGTAAGGCACCATCGTCACCTTGATGCCGGCCGAGCTGGCCACCAGCGCGGCAATCAGGTGCGAGCTGGAGCCCATGCCGGCGTTGCTGATGAACAACTTGTCCGGGTTCTTCTTGCCGAAGTCGATCAGGCCCGCGATGTCCTTGGCCGGATGGGCGTTGCGCACCATCAGCACCAGCGGCGTGTCGGGGAAGCGGAACACCGCGTCGAAGTCTTTCACCGGGTCGTAGGCCAGCTTCTTGTACAGGGCCGGCGCCGCGCCCATGTAGCCCATGTGGCCCACGAGCAGGGTGTAGCCGTCGGCCTTCGCACGCGCCACCTTGGCCGCGCCCACGGTGCCGCCGGCGCCGGGCGAGTTGTCGATGATGATGGGTTGGCCCATCTCGCGCGCCACGCGCTCGGCGATGTGGCGCGCCAGCGCGTCGGTGGGGCCGCCAGCCGCGAACGGCACGACCCAGGTGATGGGTTTGCTGGGGTAGGCGTCCTGCGCCAGGGTGCCGGTGGCGCTGAAGCCGGCGAGCAGGGCCAGGCTGGAAGCCAGCAGGTTGCGGCGAATGCGGGAAGAAATAGCGGACATGGGGTGTCTCCTCAAAGGAATGATGTCAGGGAAAGGATGGGATCGGCCAGAAAAGCGGATTGCCGGGTTCAATGGCGCGGGGCCGCCAGCGCCTTGTCCACCATCTGCGGTGCGCAGCCGAGGTAGTTGCCGGGCTCGCACAAGGCGTCGATCTGCGCCAGGCTGACGAGCTTCGTCACCGCCGGGTCGGCCTTGAGCACCTCGGCCAGCGTGCGTTTGTGTTCGAGGGCGGTGCGGCAGGCGGCGTAGACCACGTCGTGCGCCTCGTTGCGGCCCAGCGCCGGGGCCAGGCCCATCATCACGGCCTCGGCCACGATCAGGCCGCCGGTGGAATCCAGGTTCTGGCGCATGCGCTGCGGGTCCACCTCCAGGCCGGTCAGCATGAACAGCGCCTGCGACACCGCGCCCGCCGTGTGCAGGAAGGCTTCTGGAATCGCCACCCACTCGGCCTGCCAGGGGCCGGTGGCGCGCTCGAAGTCCTGCACCGCGCCGTCCAGCGCCAGGCCAGCCAGGTGGCGCACGGTCTTGGCGGCGCCGATCATGACCTCACAGCTGATCGGATTGCGCTTTTGCGGCATGGTGCTGGAGGCGCCGCGGCCCTGGACGAAGGGCTCGAACACCTCGCTGAACTCGTTGGCCATCATCAGCGACACGTCCAGCCCCATCTTGGCGAGCGCGGCCGTCACCAGGCCCAGCCACTGCGCGGTTTCGGCCAGGCCGTCGCGGGCGGTGTGCCAGGTGGTCAGCGGCACACCCAGCTTGAGTTCTTCCATCATCGCGACCTGCACGTCCAGGCCCCGGTCGCCCAGCGAGGCCAGCGTGCCGCCGGCGCCAGCGAACTGGCCCACCAGCACACGCGGGCGCAGCTGCTGCAGGCGTTCGAGGTTGCGCTCGACCATGCCGAGCCAGATGGCGGTTTTCAGGCCGAAAGTCACGGGCAGCGCGTGCTGCAAGTGCGTGCGGCCGGCCATGGGGGTGTCGCGGTAGGTGGCGCTCAGGCGGCGCAGTTGAACCGCCACGCCACGCAGGTCGGCTTCCAGCAGGTCCAGGCCGGCGCGGATCTGCAGCACCAGCGCGGTGTCCATGATGTCCTGCGTGGTGGCGCCCCAATGCAGGTATTTGCCGGCATCGCCCAGGCCTTCAGCCAGCTGGTGCACCAGCGGCAGGATGGGGTAGCCCACGTTGTGCGTCTCGCGCTCCAGGCGATCCATGTCGAGTGCAATGCCCGGCGCCTGCGCCGCAATAACTTGCGCGGCCTCCTGCGGGATCAGGCCCAGCTTGCCTTCGGCCAGCGCCAGGGCCACTTCGGTCTCGGTGTAGCGCGCCAGCGTGGCCGTGTCGGAAAACACGGTGCGCATGGCATCGGTGGAAAACAGGCTTCCGAGGAAGCGGGAGTCAATCAGGGTGGCGTGCATGGTGAGGCGATCTCCTATATGTTCGTACTTATTATATGTACGAACATATTTGAATGCAAGCAGCAATTCGTTACACTCTCACGTCATGGCCACCCAACCGCTTTACGCCCGCATTGCCGACCAGCTGGCGCAGGACATCGCCAGCGGCCGCCATGCCGTGGGCGCCACGCTGCCGACCGAGCTGGAACTGGCCGCGCAGCTGCAGGTGAGCCGCGCCACCGTGCGTGCGGCACTGGCCAGCCTGGAAGCGCGCAAGCTGGTGTCGCGCCGCAAGAACGCCGGCACGCGGGTGGAAGCGGCCTCGCCGCGCGGCGGCTACGGCGCGGCCCTGGCTTCGCTGTCGGACCTGCTGCAGTGGGCGCAGGCCTGCCAGCGCGCGGTGCAGCGCACGGATGACGTGGTGCTGGATCAAAACCTGGCGCGCGAACTGGGCTGCGAGCCCGGCAGCCGCTGGCTGCGCGTGCAAAGCCTGCGCTTTGACGCCGACAAGGGCCAGGGGCCCGTGGCCTGGACCGACGCCTACATCGACGCGCGCTACGCCGCCATCCTGCCGGCCGTGCTGAGCCAGCCCACGGTGCTGATGTCGCAACTGCTGGAGCAGCAATTCGGCCTGGACCTGGCCACGGTGGACCAGGAAATTTCCGGCGGCAAGCTCGACCCGGTGACCGCCCAGGCCCTGAAGGCCGAACCCGACGGCGCCGCGCTGAAGGTGGTGCGCCGCTACCTCACGGGCAGCGGCCAGCCGGCACTGGTGACGGTATCCACCCACCCGGCCGAGCGCTTTTCGATCCGGACCACGCTGAACCGCAGTTGAGCCTGACGGGTTCCGGGGACTTTTTTCACATTAAAAAGACGACCATCCCGGCGTGAAATGGTCTTTATTTGCTATTTTTATAGTAGTAAATTCAGTCAACGTCATGCCGCCCGGCGCGTCCAGCCGCCAGGACAAACACATCCCTGTCAGCTGACCTGCAGTCTTTTTTCCACTTGAATGCGGCGCCACTTGGCCGGCGGCACGCCATATTCACGGCTAAAGGCGCGGCTGAAGGCCGTGTCGGTCTGGTAGCCCACTTCCTCGGCGATCCTGATCAGCGGCAACTGGCTGCCCGACAGCAGGTTGGCCGCCAGAAGCATGCGCCATTGCGTCAGATACTGCATTGGCGCCATCCCGACAATCAGCTGGAATTTCTCGGCGAGCACGGACCGGGACGTCCCGGCCTCACTGGCCAGATCCTCCAGCGTCCAGGCGCGTGTGGGGTTCTTGTGCAGCGCGCCCAAGGCCGCCCCCACAATGCGGTCCCCGACACCCGCCAGCCAGCCTGTGGTGCCCGGCGTCTGCTCGTTCATGTAGATGCGCAGCACCTCGATAAAGAGAACCTCGGCCAATTTGGCCAGCACGCCCATGCCGCCCGGACGCGGCGACCGGGCCTCGCTCAGCGCATAACGCAAGGACGCCTCCAGCCAGGCGCCCGCGCTGGAGCCGCGAACACTGACTTTGACGACAGCAGGCAGGCCCGCCAGCAGCATGCGGGCCAGGCGCGCATCGCAAGCCAGATAGCCACACACCAGGCGTGTCACCGCGCCGCCGCCCCCATAGGCCAACTGACGCGGGCGCCTTGACAGCACGACGTCCAGTTTCGCCCCTGTGGCGGCGGGAACGCCCGGGGCCGAGGTCATGCGGTGGGCATCGCCCTGTGGAAAGATCACCGCGTCCCCGGCAATGAGGTGCACGGGCGGCTGCCCAGCCATCTCCACGTAGCACTCTCCCTCGGTAATCATGTGAAAGATCACCACGCGTTCGGCCCCGGGCTCCAGCAAAGGCGCCGCATAGTCCGCGTGGGGAGACTGGTAGCACCACGGTGCCGTGAACCGGCCGTTGATGAAGATGGCCCCGATCAGGCGCACCACCCGCAGGGTTTCCGACAGGGCGTCCATTTACGGAGACACGTTGATCTGCAAGGCAAACGGAGTCGCGGTGACGAGGGCACTCGGAACCGGTGAGTGGCCAAGGCACCGCTCCACCAAGGCGGTCAGTTCTGCGGCATTCGCACCGTTCGCGGCGATGGTGACCCGCAACGCCACGTCGAACGGTCCCGCATAAACCGGCGCGCCGTTGGGCCCGGACATCCCCAGCAGGCCTCTGGCGTCGGAGCGGCTGCCGACATCCACTTCAAGCGCTGTGAGTTCAATGCCTTCGCTTGCAGCGACCAGTGTGATGGAGGTTGCCGCACATGAAGCAATCCCCGCACGAAACAACCAGCCCGGTGTGACCTGATCGCCACTTCCGCCAAGTTCCGCGGGCATGTCCGTTGCGACTTCCACGCCGTGGGTATCCCGGGTCAGCACCCGGGTTCCGGATTCCCATCGGGCCACGGCGGGCATGTCAACGTGAATGCCCATTTCGGGGCGTCTCTGAAATGCAGCCATCACGCGTTTGACAGCGGCCCCGACGTTCTGAAGTGCCATTTTCCAATCCCCTTGCTGGTTTCGATGGTTGCCATTTTGGGCGGTTTGGCCCGTTCCCAGTGGTGTATTGAATGCGCCAGGACGGCCCTCAGGAAGATTGAGCAGTGAATCCGGACGTTCGGGCAACTGTTCCGCGCCGTCATCGCCAGATCCGGACGGTGGGTCAATCCATCGCGACGCCTGGACAGGACACATCCAGGCTGGCGAAAGCACAGTTCAGATGCCACAACCAAGGAGACAGCGCCATGGAAACTTCCACGGATCTCAATGCCCTCAAGCACAAGCAGCAGGCTGCCTGGGCAAGCGGTGACTACGCCGTGATCGGCACCACCTTGCAGATCGTCGGCGAATCGCTGGCGGAGGCCTGCGACCTCTGCTGGGACGAACGCGTGCTCGATGTCGCGGCCGGCAACGGCAATGCCAGCCTGGCCGCGGCGCGACGCGGCTGCCAAGTCACTTCGACCGACTACGTGGGCGCGTTGCTGGAGCGCGGCGCCGAGCGCGCCCGGGCCGACCGCCTGGAGATGAGCTTCCAGACGGCGGATGCCGAGGCGCTCCCCTTCGCCGACGCCAGCTTTGACGCGGTGCTGTCCACTTTCGGCGTCATGTTCACACCCGACCAGACCAAGGCCGCGGCCGAGCTGGCGCGCGTGTGCCGGCCCGGCGGACGCATCGGCCTGGCCAACTGGACCCCGGAGGGATTCATCGGCCAGGTGTTCAAGACTTTGGGCCGGCACCTGCCCCCGCCAGCCGGCGTGCAGCCCCCCTCGCGCTGGGGTGTGGTGTCGCACCTGGAATCGCTGTTCGGCACATCCGCCACCGCCATCCGGGCGACGCCGATGATGTTCAACTTCCGGTACCGCTCTGCGGCGCACTTCATCGACGTGTTCCGCACCTGGTACGGGCCGGTCCACAAGGCCTTTGCCGCCCTGCCCGCCGACGGCGCGGCCGCGCTGGAAAAGGACTTGACCGAACTGCTCAACCGCATGAACCGCGCCGGCGACCGCGCCTTGGTCGTGCCCAGCGAATACCTCGAAATTGTGGTCACACGGAGCCCATCGTGAAAGCCCTGGTCCAGGATGCCCAGGCACCGCTGCGCAGGCAGTACAGGGAAACACCCGCATTGGCCATGGTCACCGACCATGCGCGCACCTGCGGCACCGACCCGTCCGATCCGTTCCACTCCCTGGTGGAGCCCATGGACGGCTGCGGCGTTGCCGTCCCCGTCGGCGTGCACCGGGCCGTGGGGGGCCTGCATGACGCCCCGACACCCGGCGACATGCTGTGCGCCGCGCTGGCGGCGTGCCAGGACTCGGCGGTCAGGATGGTGGCCAATCGGCTGGGGATCGAAATCATCGCCCTGGAGGTCCGTGTGACCGCACAAGTCGATGTGCGGGGTGCGTTGGGCATGGAGGCGGATGTGCCGGTCGGCTTCCAGGCCATGACCTGTGACGTCCATCTGAAAGTGCAGGACGGCACGCCACCCAAATTGCTGGACAGCCTGCATTCGGCGGCCCAACGATGCTGCGTCGTCCAGCAAACGCTGCACCGGCCGCCGCCGGTGACGACCCGGTTCAGTGCCTTTCCACCGGAGACCGGCGGCGCCGGAAAGCCTTTGGACTTGACGGCCTGACTGGAGGTGGGTGGGGTGCCACCACTTCTGTGGTGCAGAGCGTCCCGCGCGTCGTGGCGTGCTTTCTCTAGGGTCGAAGTTTGCTGACGCGGGCGTGAGGCCGCCCCCAGCGAGCTGCGATCCGATCCGCCCGGTGGAGAAACCCGCCGATGCGCGGCCCCTGTCGAAATCCGTCAGAGCGGCTGGCTGGGGTCCGATGCCGGACCGGCCACCACGGCGGCATCGTGCAGGCGGCCGATGGCGCCGCTGTCCAGGCCCAGCACCTCGTGCAACACCTCGTCGGTGTGGGTGCCCAGCAGCGGCGCCGGGGCCGTCGCCTCGCGCGGCTGCCCGCCCACGCGCACGGCGGACCCGGCCACCAAGTGCGGCCCCACGCCCGGGCTGTCGCCGGGCTCGAACACCGGGTTCGCCAGGCTGGCGCGCGCGTCGTGGGCCAGCAACTCGCGCACGGTGCGGTAGGTGCCCCAGCAGGCCTTGTGGGCATCCAGCGCCTGCGCGACTTCGGTCAGCGGGCGGGCCGCGAACCACGGTGCCAGCAGCGCGGCAATCGCGTCGCGCCCCTCGTAACGCCCGGTTTCGTCCTCAAAACGGCGTCCCTGTCGGCGGGCCAGTTCGGCCAGCGGGGCCTCGAGCCCGGTCGCGCGGACCAGCGCGGTCCACTGTCCGGCGCTGACCGCGGCCATCATGACGCGCTGGCCGTCGGCCGTGGCAAAGTCGTGACCGAAGGCACCGTAGATGTGGTTGCCGATCGAGGGCCGGTCCTGCCCCAGCAGCTCGGCCTCGGCCATCACGCCCAGGTGCGACAACGTGGTGAAGGCCATGTCCGACAGCGCCAGCTTCAGGTCCGTACCCTGGCCGGTGCGCTGCCGGTGGTTCACCGCGGCCAGCACGGCAAAGGCCGCCTGGTAGGCGCAGGCGATGTCCCAGGCGGGCAGCACCTGGTTCACGGGCGTTTGCGGCGTGGCCCCGCCGGTGACGGCCGGGTAGCCGGTGGCGCAATGCACGGTGTAGTCCACGGCCGTGGAACCATCGCCATTGCCCTGGATGGTGCAGCTGATCACGTCGGGGCGCAGTTGCGCGAGCGACGCGTGGGCCAGCCACGGCGTGCCGATGTTGGTCAGCAACACACCGGCGTCCGGCCCCGGGGCCGTGACCAGGGCGCGGACCAGCTCGCGCCCTTCGGGCTTGCGGATGTCGATGGCAATCGAGCGCTTGCCCTTGTTCAGGCCGGTCCAGTAGAGGCTGCGGCCCGAGGGCATGAGCGGCAGTCGCCCGTAGTCGATGCCGCCGCCGATCAGGTCCACCCGGATCACGTCGGCGCCGAACTGCGCCAGCGTGAGGCCGGCCAGCGGCGCGGCGATGAAGGCTGAGCTTTCGATCACACGCAGGGGTTTGAGCAGGGAATGGGTCATGAAAAGAACGCCCTCAAGCGCGCTCGAACACCGCCGCGATGCCCTGCCCGCCGCCGATGCACATGGTTTCCAGCCCATAGCGCGCGCCGCGGCGTTGCATTTCGTGCAAGAGCGAGGTCATGATGCGCACGCCGGTGGCGCCCACCGGGTGGCCCAGCGAGATGCCGGAGCCATTGACGTTGAGCCGCTCGGGGTCGTTCCAGCCCCAGCCGCTGGCCACGGCCAAAGCCTGGCAGGCAAAAGCCTCGTTGAGTTCGACCAGCCCCATGTCGTCAAAGGAAAGTCCGTTTCTCTGAAACAGCTTCTGCACGGCAGGCACCGGGCCAATGCCCATGTGCGAGGGTTCGCAGCCCGCTGCGGCCCAGCTGTGCAGGTAGCCGATGGGTGTCAGGCCGAGTTCTTCAAGCTTGTCCTCCGCCACGATCAGGCAGGCGGCCGCCGCGTCGTTTTGCTGGCAGGCGTTGCCTGCGGTGACGGTGCCGCCCGGCACCAGCGGTTTCAATTTTGTGAGCTGCTCCAGCGTGAGGTCGGCGCGGATGCCTTCATCACCCGCGACAACCAGCGCTTCGCCTTTGCGCTGCGGCACATGCACCGGAACCACCTCGTCGGCGAACTTGCCCGAAGCCCAGGCGGCGGCGGCGCGCTGGTGGCTGCGCAGCGCGAAGGCGTCGGCGTCCTCGCGGGAAATGCCGTAGTCGCGCGCCAGGTTTTCGGCGGTCTCGATCATGCCGGAGATGCGCCCGAAGCGGGACTCGGGCTGCGAGCGCTCGCGCCCGCGCTCCAGCCGGTCATGAAACTTGACGGTGCCCGCACGTTTGCCCCAGCGCATGTCGGTCGTGTAGTACTCGACGTTGCTCATGCTCTCGACCCCGCCGGCCATCACCACGTCGGCGGCACCGGTCTGCACCATCATGGCGGCGGTGGCAATGGCCTGCAGGCCGCTGCCGCAGCGGCGGTCCAGCTGCATGCCCGCCACCTGCACCGGAAACCCGGCCTGCAAGGCGACCCAGCGACCGGTGCAGGGGACTTCGCCATTGGCATAAGAGTGACCGAAGACAACGTCCTCGATCCGTGCCGGGTCCAGACCGGTGCGCTCCACAATGGCCCGCGCCACGATGGCGCCCAGCTCTTCAACCGCAATGCTGCGCAGGCTGCCCCCAAAGGCGCCAATCGGCGTGCGCAGGGGGGAGACGATAGCGGCTCGTTTCATGGTGATTTCCTTATTGGTTCAGATTGGCGGAAGCGGCAAAACGGGGGGTGTCCTTGGAGAGAAAGGCGCGCACACCTTCCTGCGCGTCGGCCGAACTGAACACGCGGTCCGACAGCGGCAGGGCCAGGCGCATGGCCTCGTCTTCGGTGGTGTCAAAACTCAGGTCAATCGCCTGTTTGCACAAGGCCAGGGCCAGCGGTGCACGCTGCGCCAACGTGGCGGCCAGTGCCTGTGCGGCGGCCAGCGCCTCACCCGCCGGCACGACGCGGTTGACCAGGCCCCAGGCCAGCGCCGTGGCAGCGTCGATCGGTTCGCCCAGGAACATCAGCTCCTTGGCTCGGCCCTCGCCGATGCGCCGCGTCACGCGCACCGGGCCGCCACTGCCGGGGAACACACCCAGCTTGATCTCGGGCAGCGCAAAACGCGCGGTGGCGTCGGCCACCAGCAGGTCGCAGCACACGGCAATTTCCAGCCCGCCACCAAACGCCAGCCCATTGATGGCCGCCACCGTCGGTTTGGGAAAGTCGTCGAGCCGGCCAAACACTTCGTGCTGCAGCGCCAGCTTGGCCGGAACAATCCGGCCCGGGACCATGAGAGGCTGGAACTCCGCGATGTCGGAGCCCGCGCAAAACGCCCGCGTGCCGGCGCCGGTGACCACCACGGCCCGCACAGCGTCATCGGCGGCCAGCACATCGAGCACCTGGCCCAAAGCCACGGTCAGGCCACGGAACACCACGTTGAGCGGCGGGTTGTCGAGCGTGAGGGTGGCCACCCCGCCGCTGACGCTGCAGCGCACCGGCCCGTCGTTGATCTCAACCATAGCGCCCGCCCGTCACGTGCAGCACCTCGCCGGTGATGAAGCTCGCGCGCTCGGAGGCCAGGAAGGCCACGGCGTTGGCGATGTCGTCGGGCCGGCCGACGCGCTTGATCGGCTGCATGGCCACGGCGCGCTCCTTGATGGTCTCGTAGGTCGGAAGCGCCTGCACCATCTCGGTTTCCATGAAGCCCGGCGCCACGCAGTTGACTGTGATGCCGTAGCGGCCCTGCTCAATCGCCAGCGCCTTGGCCATGCCGATCAACCCCGCCTTGGCGGCCGAGTAGTTGGCCTGCGTCGGGTTGCCGAAATGCGCGCGCGAACTGATGTTGATGACGCGGCCCCAGCCCTGCTCGATGAAGCGCGGCATCACGGTCCTGCAGGCCAGGAAGGCGCCCTTGAGCATGACCTCCATCACCAGATCCCAGTCCTCCTCGGTCATCTTGACCAGGTACTTGTCGCGCGGGAAGCCGGCGTTGTTGACCAGGATATGCACACCGCCGAAGTGGGCCACGGTTTCGTCCACCAGACGCTGCACCTCGGCGGCCTGGGTGATGTTCGCGATGATGCAATGCGCCTGCAGGCCCTCGGCGCGCAAGGCGGCGGCAGTGGCCTCGGCCTGCTCTTTCAGGATGTCGGTGACGACGACCTTCGCCCCCTCTTGCGCCAGCCGGCGTGCCGTGGCTGCGCCCAGGCCCCGGGCCGAGCCGGTGACGATGGCGACTTTGTCTTTCAAGCCCAGATCCATGGAATGTCCTTTTGATGCGTTGTTCAGATTGATGCCGGGTGCAGATCCACCCGGCCGTTGTTCAGGACGACGGCACCGCGCTCCAGCGCCGTGGTGCGCAGCGAAACCACCGTGCCATCGCGCCACAGTTCGGTGCGCAGCGTGTCGCCCGGCAGCACCGGCGCAGTGAAGCGCACACGCATGCCGGCGAAGCGCGCGGGATCGTAGTCCAGAAGCGTGCGCAGTACCGCGTGTGCGGCCACGCCCATGGTGGCCATGCCGTGCAGGATGGGCCGCTCGAAACCGGCCGCCCGTGCCACGGCCGGGTCAGCGTGCAGCGGGTTGAAGTCGCCGCTGAGACGGTAGATCAGCGCCGCCTGGGCCAGCGTTGGCAGGTCGCAAATGAAGTCCGCCGGCCGGTCCGGCACGGGATGCGGCGCGGGCGGTGCACCCGCACTGCCACCCGGACCCCAACCCCCATCGGCCCGCAACAGCGTCAACTGCGTCACCGTGGCCAGCAACTGGCCGCTGGCGCTATCGCGCACCTCGCGCTGCTGCTGCATCAGCGCCCCCTTGCCCGCCCCCTTGTCCCACAGCGCGCTGACGCGGTTGTGCCCGGTCACGCAGCCCTCCACCGGCAGTGGCGCATGCAGCGTGAAAGCCTGCTCGGCGTGCACCAGGCGCTGCCAGGTGATGCCGGTATCGGGCTCGCGTGCCCAGAAGCCGGGAAACGCGAGCACATTGGCGAACGTCGGGAGGGTGCGCAGGGCGTCGCCATGCACGCCCTCATACACATACCGCAGCGCGGCGGCGTCCAGCGGATCAAACCCAAGGCCCACGCCCAGCGCATACAACTGGGTGTCGCGACGGGTGAACCGGTGGCTGACGGGCGCAAAGGCGCGGTGCAGCAGATGGTGCGGATCGATGGCCATGGCGGGTTTCCGTGGGTCCTTGGGTCTCAGGCTTGCGCCCGGCATTCGCGGAGCATGTGTTTGGCGATCACCAGCTGCTGGATCTGCGTCGTGCCCTCGTAGATGCGGAACAGGCGCACATCGCGGTAGAAGCGCTCGATGCCGCTGTCTGCCACATAGCCCGCGCCACCGAAGATCTGCACGGCGCGGTCCGCAATGCGGCCGCAGGCCTCGGAGGCAAACATCTTGGCGCAGGCCGCCTCCAGGGCAATGCTCTGGCCGGCATCGCGCTTTTGCGCCGCGTCCAGCACCATGCTGCGCGCGGCGTACAGGTCGGTCTGGCTGTCGGCCAGCATCGCCTGCACCAGCTGGAATTCGCCGATCGCCTGGCCGAATTGCCGGCGTTCCATGGCGTAGGCGAGCGCGTCAGCCAGGATGCGGGTTGCCACGCCCACGCAGACGGCGGCGATGTGCAGGCGCCCCTTGTCCAGCACCTTCATGGCGGTCCTGAAACCCTGGCCTTCGACGCCCCCCAGCAGGCTGTCGGCGGGCACACGGCAGTTGTCGAAGATCACGTCACAGGTGTGCGAACCCTTGTGCCCCATCTTCTGGTCGATCTTGCCCAGCACAATGCCCGGCGTTGTCGCATCGACCAGAAAAGCGGAGATGCCGGCCGCGCCGGGCACGGACAGGTCGGTGCGCGCCATCACCGTGAAGACACCCGCATACGGCGCGTTGGTGATGTAGCGCTTGGTGCCGTTGATCACGTAGTGGTCGCCATCGCGCACGGCGCGGGTGCGCAGCGAGGCCGCGTCCGAACCCGAATCCGGCTCGGTCAGGCAGAACGAGGCGATGACCTCGCCGGTCGCCATGCGCGGCAGCCAGGCGGACTTCTGCGTCGGCGTGCCGTCCATCACCAGGCCTTGTGAGCCGATGCCGACGGTGGTGCCCAGCAGGGAGCGAAAGGCTGGCGAGGTCTGGCAGAGTTCGAACACCACGTTCACCTCTTCCTCGATCGTCAGCCCCAGACCGCCATGGGCTTCGGGGATGGTCATGCCAAACAGACCCAGCGCCTTCATTTCCGCAACGATATCGGCGGGAATCTGGTCGTTGTCGGACACGGCGTGTTCGGCGGGCACCAGCCGCTCGCGCACGAAACGGCGCACGCTGTCGAGCAGCAGGCTCAGGGTCTCGGTGTCGCGGATCATGGCGTGGATTCCGGCCGAATTTCAAGAACGGCATCTGCGGCCCAGGCGCCCTGCCCGGCCGGCATCGCAAACACCGGGTTCAGGTCAACGGACTGCAGCCGCGGCCCGGCCGCCACGGCAAAGGCGGACAGGCGCGACAACATGCCGGCCAGTGCCTTGATGTCCACCGGCGGCTTGCCCCGCGCGCCCAGCAACAGCGGCGCCCCTTTGATGGAACGGATCAAGGTCTCGGCCACATCCTCGCCAAACGGGCAGCGGTGGAACGCCACGTCCTTCATCACTTCGACAAAAATGCCGCCCAGGCCGAACATGGCGACCGGGCCGAACACCGGGTCACGGTGGATGCCCAGGATGCACTCCACCCCGCCGGAGAGCTGCTTCGCCACCAGCACGCCCTCAATCCGTGCAGCCGGTGCGGCCTGGCCGGCCCGCGCCAGCAGCGTGTCGAAGCCGGTGCGCACGTCCGCCTCACCCGTCACGTCCAGCAGCACGCCACCGATCTCCGACTTGTGCAGGATGTCGGGCGACAGGATCTTGAGCACCACGGGAAAACCAATCTCGCGTGCGGCAGCACAGGCCGCTTCGACCGTGGCGCAGGCGCGCTCGGGCGCACTGGCGATGCCCGCCAGGGCCAACAAGGTTTTGGCATCGGCCTCCGTGGGCGTGGCCTGCGGCAACACCACGGCAGGCACCACCGGGGCGGATTGCCTGGGCGCGGCCGCAAAGGCGCGGCCAAAGCGGCCCATGGCCTCGATGGCGACGACCGCGCGGGTCGGGTCCTCGAACACGCAGAAACCGTCGTCCTCGTAGCCGCGCACCTGTTCGGGCGAGGCCTGGACCGACAGCACAAACAGCCGGTCGGGATGGCGCTCGCGCACCGGCTTCAACTGCTCGCGCAGCCGGGGAGCCACCGAAGGCGCCCCACCCGTGTAGGTGAAGAAGCCCAGGATCGACGGGTAGCCGCCCTCGCTGACCATCGTCTCCGTAAACTGGCCCACCAGCGACATGTCGTTGAGAAACTGCGCCGTGGTGTCCACCGGATTGCGCGGTGAGGCAAAAGGCAACAGCGCCTTGAGCTGGCGCTGGGCCTCGGCGGGCATCTCGGGCACCGGCAGACCCAGATCCTCGGCGGCGTCGGAAATGATCACGCCCGCGCCGCCGCTGACGGTGATCACGCCCAGCGCGTTGTCCGCCGGGTAAATGCGGCGCGTCGCCAGCCGGGCAATGTCCAGCATCTGCTCGGTGCTTTGCGCCCGCACCACGCCCAGCTCGGCCAGCACCGCGTCGATCACGACATCGTTGCCCGCGATGGACGCCGTGTGTGACTGGGCCGCGGCGCTGCCCACCACGCTGCGGCCGACTTTCATCATCACCACCGGCTTGCGCGCCCGTCGCGCGGCATCGAGCGCCTTCACCAACCCTTCGGCCTCGCGGATGCCTTCGGAATACAGCGCGATCACATCGGTGTCGGGGTCGTCCACCAGCATCTGAACACCGTCGCCCAGGGTCACGTCGGCTTCGTTGCCGGTCATCAACACAGCCGACAGGCCAATGCCCGCCGCCGTGGCCGCCGCCAGCAAATGGCCACCATAGGCACCCGACTGGCTGACGATGCCGACGCGCCCGGGCTGCGGAAAGCCTAGTTCGACACTGGAGACGAAGCTGCCAAAGAATCCGCTGCGCACGTTGATCAGCCCCAGCGAATTGGGACCCAGCAAGCGCATGCCGTGGCGGCGTGCGGCCGCGACCAGTTCGCCCTGCAGGGCGGCGCCCTCGTCACTGGCCTCGGCAAACCCGGCCGTGAACAGGATGGCCGCGCCACAACCGCTTTGCGCCAGCGCCGTGACGACACCCAGGCTGGCCGCCGCAGGCACTGCCACGATGGCCACATCAGGCACTTCGGGCAAAGCCGCCACCGACGCGAAAGCCGGCAGGCCCTGGATGTGGCTGCGGTTCGGATTCACCGGCAGGATGCGGCCGACAAATCCGCACTGCTGCATGTAGGCGATGGGCCGGCCGCCAATGCGCAGCGGATCGTCAGAGGCGCCGATGATGGCAACAGCGCGGGGATGCAGCAGGCGGGCGAGTGCATCCCGGCCCGGCGAAGGGGCAATAACATCAGTCATGGTGGTCCATTTCGACAATTCAGGGGGCCCAAAAGCCCCGTTCGGGATACACCCGGCCAGTCACTCAATCCGCCTTGGCGCCCGAATCCTTGACCGCCTTGGCCCAACGGTCCATTTCAGAACGAAGCACCGCGCTGAACTGCTCCGGCGTCCCGGTCAGCACGCTGAAGCCCTGGGCATGGATGCGCTCCTTCAGGTCGGGCAATTCCATGGCCTTGCGAATTTCGGTGTTGAGCTTCGCAATCACTTCCTTTGGCGTTCCCGCAGGCGCCATCAGGCCGTTCCAGACACTCATCTCCAGGCCCGGAAAACCGGCCTCGCTCAGCGTCGGGACCTCAGGCAAGGCCGGATCGCGGCGCGCACTCGTGATGGCAATCGCCTTGAGCTTGCCTGACTTGACGTGCGGCATCGACGACAGCATCAGGTCCATGACCATCTGCACATTGCCACCCATCACATCCACCATGGCGGGCGCGCTGCCTTTGTAGGGAATGTGGTTGAACTTGACCCCCGCCGTGGTGGCGATCAACTCGGCCGCAAGGTGCGTGGTCGAGCCACTGCCCGCGCTGCCGTAACTCAGAGCGCCCGGCTTGACCTTGGCTGCTGCGATGAGGTCGGCCATGCTGTTGATCTTGCCCTGCGGGTTCGTCATGACCAGCATGGGCCCGGAGATCAATGTGCTCACCGGTGTGAGGTCGGTGCGGATGTTGTACGGCAGCTTGGCGTACAGCGACGGCGCAATGCTGTGCCCGGTGGTGACCAGGATCAGCGTGTAGCCGTCGGCCGGCGACTTGGCCACCGTGTCAGCCCCGTTGTTGCCCGAGGCGCCTGGTCGGTTTTCGACCACCACGGGCTGTCCGAGCTGATCCGTGAGCTTCTGGCCCAGCAGGCGGGCAACGATGTCGTTCGCGCCGCCAGGCGGGTAAGGCACCACGATCTTGATCGCCTTGGTTGGCCAGGCCTGGGCCACGGCCGAACCCGCGGCAAACAGAACCAGAACGCCCATGGCGGCAGTGGCCACGGTCCGGCGATTGAAATGATTCATGCGTTGTCTCTCCTGTGGATTGGAAGTGTTCAAACGTGCGCGCACCAAGCGATTCACGACCGTCATCGTAAAAGCGCACCTATACACGGTCTAATACTTTTCATGCAATCATCAATACTTCACATGTATCACTGACAACACCGATGGAACTGCGACAACTCCGGCAATTTGTGGCCGTGGCCGAGACGCTGAGCTTTCGCCAGGCGGCCGAACGGCTCTTCATGGCCCAACCCCCGCTGTCGGTGGCGATCCGCAAGCTGGAAGAGGAAATCGGCGTGCCCCTGTTTGAGCGCAGCGCACGTGGGGTGAGGCTGACCCCTGCCGGAAAGACGGCGCTGGACATGGCCCGGCAGTGCCTGGCGCAGGCGGACCAGTTCCTCGTGGCCACGCGCTCGGCCGCAACCGGTGAGACCGGCCATCTGCGTATCGGCTTCATCGGCTCGGTCACCTTCGGCCTGATGCCCGCCCTGATCCAGTCCTTCAGCGCGCGTTACCCGCTGGTCAAGCTGGATCTGCGCGAATCGACCAACCAGGAGATCCTGGCCCAAGTGGAAACGCAGGAACTGGATCTCGGCTTCGTGCGGGTGCCCACCTCGCGCCCGGCGCATGTGCAGTTCCAGATGGTGGAAAAAGACGTTTTCTGCGCCGCCCTGCCGCCCGGCCATCCGCTGGCACGCAAGAAGAAGCTGGTGCTGAAGGATCTGGAGGACCAGCCCTTCATCGGTTACGCGCCTTCCCGCGTGGGTGGCCTGCATGCGGCCGTCAGCCTGTTGCTGCAACAGGCTGACATTGCACCGCACATCACCCAGGAGGCGGTGCAGGTGCAGACCGTTATTGGTCTGGTGGAAAGCGGTCTGGGCGTGGCACTGGTGCCCTCGGTCAACGCACCCTACTCCTCGCGGCGCGTGGCCTTTCGCCCGATCCGCGATCTGCCAGCCCAGTCGTCCATCGGCATCGCGCTGGCGTTCCACCAGGCGATGGAGACGCCGGTCGCAAAGCGCTTTCGCGAAGCCGTCGCCGGTTTCAAGGGCCGGGAGCACGAGCCCGCACCGGTGACCGTGTCCGTCGACCTGGCCACGCCGACGCGGGCGTGAGGAAGCGCGCAATGCGCAACAAAAAGCGCCCGGGCCTTGCGGCACGGGCGCAACGGACTGCCGCAGGGGCAGGCCGGAGGTGTCTCTTTACGCCACGTCCAGCGCCAGGGCCGCGGTGGCCGTGTTGGAGATCGGGATGTGGTAGTTCGTGTGCAGGCGCGTCACCTTCGGGCCGGCGGCGGTCAGCGCGGCGCGCATGGCCAGCCACTGCAGCAACTCCACGCCCTGGGTACCCGTCTTTTCCACGAGTTCGTGAATGCTGAACTGCGTCGCCCACTCGGGGTTGGACTCCAGGCTGTCGATGAACTGCAGGTCGAACGCCTTGTTGATGAAGCCGGCGCGCTCGCCGTCGAGCTGGTGCGACAGGCCGCCGGACGCGATCACCGCGACCTTCTTGCTGCTGTCCCACGACCGGATGGCCTCGCCCACCGCCCGACCCATGGCATAGACGCGGCTGGCCTTGGGCAGCGGGAACTGCACCGTGTTGATGCACACCGGCACCACGGTGACGGGACAGTCGCCTTCGGGCCAGAAAAGCTTGAGCGGCAGCGTGCAGGCATGGTCCACCAGCATCTCCTGGCAGCTGACGATGTCGAACTCTTTCTCAACCAGCGTGTTGATGATGTGCCAGGACAGGTCCACCTCGCCCTTGAACGGCGGCAGCGTGGGGATGCCCCAGCCTTCGTCCGCGTTGTGGTACTCGGGCGCCGCGCCGATCGCGAAGGTGGGCATCTTGTCGAGGAAGAAGTTCAGGCCGTGGTCGTTGTAGAACATCACCACCACGTCAGGCTTCTTTTCGCCGAGCCATTCGCGGATGGGAGGGAAGCCGTCGAAGAAGGGCTTCCAGTACGGGTCCTGCTGCAGGCCCTTGTGGATCGCGCCGCCGATCGCGGGAATGTGGGAAGTGCCGAGGCCGCCGATGAGTTTTGCCATGATCTTTGTTCCTTGAGTCGTTGCGGGTTTACTGGCCTGCGGCCACGAGCTTGGCCTTGAATTCGTCCTTGGTCATGCCGGTCTGCTGGGCGCCGATGTCCTGCATGTCCAGCTTGAAGATGCCCGCGAACTTGGCCAGGTAGTAGGCGTTGCCGCCGGCCGCGATGAGCTGCAGCACGTTGCGGGCGCGGATCGCGGCCGCCTGCTGTTCGTTCAGGCTGTACTTGCGCATGTAGGCCTCCTCGTCCGCCACGAAGGCCTTGCGGTTGGCTTCGTCGTTGAACGAGAAGCACATCTTGTTCAGGGCGTAGCCCTTCTTGGCCTGTTCACCGTCAAATGGCGTGGTGCCGGGGATTTTGGGAAGCGCTTGGGTCACGTGATGCTCCTGTGTTTGATGTTTGTCAGGCATGCAGTGTCCCGCGCCCATTGCCAAAGATAAATACATGAATCATGATTTGATACATGAGTAAATTCGATTGGTCAGACCTGGATGCCCGCCTGCTGCAGCTGCTGGTGGCCGTGGTGGAGGCTGGCAGCATCACCGGCGCGGCCCAGCGCCTGGGTGTCACGCAGTCGGCTGTGAGCCACCTGCTGGACAAGCTGCGCGGCATCACCGGCGATCCGCTGTTCGTCAAATCGGGGCGCGGCATCGTCGCCACGGCGCGCGCCGAGTCGCTGGCGGGCCGGGCGCGCGAGCTGCTCGGCGAACTGGAGCGTTTTGCCCGCTCGGCCGAGTTCGATCCGGCGCGCTGGCTGACCACCTTCACCATCGCCGCCAATGATTTCCAGCGCGACCTGCTGCTGCCGCCCCTGATGGCGCGGCTGCGCACCCAGGCGCCGGGCCTGGCGCTGCGGGTGATTCCCTCCGACGTGCCCAGCCTGGACATGCTGCGCCACGAACACTGCCAGCTGGTGATCAGCCCGCGCCCGCCCGACGGCGCCGACATCCTGCAAAAACGCCTGTTCGAAGACCGCTACCGGGTGTTTTACGACCCCGCCGTGCGCGAGGCGCCGCGCACCCGCGCCGAGTACCTGGCCGCCGCCCACGTCACCGTGGTCTACGAGCCGCGCCGGCTGCTGGACCTGGACCAGTGGCTGGCCTCGAAAGGCATCCAGCGGCGTTTTGCCGTCATGGTGCCGGGCTTTGCCGGGCTGCCGCAGTTCATCCGCGGCAGCGACCTGCTGGCCACTGGGCCGGGGCGGCTGCATTCGCAGCTGCTGCGCGACCTCGCCAGCGTGGAGCCGCCGGTGCCCTGCCCCACCATGCCCATGTACATGATCTGGCACGCCCGCCACCAGCATGACGCGGCGCACCGCTGGCTGCGCGGGCAGCTGGAAGCGGTGGTGGAGGGCGTGCTGGCCTGATTCCGCACGTCACGCGTCAAACGGCTGCTGCGAGGCCTCGCACGGCGATCTGGCATCCGCGAACAAGGCCAGGGAGGCTCACATGGCCCGCGCAATCACTTCTTTCATGATCTCGCTGGTGCCCCCGTAGATGCGCTGGATGCGCGCATCGGTGTACATGCGGGAAATCAGGTACTCGTTCATGTAGCCGTAGCCGCCGAACAGTTGCAGGCACGTGTCGATCACCCGTCCCTGCGCCTCCGATCCCCAGAGCTTTGCCATGGAGGCCGTGGCCGTATCCAGTTTTCCCGCAACCAGTTCTTCCACGCAGCGGTCCATGAAGGCACGCCCCACCTTGATCTCGGTGGCCACTTCGGCGAGCTTGAATTTGGTGTTCTGGAAGTCGGCAATGGCCTGGCCAAAGGCCTTGCGCCCGCGCACGTACTCCAAAGTGGCCTCGTACGCGCCCTCCATGGCCGCCACGGCGGTCAGGCCAATGATCAGGCGTTCGTATGGCAGGTCCGCCATCAGCTGGAAGAAACCCCTGCCTTCCACACCGCCGAGCAGGCGATCCACCGGCACCCGCACATCGTCAAAAAACAGCTCCGCCGTGTCCTGCGCCTTGAGCCCCATCTTGTCGAGCAGCCGCCCCACCCGGAAGCCCGGGCAGTTTTCGGTATCAACGATCAGGATCGACGTGCCGGCCGCTCCCTGCGACGGATCGGTCTTGCAAACCACCAGCACCACACCGGCCAGGAAGCCGTTGGATATAAAGGTCTTTGAGCCGCTCAGCACATAGTGGTCGCCCTTGCGCACCGCGCGGGTACGGATGCCTTGCAGATCCGAGCCGGTTCCAGGCTCGGTCATGGCGATGGCGCCGATCATCTCGCCGCGCGCCAGGCGAGGTAGGTAATGCTGCTTTTGGGCTGGCGTGGCGTGGTTGAGAAAATAGTGCGCAACGATGGAGTGCACCGAAGCGTTCATCCCGGTGAGCGTGCGGCGCGCCATTTCCTCGTACAAGACCGCCTCGTGTCGGAAGTCGCCCCCGCCGCCACCCCACACCTGCGGGATGTCCGTGCACAGCAAACCGGTGGCGCCGGCCTTGCGCCAGAGCCCATGGCCGACGTGGCCGCGCTGGCGGGCCGCCTCGTCCGCGGGGAGCATTTCCTCTTCGATGAAGCGGATGACGGTGTCGCGGTACTGGTCCAGGTCAGGGTCGGACCAGGAGCGATGAAACTGGATGGGCATGGGCGTCCTCTCTACACAATACACAAGCACGACAAGGGTGCGTGCAGTGTGGCAAGGCCTTGCGCCATTGCCCATCGTCAGAACAGACGATTCCGGGCCGCTGCAGAATCGTCCGGAACGACGATGGAAAGGGCCCGGTGGGCGGCGCAAGATAAGCAGATTCCATTCACTCTGTCCAGAGACCATGTTTCCAGGAACCCACGCACGCACCACCCCGAACAAGCCCGCCCTGATCATGGCCGCCACCGGCCAGGAAGTCAGCTACGCGCAGCTGGAAGAGCGCTCGCTGCGCCTAGCGAACTGGTTCCGAAGCAAGGGCTTTCAGCGCGGCGATGTCGTCGCCCTGCTGTCGGACAACGACGCGCACGTCTTCGACGTGTACTGGGCCACGCAACGCGCAGGCCAGTACCTGACCTCGGTCAACTTTCACCTGCACGCCGACGAGATCCGCTACATCCTGGAGAACTCCGGCGCCAAATGTCTCTTTCTGGGCAACATCGGCGCGGACGTGTCGGCCGCCTGGAAAGACCTGCCCACCCTGCCGCTCCGCGTCTCCTTCGCATCCGGGGTTGAAGGTTTCGAGGCGATCGACCAGATCCTCGCGACGGCTTCCGCCGAACGCCCCGAACGTGAACCCCGGGGAGCGGACATGCTCTATTCGTCCGGCACCACCGGGCGTCCCAAGGGGGTTCGTCCCCCCTTGCCCGAGCGCCAGGTGTCCGACCCCGGCGACACCATGACGGCCATGTTCGGCGGCTATTTCGGCTGCAACAGGGACACGGTCTACCTGTCTCCCGCCCCGCTCTACCATGCCGCCCCGCTGCGCACCTGCGCCTCGGTGCAGGCGCTGGGCGGCACCGCGGTGGTGATGGACAAGTTCGATCCCGAAGCCGCACTGGCCGCCATCCAGAAATACCGGGCCACGGTCAGCCAGTGGGTGCCCACCATGTTCGTGCGCATGCTCAAGCTCGATCCCGCCGTGCGGGCGCGGTATGACGTCAGCAGCATGCAGGTGGCCATCCATGCGGCCGCCCCCTGCCCGGTAGACGTGAAGCGCCAGATGATCGACTGGTGGGGGCCGGTGCTCTACGAGTACTACTCCTGCACCGAAGTCAACGGCATGACCATCATCCGTCCGCAGGACTGGCTGCAAAAGCCCGGCTCGGTCGGCAAGGCCGCCCTGGGGACGATTCACATCTGTGACGAAGCCGGCCACGAGTTGCAGACCGGCGAGGACGGCCTGGTGTATTTCGAGCGCGACACCATGCCCTTTGCCTACCATGGCGACCCCGAGAAAACCCGCTCCACCCAGCATCCCGCCCACCCCACGTGGACCACCGTGGGCGACATCGGCCACGTGGACGCGGACGGCTTTCTGTTCCTCACCGACCGCAAGGCCTTCATGATCATTTCGGGAGGCGTGAACATCTACCCGCAGGAGATTGAAAACGCACTGGCGCTGCACCCGGCCATTCTGGACATTGCCGTGATCGGCGTGCCCGATGCCGAGATGGGCGAACAGGTCAAGGCCGTGGTCACACTGGCCGCTGGCTACAAGCCCAGCGCCGAGCTGGCGCAACAAATCATCGACTTCAGCAAGACCAGGGTGGCCTCCTACAAGGCGCCCCGCAGCGTGGATTTTGTGAAAGCCCTGCCCCGCACAGCGACCGGCAAACTCCTCAAGGGAGAAGTCCGCAAGATTTACTGGCCGGCAAAAGCCTGACGCTCCCGCAAGGAAAAGGCCCGGTGCACTTCACCAGTGCACCGGGCCTTTGAACTTCTGCAAACCCCGCCGGACTCAGACCGGCAGGGCTTGCTGCCACTTACTTCGCGCTGCCGAACACGCTGCCGATGGGCTCATAACGTGCACCATTGAACTGAATCAACTGCAGCTGTTCAATCGGATAGGCCTCGGTGGGGGTGGTCTGCACCGTGATGCCGGGGTACAGCATGGGCAAGGTCATGTTCAGGTTCAGCGCCTGCTTCATCACGTTGTCACGGGTCAGGTTGTCACCCGCCTGCTTGAGCGTCTGCACCAGGGTCTGCGCGGAGGAGTAACCGATCAGGTTCAGCGAGTCGGAAGGATCGCCCGCCGGGTAATACCGCTTCATGAACGCGGCATAGTCGGCGTACTCCTTGGTCGCCTGGGTGGCCGGGTCGGTGGGATCGCGGAAATAGGTGGCGCTGATCACGCCCTTGGCGACATCGAGTCCGGCCGGCTTCAGCACCGAACTCACCGACACCGAAACACTCACCAGGTAGCGCGTCGGGTTCCAGCCGATTTCATTGGCCTTCTTGATGGCCATGGCGGCGAACTTCGGCGTTGCCAGAATCAGCAGTGTGTCGGCGCCCGAACCCTTCATTGAAACGATCTGGCTGTCGATGGTCGGGTCGCTGGTTTCGTAGGTTTGCTGGGCCACGATGGCGGTCTTGGCCTTGTCCCCCAGTCCTTCGATCACGCCTTTCTGGAAATCCTTGCCGAAGTCGTCGTTTTGCATCAGCACAGCCACCTTGGCACCCGGCTTGCTTGCAACGATGTGCTTGCCAAAGGCCCGGGCCTCGGCCGTGTAGGTGGGCTGCCAGCCGATGGTCCAGGGGAACTCTTTCACATCGCCCCAGCGCGAGGCGCCCGAGCCGACGAACAACTGGGGCACCTTCTTGGCGTTGAGGTACTTCTGGATGGCCACGTTGTGGGCTGTACCGATCGGCAGGAAGATCGCGAGCACCTCGTCCTGCTCGACCAGCTTGCGGGCCTGCTCCACCGTCTTGGAGGGGGTATAGGCATCATCCACGGAGATGAAGTTGATCTTGCGGCCGTTGACGCCTCCGTCAGCATTCACCTTGGCCAGATAGGCCGCCGCCGCCTTGCCGATGGTTCCGTAGGCCGATACCGGGCCGGAATAAGGAACGATGTTCCCGATCTTGATTTCGGTGTCGGACGCGCCAGTGTCATAGCGCTTTTGCGCATGCGCGACGGTGCCGGCAAGGGTGAAGGCTGCGGCCATGCCGACGACAAGGGTTCTGCGGGTGAGCCTGGCGGTCATAAAGTACCCTGGTTGGAATCGGGCCGCACAGCGGCGCCCGTGGTTGGTGGATGCTCACTGGCATCCTAAGAGGACCGGAAAATCCGGGCCATCGTCCGAACCGACGAATTTCCGGACCCAGCCACCCAACGGCTTCAGCGGATCACGCCGAGCTTGCGCGCCACCGCCACCGCCTGCGTGCGGCTGCGGCTATTCAACTTGGTGTTGATGTTGCGCAGGTGGGTACGGACCGTGCTGTCCGATACAAACAGCTTCTCCGCCATGGCGGTGTTGGAATAACCTTCGGCCAGCAACTGAAGCACCCGGATTTCCTTGCGGGTCAGCGGCTCGGCCAGGCTGTCTGCCCCAGCACCGCCCGGCACCTCTTCTTCGGCAGAGGCCCCCAGAAGACTGGCCAGACGCTGCAGATAGTCATGAAAAATCGGGTCCTGCACGCCCGGCACCGGGGCGCTCTGCACCCGCCGCACCAGACGGCCCACCAGCGGCCCTTCGTCCAGGAACAAGCGGACGAAACCTTCCCGGCACCCATCCTGAAGCACCGCCGTTCCCAGATCCACGGCACGGCCCACATCGCCGACCTGCAGCCAGGCCAGGGCCAGAAACAGGCGCAGCTTCAGCGCACGGTACAAGCGCTCGCGCGTCTGCGAGCGACGAATCTCTTCCTCCAGCAGCGCGACCGTGCCGGCGGGCTGCTGGGCAGCGCTCAGGTCCACGCGGATCTGCGCGATAAACAGGTCATCCACCTCCTGCGCGGGACGCTGCTCCTGTGTCAACGGGTCCCAGACCGAACGGTCCGACGCGCGCGCCAGTTCCTCCCTCGCCGCGGGCCCGTGGCCCTGCAACACCAGCAGGCGCGAACGCTCCAGCTTGGCGCTGGCGATCACCCGCGGGAGCTGCCGCTGGTGGCCGAGGTATTCGAGTTCGGTCAGGGTCTGCAGCGCGGTATCGACATCGCCGCGCTGAAACGCGATGCGCGAACGCAGGCGGTGGCTGGAGATCATGTGGTCCGGCAAGCCCACATCGCGGGCCAGCGGCAAATACACATTCAGCAGGCGCTCGGCCGCCGCCAGGTCATTGGCCTCATAAACCACGCCGGCATAGGGCACGCCGGCCCATGCATTGCCGTGGGAATAGTTGTAGGTGGCCGCACCGGACGACGAGGTAATGGCCATGCGAAACCGTGCGGTCGCCTGGCGCAAGCGGCCTTCGCGCAAATCCAGCATGCCCCCCACCGTTTCGGTGTACATGCGGTTGAACGCGCTTTCGCCCTGGGACTTTCTGGCGTCTTCCAGGAAGCGGTGCGCCTCCTGGCGCTCTCCGGCCACCGACACAATGTGCGCCATGGCGTTGAGCAGCACGCTGTCCACAAAAGAATGGCCCGAAGGCAGGTGGCGTATGCCCTCGCGCCCGGCTTCATGCGCCTCGTCGTAGCGGTCCATCATGGCCAGCAGCACCGGCAGCAGCGCCCTGACATGGGCCTGCACCGCTGGCTCGGGGCTGGTGATGCAACCCGACTGCTCCAGCCATTGCATGGCCGTCCACGGCCCCTGGCTGAAACACCGCGCCCACACCGCAATCACCTGCAGCAGCGGCCGTTTGCTCAGCAGATCGGGTGGTATGGCTGAAAACCACCGGTCCAGCAAACGCATGCGGCCCTGCTCCAGCAGGGCTCCGGCGTTGTGCTCCAACAGCTGCAGCGCGTAGGGGTGGTCGCCGCCCTCGATGGCATGGTCGATCGCGGGCACCGGCCGGCCCTGGGATTCGTACCAGCCTGACGCCGCCAGATGCAGCCGGGTCAGCTCGTCCGGGCGCTCGCGGGCCAGCTGGTTGCGCAGAAAGTCGGCAAACAGGCTGTGGTAGCGGTACAGATCGGCAGAGTCTTCCAGCGGGATCAGGAACACATTGTCCCGCTCCAGCGCGCGCAGCATTTCCACGCAATCCACCTGCGGCAACAAGGCCCGGCAGGCCGGTGCGCTGAGGTGGCGCAATACGCTGGTGCGCAGCAGAAAGTCGCGCACGCCAGGCTCCTGCTGGCTCAGCACTTCCTCGGTCAGGTAGTCGGCCACATCGCGGTCGGACAACGACATGCGCGAAACGATGTCGCTGCGCGAACCATGGCGCTGCAGGGCCAGCGACAGGAGCCACAGCGCAGCCACCCAGCCCTCGGTCTTGCCTTGGGCCCGGTCCAGCAGTTCCAGCGAGATGTCCGCGCCGCGCAGCTTGAAAAACTCCGCAGCCTCGGCCGCACTGAAGCGCAGCACGCCGGCGTCAAGTTCCAGCAACTGCCCGCGCGCACGCAGGCGGCCCAGTCCAAGGTCGGGCAGGCTGCGCGAGCCGACGATCAGTTGACCGTTGCGGGGCAGGTGCTCGATCAGCTCGCGCACCAGCCCCAACACACCGCCCTCCCGGATGACCTCGAAATCGTCCAGGAAAAGGGCATACGGCGTGTCTTCCGATGCCAGTTGCTCCAGCACGCCCTGATCCCCTTCGCCCCGGCGCTCCAGGCCCAGTTGCGCCACGGCGGCATTCAGGCCGGCAAGAAAGCGCGGCACGTCACTGTCGGCACGGTCCAGCGTCAACCAGGCGGTGGCCACACCGCGCTGCTCCATCAGTTCGCGCAGTTGCACCATGGCAGTGGTTTTTCCAAACCCCGCGGGCGCACGGACCAGGATCAGCTTGACGGCGCCCGCCTGTGCCAGACGGTCTGCCACCCCCGAGCGCCGAACCTCGGCTGTGCGCTGCACCAGCGGCGCCAGCTTGGCTGAAGAGATGCCCGGTGTGAGGGACGCAGGGCGTGGAGGAATGTGGTGACCTGCCATGGATGGTTGGGGCTGTCCGAACAAAGAATTTCGTTGGTTGACTCGCCTGCGCAGCGGCTCTCTTGCCCTGCGGATGATTCTATCAACGGCCCTGCGGATTCGAATTCGTCTGTTTCGACGATAGTGAGCCCCAGCGCGCTCCCCTAGACTCGATTCGGTCGGGGCAGGCTTGCCCCATTGAGTCAATTTCGCACCAATCTCCCTGGGGAACCTGTCACCATGAAACTCGATTCAACAGTCTCCGCCGTCATCACCGGCGGCGCCTCCGGTCTCGGTGCCGCTTCGGCCCGGCGGCTGGCGGCCTACGGCGTCAAGGTGGCGCTATTCGACCTCAACGCCGAACTCGGTGAAGCACTGGCCCGCGAACTCGGCGGCGTGTTCTGCCAGGTGGACGTCACCTCGGAGGAGCAGGTGGACCAGGCCTTCGCCAGATCCCGCGCAGCATTGGGTCAGGAGCGCATTCTGGTCAGCTGCGCGGGCACCGGCAATGCGGTCAAGACGGCCAGTCGGGACAAGACCACGGGTGAGATCCGGCACTTTCCGCTGCCTAATTTCGAGCGCATCATCCAGATCAACCTGATTGGCACCTTTCGCTGCATCGCCAAATCGGCAGCCGGCATGCTGACCTTGCCGCCCACCGACACCGGCGAGCGCGGCGTGATCGTCAACACCGCATCGGTCGCCGCCCAGGATGGGCAGGTGGGCCAATCCGCCTACACCGCGTCCAAGGCCGGCATCGTCGGCATGACGCTGCCGATCGCGCGTGACCTGATGAACGAGGGCATCCGCGTCAACACCATCCTGCCCGGCATCTTCAACACGCCCTTGCTCAACGCCGCACCCGACAAGGTGAAGGCGGCGCTGGCCGCGTCCGTGCCCTTCCCCAAACGCCTGGGCGAACCCGACGAGTTCGGGCAACTGGTCGAATTCATGGTGCTGAACGGGTACCTGAATGGCGAATGCGTGCGCCTGGACGGCGCCATCCGCATGGCCCCCCGCTGATCCACCCCAAACGGAGAAAAAACATGGCAGAAGCCTACATCGTCGCCGCCCAACGCACCGCCGGGGGCCGCAGAAACGGACGTCTTTCGGGCTGGCACCCGGTGGACCTGGCCGCACGTGTGCTCGACGCCGTGGTGGACCAGACCGGTATCGACCCCCAGGCCATTGACGACGTGATCATGGGCTGCGTCAGCCAGGCCGGCGAGCAGTCCACCAACGTGGCCCGCAACGCGGTGCTGGCGTCCAGATTGCCGGAGTCCGTGCCGGCCACTTCATTGGACCGTCAGTGCGGCTCTTCCCAGCAGGCGCTGCACTTTGCCGCCCAGGCCGTGATGTCCGGCACCATGGACTGCGTGATCGCCTCGGGCGTGGAAAGCATGAGCCGGGTGCCGATGTTCACACCCAGCGAATTGCCGCGCAAGGCAGGGCTGGGCGAATACACCAGCCCCGGCATCAAGGCGCGCTACCCGGACGTGGTCTTCAGCCAGTTCACCGGCGCGGAAATGATCGCCCGCAAATACGGACTCACCAAAAGGGATCTCGATCTCTACGCGCTGCAAAGCCACCAGCGCGCCATGGCCGCCACCCGCGAAGGCCGGTTCAGCCAGGAAATCCTGCCCGTGCAGGCCCGCCGGGCCGATGGCGGCACCGAAGGCGAGATGCACACGGTGGACGAAGGCATCCGTTTCGAGGCAACGCTGGAATCCATCGCCGGCGTCAAGCTGCTGCAGGACGGCGGCGTGATCACCGCGGCCAACGCCAGCCAGATCTGTGATGGTGCCACCGCCGTCATGGTGGTGAGCGAGCGAACGCTCAAGGCCTTCAATCTGCAGCCGCTGGCCCGCGTGCACCACATGTCGGTGCTGGGACACGACCCGGTCATCATGCTCGAAGCCCCCATTCCCGCCACCGAAATCGCGCTGAGAAAAGCGGGCATGAAGATCAGCGACATCGACGCCTACGAGGTCAACGAGGCCTTTGCTTCGGTGCCGCTGGCCTGGCTGAAAGCCACCGGCGCGGACCCGGAACGGCTCAACGTCAACGGCGGCGCGATTGCCCTGGGCCACCCGCTGGGCGCGTCCGGCACCAAGCTCATGTCCACACTGATCCACGTGTTGCAACAGCGCGGCGGCCGCTACGGCCTGCAGACCATGTGTGAAGGCGGCGGCATGGCCAACGTCACCATCATTGAACGGCTCTGATCCGCAGGTGCGGACACGCCACAGGGCCCTTGGAGGGATCACATGAACCAACAGACGGCAGACCGTCCCTTGCTGAAGGTCGATGGAGTCTCGGTGCGCTTTGGCGGCATCGTGGCGCTCGACGGCGTGAGCTTTGACGTGCGCCGCGGCGAGGTGCGCGGCCTCATCGGTCCCAACGGCGCGGGCAAGAGCACGCTGTTCAACTGCCTGTCTCGGCTGTACCGTTGCGACAGCGGCTCGATCCGTTTCGACGGCCATGTGCTGTCGGACATGCCGCGCCACCGCATTGCCGGCATCGGCGTGGGCCGCACCTTCCAGAACCTGGCGTTGTTCCGGACCATGACGGTGCGCGACAACGTGCTGGTGGGCACGCATGCGCACCAGCACAGCGGCTTTTTTCAGGACGCCTTTCGCCTGGGCGGCTCGGCGCGCACCGAGCGGGCGGCAAGGCGCCGCGCCGACGAGTCGATCGAGCTGCTGGGCCTGCAATCCGTGGCCGACCGCGTGGTGGGTGATCTGCCGTTTGGCACGCAAAAGCGCGTGGAGCTCGCCCGCGCACTGGCGTCCGCCCCCTCGCTGCTGCTGCTGGACGAGCCGGCCTGCGGTCTCAACCACGAAGAGCTCAGCGGACTGGGCGAACTGATTCTCGACATCCGTGACCGCCTCAAGCTCACCGTGCTGCTGGTGGAGCACCACATGGGACTGGTCATGGGCGTTTGCGACCGCATCGTTGCGCTGAATTTCGGCAAGAAGATCGCCGATGGAACACCGGCCGAAGTGCGCAACCACCCGGAAGTGATCCGCGCCTACCTGGGTGATGACGAAGGAGCCAAGGCATGAACCGTCTGCTGGAAGTCCGGGGCCTGAAGGCCCACTATGGTTCGACCGAGGTGCTGCACGGCATCGACCTCGACGTGGAAGAAGGCAAGGTCACCGCCCTGCTGGGCGCCAATGGCGCGGGCAAGACCACGACGCTGCGCGCCATCTGCCACTTTCAGGTCAGGACCAGCGGCAGCGTCAGCTTCCGGGGCGAGCGCATCGACGCACGTTCCACCGAGCAGATTGCCATGCTGGGCGTTGGCCACGTGCCCGACGGCCGCGGCACCTTCCTCGGCCTGAGCACCGAGGAAAACCTGCGCCTGGGCAGCCACCGCCGCGGCGGCAGGAGTCCGGAAGTTGCGCAAGACCTGGAACGCATGTACGGCTACTTCCCTCGCCTGAAGGAGCGCCGCGGCCAGCAGGCCGGCACGCTCTCCGGCGGCGAACAGCAGATGCTGGCCATCGCCCGGGCGCTGATGGCGCGCCCCACGCTGCTGCTGCTGGACGAGCCTTCGTTTGGCCTCGCGCCGCTGGTGGTGAAAGACATCTTCGCCATCATGCGCCGCATCCGCGACGAGCAGAACGTCTCGATCCTGCTGGTGGAGCAGAACGCCCGGATCGCCCTCGAACTGGCCGACAGCGCCTACCTGCTGGAGACCGGCCGGGTGGTCAAACACGGCAGCAGCGAGGCCATGCGCAGCGACGACGCGGTGCGCCGCGCCTACCTCGGAGAGTGAGCATGGAAACCTTCATTCAGCAATTTGTCGCGGGCCTGTCGACCGGCGGCATCTATGCCAGTCTGGCGCTGGCCCTGGTCATGATCTACCAGGCCACGCACCATGTGAATTTCGCCCAGGGCGAGATGGCCATGTTCTCCACCTTCATTGCGTGGGCGCTGATTCAGGCCGGGTTTCCCTATTGGGCTGCGTTCTTCACCACCGTGGCGGTCTCTTTCGTGATGGCCGGGGTGATCGAATTTGCGGTGATCCGCCCCCTGCACAAGGCGCCGGAGCTGAGCGTGGTGGTGGTCTTCATTGGCCTCCTGATGATCTTCCACAGCGCGGCCGGCTGGCTTTTCGGCACCTCCATCAAGGAGTTTCCCAGCCCCTTTGCCAAGGATGCCTGGTACGGCGGCTTGTACATGTCGCCGCACCAAGTGGGCACCATTTTCGTGGCCCTGTGCATTGTGGCGGCGCTGTTTACCTTCTTTCGTTTCACCACCCTGGGACTCACCATGCGCGCGGCAGCGCAGAACCCCGGTTCGTCGCGCCTGCTGGGCATCAACGTGGGCCGCATGCTGATGCTGGGCTGGGGGCTGGCCGGCGCCATCGGCGCGGCAGCGGGAATGATGGTGGCGCCAGTGGTGTTTCTGGACCCCGGAATGATGACCGGGGTGTTGATCTACGCCTTCGCCGGCGCGCTCATTGGCGGCATTGACAACCCGGTCGGAGCGATCGTGGGCGGTTTTCTGGTGGGCGTTCTGGAGAACCTGATCGGCACCTACCTCGTGGGCACCGAGCTGAAGCTCTCCGTGGCCCTCGTGTTGATTGTGGTCGTGCTCATCGTGCGTCCGGCAGGCTTGCTGGGGCGGCGTATTGTGCAGCGCGTGTAAGGAGTCCTGATGCAAGCCTCGAACCCGTCCCCTGGTCCAGCCACGCCGCCGGCTGCGCGCACGGAAGCCGTCTGGACCGTTGCGCTGCTGCTGGCCGCCGCCGCGCTGACCTTCCTGGTCAAAGGCTATGTGCTGTTTCAGGCCTCCATGGTGTTGTCTTATGCGATCGCACTGGTCGGCCTGAACCTGCTGACCGGCTACAACGGCCAGATTTCGCTGGGCCACGGCGCGTTCTACGCCATCGGCGCCTACACCGTTGGCATTCTCATCAACCAGGCCAGCGTGCCGTACTGGCTCTGCGTGCCCGCGGCCGGTCTGGTCTGCCTGGGTGTGGGCTACGCCTTTGGCAGGCCCGCGCTCAAGTTGCAGGGCCTGTACCTGGCGCTGGCGACGTTCGCGCTGGGCGTGGTCACCCCACAACTGCTCAAATACAAGCACCTGGAGACCTGGACCGGCGGCGTGGGCGGCATCGTGCTCACCAAGCCCAGCGCGCCTTTCGGCCTGCCGCTCTCCGATGACCAGTGGTTTTACCTGTACTCGGTGGCAGTGGCGGTGGTCATGTTCGTGGTCGCACGAAACCTGATCGCCAGCGGCACGGGCCGGGCCATGCGCGCCATCCGCGACCATGAGATCGCTGCCGAGTCCATGGGCATCGACAACAGCCACTACAAATCCATGACCTTCGGCGTCTCGGCCGCCTACACCGGGGTGGGCGGCGCACTGTCGGCGCTGTCGGTACAGTTTGTGTCGCCCGACTCGTTCACCATGTTCCTCTCCATTTCGCTGCTGGTCGGCATGGTGGTGGGCGGCGTGGGCACCTTGTGGGGCAGCCTGTTCGGTGCGGCCTTCATCATGTTCGTGCCCAACCTGGCCGAGCAGGTTTCCAAGGACGCGGCCTGGGGTGTCTACGGCATCGTGCTTATCGTGTTCATGTTCGTGATGCCCGGCGGGGTCATGGGCCTGATGGAAAGGGCGCGCGGCCTGCTACGCCGGTCCGGCCCGAAGGGGCAGGCGTGAGTTCGCCTCGGGAGTTCAGCCCGGAGCGCCTGGCCACCTACCTTCGGGAGACCCTGCCCGAGCTCAAAGGGACCATGCAGTTGCAGCGCATCGGCGGCGGGCAATCCAACCCGACTTTCTTTGTGACCTTTGCGCACGGGCCGCAACTGGTGCTGCGCAAGCAGCCCCCGGGGACGTTGCTCAAGTCCGCGCATGCCGTTGACCGCGAGTACCGGATTCTGCGGGCCTTGCAGCCCACCGAGGTGCCCGTGCCCAACGCCCTCTTCTTCTGTGACGACCGCGAGGTGATTGGCACCCCGTTTTATGTGATGGAGCGGCTGCAGGGGCGCGTGCTGAGCAATTACGCCCTGCCCGAAATTGCACCGGCCGAGCGCCGCCGGTATCTGGTGGCGCTGGCCGAAACACTGGCCCGTCTGCACGCGGTGGACTGGAACGCTGCCGGACTCGCAGACTACGGCAAGCCGGGCAACTTCTTCGCCCGCCAGATCAACCGCTGGACCGGCCAGTGGCAAGCCAGCAAGACCGCGGAAAACGACGACATCAATCGACTGATCGAATGGCTTCCTGCGCACATTCCCCAGGGAGACGAAACCACGATCGCGCACGGCGACTACCGCCTGGGCAACGTCATGTTCCACCCCACCGAGCCGCGCATCATCGCGGTGCTGGACTGGGAACTGTCCACACTCGGCCACCCTCTGGCCGATGCAGCCTACAGCAGCCTGCCCTGGCTGACCGAGCCGGATGTGTTTGAAGGCCTGCGCGGCCTGGACCTGGCCGAGCTGTGCCTTCCTTCGCAACACGAATACCTGGCCGCCTACCACGCCTGCAGTGGGCGCACGACCCATGTGGAGCCCTTCCACCACGCGTTCTCGCTGTTTCGTTTTGCCGTCATTCTGGAAGGCATCTCGGCACGGGTACGGGCCGGCAACGCCGCCGCGGAAAACGCGCAGGCCGTGGGACAGCTCAGCGTGCGGTTTGCGCGTTACGCCGCTGAAATCATCGCCACCCACGGATAACACGGAGCGGACATGAGCGGCCCTTTATCAAAACTCAAGGTCCTGGAATTCGCCGGCATCGGCCCCGGACCTTTCTGCGCCATGGTGCTGGGCGATCTGGGTGCCGATGTGGTCCGCATTGCGCGCCCCGGTGCACAGCCGGATGCGCGCGACATCACCACACGCAACCGCCGCACCGTGGCGATTGACCTGCGCGCCGAGGGCGCAGCGGCGGATGTGCTGCAACTCGTGGCCCAGGCGGACCTGTTGATCGAGGGCTTTCGTCCCGGCGTAATGGAAAAGCTCGGGCTGGGGCCGGAGCCTTGCCAGGCGGCCAACCCCCGCCTGGTCTATGGGCGCATGACGGGATGGGGCCAGAGTGGGCCGCTGGCCCATGCGGCGGGGCACGACATCAACTACATCGCCATCACCGGCGCGCTGCACGCGATTGGGCGGACCGACGATGCGCCGCCCCCGCCGCTGAACTACATCGGTGACTTTGGTGGCGGCGGCATGCTGCTGGCGGTCGGCCTGCTGGCGGCACTGCACGAAGCCAGAGCCTGCGGGCGCGGCCAGGTGGTCGATGCGGCCATGACTGACGGCACGGCCCTGCTCTCGGCCTTCATGTACGGGATGAAGGCCACGGGGCAGTGGTCCAACCAGCGCGGTGAAAACCTGCTGGACGGCGGGGCCCACTTCTACGACACCTACGCCTGCGCAGATGGCAAATTCATCGCCCTGGGCGCCATTGAGCCCCAGTTTTACGCCGAGTTGCGCCAGCGCTGCGGCATTGACGACCCCCTCTTCGATGCGCAGATGGACCGCGCCCGCTGGCCTCTTCTGAAGTTGCGCCTGGCCGACATTTTCCGCACCCGCACGCGGGACCAGTGGTGTGAACTGCTTGAAGGCACAGAGGCCTGCTTTGCCCCCGTCCTGGACTGGGACGAAGCACCGCAGCATGCCCACAACCAGGCGCGCGGATCGTACCTCACCGTCAACGGCGTGGTGCAACCGGCACCGGCACCGCGTTTTTCACGCACGCCGAATGCGGATCCCGTGCCCGCCGAGGCGGCCTCGCTGGCACAAGCCTTACAGGGTTGGCGCGAAGGCTGAAGACGCCGCGCGGGCTGCTGCGTATTCGCTGCGCAGCGTAGTCACCAGCTCAGCCACGGCAATGACCGACCGCACCCCGGACACCGAGTGCCCTGCGCTCCAGACGTCCCTCCAGCCGCGCAATGCCTGGCCCGAGGCGCCCAGCAGCCGTGCAGCTCCCTCCTGGCGCAGCCCCTGTGGCAAGGCCTCGGGATCCAGACCGGCCGCCAGCACCGATGGCTTGAGCATGTTGGCGGGCAAGCCGGTGAAGGCATCACTGAGCAGCACATCGTCCAGTTCGGACGCCACCAGCATCTGCTTGTAATCCGGCTCGGCCAGGCTCTCCTGCGTGGCAATGAAGCGGGTGCCCATGTAGGCCAGATCACAGCCCAGGGCCTGCGCCGCCCAGACCGCGTGCCCGTCGGACATGCCGCCAGCCAGCACCAGGGGCCCGTCGAAAAAGGTCCGCACGGCGCGCACAAAGGCAAAGCCGTTGACCCAGCCGGTCTGCCCCCCGGCCCCGGCGCTCAGCAACACCAGCCCGTCGGCACCGGCCTCCAGCGCCTTGTGCGCATGGCGCAGCGACGCCACATCGGCAAACACCTGGCAGCCTGCCCGGTGCAGCGGCGCGACCACCTCAGCTGGCGAGCCAACGCTGGTGATCACCATTTCCACGCGGTGGCGCAACAACACGGCCAGTTGCTCGGCCAGGGCCTCGTGCCGGATGATCAGGTTGGGACAAAACGGCGCGTCCTGCGGTGTCAGCGCCGAGGTGATGCGGCTCAGCCACGCATCGAGTTCCTTCACGCTGCGGCAGTTGGCGGCGGGAAAGGCACCGATCACCCCGGCGCGGCAAGCGGCAATTACCAGGTCCGGGCCGGACACCCGGAACATCGGCGCGCTGATGACCGGCAGGCGCAGGCGCCCGGGGAACAGGGAGTGAGCCATGTCAGGCCACGCCCCGCTCCGCACCGGCCCAATAAGGTGCACGCAACGCTTTCTTGTCCACCTTGCCCAGCGCCGTCAGTGGCAGGGCGTCCACCACCTCCACGCGCTTGGGTGCATGCTGCGCGCCTTTGGCCTGCTGGACCTGCTGGGTCAGACGTTCGCAATCCACCGTGGCGCCCGGTCTCGCCACCACCACTGCGATGACGGCTTCACCCCAGCGCGCATCAGGAACGCCGATGACGGCCGCCATGGCCACCGAGGCATCGGCCGTGAGCACATCTTCCACCTCACGCGGATAGACGTTGAAGCCGCCGCTGACGATCATGTCCTTCTTGCGGTCCACGATGAAAAGATGCCCGTTGGGGTCTGCCCGCGCGACGTCACCGGTGTGCAGCCAGCCGTTCACCAGGGTGACCTGGGTCAGGGAGTCCTGCTGCCAATAGGCCTCCATCGCATGCGGCGCCCTGACACAGATTTCACCGGGCTCGCCCGCAGGCACCGGCCGGCCTTCGTCATCGAGCAGGCAGACCTCGGTGGCAGACACCGGGGCGCCGCAGGACGCAAACAACCCGTGCCGCGCCAGATCGTGGTCAGACTTTCCCAGCAGGCTGATGGGATAGCACTCGGTCTGCCCGTAGAGCTGCGAAAACACCGGGCCGATACGCTCGATCCCCTCGCGCAGCCGCGTGGGCGACATGGGTGAGGCGCCGTAGAGCAGCAATTCGAGACTGGACAGGTCTCTGCGACCCATGTCCGGATCGTCGAGCAGCGCGTAAATCATGGTGGGCACCAGCAAACTCATGTTGATGCGCTCACGCTCCACGGTGGCAAGAAAGCGGGCCGGCTCAAAGCGCTGCATCAGGTGTACGGTACCGCCGCGCAACAGCACCGGCACAATCTTGGTTCCAGCCACGTGGCTGATGGGTGCGGCTGCCAGATAACGCGGCGTGGCAGGCAATTCAAAATCAGCGAGGATGGCCCGCCACATGGCGGCGTGGGCGCGCTGGCGGCGCACGGCGGCCTTGGATTTTCCCGTGGTGCCGCCGGTGTAGTTGAGGGTGATTACATCATCAGGGTGTGCCAGGTCGCGGGCAGGCGTGGGTCCGCAGGCCTGCGCCGCAGCCAGCAGGTCGCGGCCAAAGTCCGCCGGACCCAGCGTCCAGAAGGCCAGCGAACCCGCAGCCTGTGCTGCCAGTTCGGCCCCACGTGCCGTGAACATCGCGGCATCCACCACCAGCGCGTCGGCACCGGCGTCGCGCAGTTGCGCCACCTGCTCCTGCAACGCACCCATGGGATGCAGCCAGGTGACCGAGCCGCCCAGGGCTTGCACGGCAGCCTCCACGCACCACGCCTCGGCGCGGTTGCCACTCAGCAGCGCCACCCGTGGCTTGCCCCCCGCAAGGCCGGCCAGCACCGTCTGAAAACGGCCCATCCAGTCCAGCACCTCCGCATAAAGCAGACTGCCGCCCTCCCAGACAAAGGCCGTGCGCTGCGGATACCTGCGAAGCGCCCGAAAAACCAGCGATGAGGCCGTTGGCCCCTCCCAGGTGGAAGTGATCACTGTCATGTGTACTCCTGCGCCTTCACGCGGTTGACGACCAGTCGATGACCACCCGGCCCACGGTTTCCCGTCGGGCGGCCGCTTCCATGGCGCTGGCCCATGCGCTAGCGGAATACACCCCGGCCAGCACGGGCTTCAACAGTCCGCGGGAAAACAGGTCCGCCACTTCGGCCAGGTTGTCACGGGCGGCATCGGGTTCTCGCTCACGGAACTGGCGCACGTCCACACCGACCATCGCGGCGCCCTTGAGCAGCGGCAGATTCGCGCGCAGTGCGGGGATTTCCCCGTGCGCAAAGCCCACCACCAGATGACGCCCGCCCCAGCGCAGGGTGCGAAACGCGGTGTCGGTCAGGGCGCCGCCAACGGGGTCCACCACCACGTCGATGCCCTGCGGCGCGGCCGCCTGGACTTCGGAGCGCCAATCGGCACGGGTGCTGTCCACCGCCGCCTCGGCGCCCATGGCCAGGGCGGCGCTGCATTTGGCCGCGCCCGAGGCCGCGGCAACCACACGCGCGCCCAGCGCCCTGGCGACCTGTACCGCCGCCATGCCCACGCCCCCCGCGGCCCCCAGCACCAGCACCGTCTCACCGGGCTGCAGCAGGCCGCGCCGCCGGAGCGCATAAAGTGCCGTGGCGTAAGTGACAGGCAAGGTGCACGCGGTGCGGGCATCGTCTGTTGCGGCCAGCGGCGCCACGGCCATCCAGGGTGCGCGAACCTGAGTGGCCCAAGCGCCCCCGAACACGGTGCCGGTGACACGCTGGCCCGTTTGCAGCCGCTGCGCCGCGCGCGCGCCGCAGGCAATGACCGTACCCGCAAACTCGGTGCCCGGTACAAAGGGCAAGGCAGGCTGCAACTGGTAGCGCCCCCTGGCAAACAGCAGGTCGACGTACGAGATGGCGGTGGCCTCCACCTGCACCACAACGTCTTCTTCGCCGGGCCGCGGGTCCGGCATGGCCTCCAGACACCACTGGTGGAGGCCGTCAAATCCGTGGGCGCACAGGGCTTGCATGGCCTGCTTCAGTCGGCAAGCGCGCTGGCCCGGGAGAGCGCAGACCGGCAGTCGCGCACCATGCGCTGCATCAGTTCGGCGCAGGTGGGAATGTCGTCGATCAGGCCAACCACCTGCCCCGCCCAGACCAGCCCGGCATCGACCTCGCCCGATTGCAGGGTGGCGCGGCCGCGCTGCCCGGACACCAGGGGCTGCACGTCCTTGAACTCGCAGCCGCCGGGTCGCCGCTCGGTCCGCACCACTTCGTCGGACACCGCGTTCTTCAGCACCCGGCCGGTGTTGTGCAGGGTGCGGAAGATGAGGTTGGTCTCGCGTTCGCTGGCACGCACCAGTGCCTGCTTGATGTGCGGGTGAATGGGCGCCTCCACCGTGGCGCAAAAGCGCGTGCCCATGTTCACGCCCTCGGCCCCCAGCGCCAGCGCCGCGGCCAAGCCCCGGCCATCGGCAATGCCGCCGGACGCAATGACGGGAATCTGAAGCGCCTTCGCCGCCAGCGGAATCAGCACCAGCCCGCCCACATCGTCTTCGCCCGGATGGCCCGCGCATTCAAAGCCGTCGATGCTGACCACGTCCACGCCATTGCGCTCGGCCGACAGGGCATGGCGGATGCTGGTGCATTTGTGCAGGATGCGCACGCCGGCCGCCTTGAGCCGGTCGGTGAATTCCCTGGGGCTGTTGCCGGCGGTTTCGACCACGCGGATGCCCTTGGCGATCACCACGTCGACGTACTGCGCATAAGGCGGCGGATTGACCGAGGGAAGAATCGTGATATTCACGCCGAAGGGGCGGCTGGTCATGGTGCGGCAGCGGTCTATTTCTGCGGCCAGGGCCTCGGGCGTGGGCTGTGTGAGCGCGGTCAACAGGCCCAGCCCGCCGGCGTTGGAGACGGCAGAGGCCATTTCGGCCGTGCCCACCCATTGCATGCCGCCCTGCACGATGGGGTACTGGATGCCGAGCATCCGGGTGAGTCGGGTCTTCACGGTCAATTCCCTTGAAACCGGGCGGGACGCTTGGCGAGGAATGCCGCAACGCCTTCCCTGAAATCAGCAGTGCCGGCGCAGGCCCTGAAACCGTCGGCCTCGGCATCGAGGTGGGTATCGAGCGTGTTGTGCAGGGACGCCCTGATCAGCCTGCGCAAATGGCCGAACGCCACGGTCGGCCCGGCGGCGATCCGCTCCACGAGCTGGCGCGTCTGCGCCTCCAGCGCGTCGGGCGCGCAGACCCGGTTGCACAACCCCAGCGACAGGGCCTCCCGGGCCTCCACCGTGTCGCCCAGAAGGGCCAGCTCCATGGCCTTGTGCATGCCCACCAGACGCGGCAAGGCCCACGAGGTGGAACAGTCGCAACTCGCCCCGATGAGCGGATAGGCCACGCCAAAACGCGTGCCTTCGGCCGCCAGCACCATGTCGCAATTCATCACCAGGCCCAGGCCGCCCCCGGCCACTGCGCCCTGTACGCTGGCAATCACCGGCGCATCCAGCGCCGCCAGCATGCGCAGGCCGCCGTGCATGCCGGCGATCAACGCCTGCGCCACCGGCACCGGGTCCGCCTGCATGGCGGCCAGATCGCCGCCCGCCATGAAGGCGCGCCCTTCAGCGGAGAGCCAGACCACGCGCACCGCGCGGTCGGCCGCAATGTCCTGGCAGGCCTGCAGAAAGCCTGCGGCCATGACCGTGTCGATGGCGTTGAGCGCCTTCGGCCGGTTGAAGCGGATGTGGGCGATGGCGCCCTCGCGCCAGTGCAGCACAGTGCCTTCAGCGGGCTTTTGCGGGTAGGTCACGGCGCACTCCTCAGGAAACGTTGTAGTAGGGGGCGGTGGCCCCCAGGTTGGCTTTAGCACGGGCCAGCTCGGCGCGCGCAATGGTGCGCAGGTGCACCTCGTCCGGGCCGTCAAAGAAGCGCATGGCGCGCCCCCAGGACCAAAGGTAGGACAAAGGGGTGTCCGGCGTCACGCCCATGGCGCCGAACACCTGCATGGCGCGGTCCACCACGCGCGTCTGCAACTGGGCGGCCACCAGCTTGATGGCGGAAACGTCCAGGTGCGCCGACTTGTTGCCATGGGTGTCCATCTTCCACGCGGCCTGCAGCACGAACAGGCGGGCCTGGTCGATCTCCACCCGCGAGTGCGCAATCCAGTCCTGCACGTTGGCGTAGTCGCTCAGATGTTTGCCGAAAGCGCGCCGGGTCAGGGCCCGGTCGCACATCAGCTCCATCGCCAGCTCGCACTGGCCGATGGTGCGCATGCAGTGGTGCACGCGGCCGGGGCCCAGGCGC
>JAHFQI010000079.1 GCA_023259355.1 Comamonadaceae bacterium
CAGTTGAAGATGGCGACGGCTTTGCTGTCGATCAGCTTGCGCGCGTTCTCCGCGGCTTTCTGGGCGTTGAACTCGTCGTCCAGCGCATTGAGCACGATCTTGCGCCCGCCGATGCCGCCTGCCTTGTTGACGCTGTCGAAGTAGGCCCTGGCCACGGCCAGGCCTTCCTGCCCGGCGCCCGCGTTGAAGCCTGAAAGCGGCAGGCTGGCGCCGATGACGATCTCACCCGCGTCCTGGGCGCGGGCCACGCCGAATGCAAAGAGCTGCGCGGCAATCAGCAAGGCCGGAAATTTCATGCCTGAACTCCCTCGAATGGATGGATGGGACCGCGCCAGGGGGGGCTGGCGGGCCGGTGGGCTGTCAGTGCCGGGTCAATGCGCATCGGCCAGTTTGGCGGCCTCAACGGTGGCGGATTCGTCGGCCGCCGCGCCGTTGAAGTACAGGTTCAAGGCCACGGCGCTGATCGAGGCCAGCAGGATGCCCGATTCGATCAGCGGGTGGATGCCGTGCGGCAGCCACTGCTTGAAGTTCGGCGCGATCAGCGGAATCATGCCGAAGCCGATCGAGAGCGCCACGATGAACAGGTTGTTGCGGTTGGTCTTGTAGTCCACGTTCGACAGGATGCGGATGCCGGTGGCGGCCACCATCCCGAACATCACCAGGCCCGCGCCGCCGAGCACGAAGGTGGGCAGCGACTCCACCAGCGCCGCCATCTTGGGCAGCAGGCCCAGCACGATGAGGATGACGCCGCCGGCCACGCAGACGAAGCGGCTCTTGACGCCGGTCACGCCGACCAGGCCCACGTTCTGCGAGAAGCTGGTGTAGGGGAAGGTGTTGAAGATGCCGCCGATCAGCGTGCCCACGCCGTCGGTGCGCAGGCCGGCGGTCAGCATTTTCTGGTCCACCTTCTTGCCCGTCATGTCGCCCAGCGCGAGGAACATGCCGGTCGATTCGATCATCACCACGATCATCACCAGCGTCATGGTCAGGATCAGGATGGGGTCGAACACCGGCGCGGCGATCTCGAATGGCAGCACCAGGTCGAACCAGCCGGCCCTGGCCACTTTCTCGAAGCTCATGAGGCCGGCCGCCGTGGCGACGATGCCGCCCAGGATGATGCCCAGCAACACCGAGATGTTGGCCACGAAACCCTTGGCGTACTTGGCGATCAGCAGGATGGACGCGAGCACCAGCGCGGCAATGCCGATGTGCGGCAGCTGCGCGTAGTTGGGGTTGGGCACCGTGCCCACCAGGGCCAGGCCCTTGGGGATGGCGGGGACGACGGCTGCCGCGGGCGCGCTGGCCCCGGCTGCGGGGGTGACGGCCGCATTGGCCATGCTGCCCACGTCGGCCAGCCATTTGGCGTGTTCGGGGTTGACGATATTGGGGGCCGTGGGGCCGAAGGGGTTGCCGAAAATCCAGTTGATGCCGATGCGCATCAGGCTGATGCCGATCACCGCGATGATCGTGCCCGTCACGACGGGCGGGAAGAAGCGCAGCATGCGGCTGACCACGGGCGCGATCAGGATGGAAATGACACCCGCGCCGATGATGGAGCCGAAGATCAGGCCCGCCCCGGCGATGCCCGGGTTGCTGTTCGCCATTGCCAGCATGGGGGCCACGGAGGCAAAGGTCACGCCCATCATCACCGGCAGCTTGATGCCGAACCATTGCGTGGTGCCCAGCGACTGGATCAGCGTCACCAGGCCGCAGCAGAACAGGTCGGCCGAAATCAGCATGGCGACCTGCTCGGGGCTGAGCTTGAGCGCGCGGCCGACGATCAGGGGCACGGCGACCGCGCCGGCGTACATGACCAGCACGTGCTGCAGGCCGAGCGCCGCCAGCTTGCCGGCGGGAAGTCGTTCATCGACGGGATGGACGGTTGAATTCATCGAGGTCTCCTGGTTGTGGGCGTCCGGCTTATTCGGATGCCTGTATGTGGACTGGCATGAACACCATATTGAATTCCAAAGTGTATACACTTTGGTGCGGCACAACTTCAGGGTTAACCCCGTCCTTTGGGATGGCGACGGTCAGCCCAGCAGGTCGTGCAAGGTGCGCGCAATGACCTTGGTGGCGCGGCGCAGGTCTTCCAGTTCGAGGCGCTCATCGGCGCGCTTGGCGTGGGACTCCAGCACCGTGCGGGGCCCCGCGCCATAGATGACACCGGGAATGCCGGCCTCGCAGAACAGGCGCACATCGGTGTACAGCGGCGTGCCCATGGCCGGAATGACCTCGCCAAAGACCTGCTGACCGTGCTTCTGGATGGCCTCCACCAGCGGCTTGTTGCCGGGCAGGGGCTTCATGGCGTTGGCCAACAACATGCGCTTGACCTCCACCGTGATACCGGGCTGCCCTGCCGCCGCCTCCTGAATCACGCGGCGCAACGTGGCCTCCACCTCGGCCGGGTTCTCCTCGGGAATCATGCGCCGGTCGAGCTTGAAGCTCACGCGGCCCGGAATCACATTGGTGTTGGTACCGCCCTCGATCAGGCCGACGTTCAGGTAAGGGTGCGTGATGCCCTCGACCGTGGAACGCACCTGCTTGTACAGCGTGTTCTGCGCATACAGCGCGTTCAGGATGCGCACCGCGGCCTGCAAGGCGTCCACGCCCGAATCGGGGATGGCCGCGTGCGCCATCTTGCCGTGCACCGTCACCTCCATCTGCAGGCAGCCGTTGTGCGCGGTGACGACCTGGTAGCTGAAACCCGCGGCAATCATCAGATCCGGCTTGATGACCTTGTGCTGAAGCAGCCAGCCGGGGCCGACTTCGCCGCCAAACTCCTCGTCGTAGGTGAACAGCAGCTCCACGCTGCCGGCCGAGGGCCGGGCCACGGCCTCAAGCGCCCGGACCGCGAACGCAAAGGTCGAGAAATCGCACTTGCTCACGGCCGCCGCGCGGCCATAGATCTTGCCGTCCTCGATCTCGCCACCGTAGGGGTCGTGAGTCCAGCCCTCGCCGGGCGGCACCACGTCGCCGTGGGCGTTGAGCAGCACCGTCCTGCCGGGGCCGTATTGGCGGCGCACCACAAGGTTGGTGATGCTCTCCAGGCCGGCCGCGCGCACCTCGGCTTCAGGCACGCGGTGTTTCTCGGCCTCCAGGCCAAAGCCGTGCAGCAGTTCGGCCGCACGCTCGGCGTGGGGCGCGTTGTTGCCGGGGGGCGTGTCGGTGGGCACGCGGATCAGCTCTTGCAGAAAGCGGACCTGCTCGTCAAAGTGCGCGTCGATCCAGGCGTCGAGTTGTTCGTAGGTGTTCATGGGGCGTCAATCGGTAAGAGGAATCAGGATTCGGCGGCAAGCTGGTCCAGCAGGCGGGAGAACGCGTCCACCGCCAGCTGCATGTCGTCGCTGGTGGTGCTCTCCAGCGGGTTGTGGCTGATGCCGGCGTTCTGGCCGCGCACGAACAGCATGGCCTGGGGCATGATTTCGTGCAGCTTCATGGCGTCGTGGCCGGCGCCGCTGGGCATGCGAAACAAGGGCACACCCAGCGATGCCACGGCGCGCTCCCAGCGGGCCTGCCAGGCGGGGGCGCTCGGCGCGGCGGCGGCGCGCAGGGTTTCCTCCAGCTTGAAGTGCAGGCCGCGTTTCTCGCAGATGCGCGCCAGCTCGGCGCGCACGTCGTCCGCGCAGGCATCGCGCACCTCGTTGGTGGTGGCGCGGATGTCGAGGCTGAATTTGCAGCGGCCGGGCACCACGTTGATCGAACCATTGGGCACTTCGAGCATGCCGACGGTGGCGACCAGGTGGGGCACGGCGCCCCCGCGTTGCTCGACAAACAGCGCGAGTTCAGCGGCCGCCGTGGCGGCGTCGCGGCGCCGGTCCATGGGCGTGGTGCCGGCGTGGCTGGCCATGCCGATGATCTCGCCAACGTAGCGCACGCTGCCGTTGATCGACGTCACGATGCCCAGCGGCAGGTTCAGTTCGTTGAGCACGGGGCCCTGCTCGATGTGCACCTCGACAAAGCCGAGGTAGCGGGCCGCGTCGCGCTGCAGCTTGGGGATGTCGTCAATGCACAGGCCGGCATGGACCATGGCTTCGCGCATCGTGATGCCGTCGGCATCCTGCTGGTCCAGCCAGGCTGTGTCGAAGTGGCCGGTCAGCGCCCCCGAGCCGAGGAAAGTGGCCTTGTAGCGCTGGCCCTCTTCCTCGGCAAAGCCGACGACCTCGAAGCCGTAAGGCAGGCGCCGCCCCTGGCGGCTGAGTTCACGCACGCAGGCCATGGGCACGAAGATGCCCAGGCGTCCGTCGTACTTGCCGCCGTTGCGCACCGTGTCGTAGTGGCTGCCGGTGAGCAAGGTTTTTGCTTCAGGGCTGGCTGCGTGGTAACGCCCGACCACGTTGCCCACCGCGTCGATCTCCACCTCGTCAAAACCGCAATCCCGCATCCAGTGGCTGATGCGCAGCGCGCAGGCCCGGTGCGCTTCGGTCAGGTAGGTCACGGTCAGCTCGCCGCGCTCGGCGTAGCCGGGGTCGCTGTGGGCGCTGAGCTTCTCCTGCCAGTCCCAGACGTCGTTGCCCAGCACGGGTTCGATGCCGAACTTGTCATTGAGCCGGATCTCGGCGATGCGGTGGATGTTGCGCAGGCACTCGGCCAGTTCGAAGTCGGGGTGGTTGTCCAGCCGGCGCTCGAAGGTCGCGATGATCTCGGCCTTGGCCAGGCCCAGGCCGCGCGGGCCGCGCACGGCCAGGATGAAGGGGAATCCGAACTTGGCGTTGTAGGCGGCGTTGAGCTGCTGGATCTTCGCGAACTCTTCGGGTGTGCAGTTCGTCAGGCCCGCCTTGCTCTGCTCGTGGGTCGATTCGGCGGTCAGCGTGTTGCTGACCATGGCCTTGCCCGCGAGTTCGGGGTGGGCGCGGATCAGTGCCACCTGCGCGTCGCGCCCGCCCTCGGCCAGCACGCGCGTCATGGCGTGTTTCAGATGCGCCAGAGAAGTGAAGGGGCGCTGCGCCAGCGCCGCTTCGGCAATCCAGGGGGAGTGCTCGTACAGGCCGTCGAGTTGCTGCGCGGCCTCGGCCAGCGGCACGGTGTTGAGTTGGTCTAGGGTCAGGGGCATGGGGCCGGCCTCAAACGGGATCGACAAAGGGATGGACCTGTTTCCAGTGCCGGGCGATGTCGATGCGCCGGCAGATCCAGACGTGGTCATGCTGTTGGACATGGTCCAGGAAGCGTTGCAGCGCGACGATGCGGCCGGGCCGGCCGAGCAGGCGGCAGTGCATGCCGATGCTCAGCATCTTCGGCCGGTCCAGGCCGGCCGGATCGCCCTCGGCGTAGAGCGCGTCGAAGCTGTCGCGCAGGTAGGTGAAGAAATCGTCCCCTTGCGAGAAGCCCTGCGGCAGCGCGAAGCGCATGTCGTTGGTGTCGAGTGTGTAGGGCACGACCAGGTGCGGCACCACGGCGCCGTCGGTCTTTTGCACCTTCATCCAGAAGGGCAGGTCGTCGCCGTAGTAGTCGCTGTCGTATTCGAAGCCGCCGAAGTCGGCCACCAGGCGGCGCGTGTTGGGGCTGTCGCGGCCGGTGTACCACCCCAGGGAGCGCTGGCCCGTGAGGGCCTCGATGGCCTGCATGCCCAGCCGCATGTGCTCGCGCTCCATGGCTTCGTCCATGCCCTGGTAATGAATCCAGCGCCAGCCGTGGCAGGCGATTTCATGGCCCAGCGCCTGGAATGCGGCCGTGAGTTCCGGGTGCCGCTGCAGCGCCATGCCCACGCCGAACACCGTGAGTGGCAGGCCGCGCTTTTCGAACTCGCGCAGCAGGCGCCAGACGCCGGCGCGCGAGCCGTATTCGTAGATGCTCTCCATGCTCAGGTGCCGCTCCGGGAAGCTCGGCGGGTTGGCCATTTCGGAGAGGAACTGCTCCGAGCCCGCGTCGCCGTGCAGCGTCGCGTTTTCGCCGCCTTCCTCGTAGTTCAGTACGAACTGCAGCGCGATGCGCGCGCCGCCGGGCCATTGCGCATGCGGCGGGTTGCGGCCGTAGCCGACCAGGTCGCGCGGGTAGGGGCGGGTGGTGTCGTAGAGGGCTTGGGTCATGACAGGGCCAGGGTGATGTCGTGGGTGGGAACCTTGCGGTCGAAGGTCAGGCTGGCCTCGACGTGGGCCAGGTGCTCGTTCATGAGTTGCACCGCCAGCGCTTCGTCGCCGGCGGCCATCGCATTGACGATGGCCGTGTGTTCGTCGCTGGAATGCTCTGCGGCACTGTGGGTCTGGTACATCAGCGTGATCAGGGCGCAGCGCGAAATCAGCTCGCCCAGCATCTGCGCCAGCACGTCGTTGCCCATGAGTTCGGCCATGCGCACGTGGAAGTCGCCGAGCAGTTCGGTGCGGCCCGGCACGTCCTCGCGCGCCACGGCCGATTTTTCCTGCGTGATGTGCTCTTTCAGAGCCCGGATTTTTTCGGGCGTGACCTCGCGCACAAAAGCGCGCGTCATCTCGGCCTCCAGCATGCGGCGCACCGCGAAGACCTGGCGCGCTTCATTGACCGACGGCGCCGCGACGAAAGCGCCGCGGGCGGGCTCCATCCGGATCAGCCGGTTTTGCGAAAGCTGGAACAGCGCCTGGCGCACCAGCGTGCGCGACACGCCGAAGTGATCCGCGAGCTTCTGCTCGGCCAGCTTGCTGCCGGGCTGCAGGCGGTGCTCGACAATCGCCTTGGTCAGTGCTTCGACGATGAAGCCGGTGGTCGATGTTTCCATGGGGGCATCATAGTGCGAAATCAAAAAAGTGTATACACTTTGGTGGACCAATTTGGTTTTTATTGATGCGAGGTTGCAATGGGATTGAGTACACACGTTCTGGACACCATGCACGGCACGCCCGCCGCCGGCATGACGGTGGAGCTTTATGTCACGCACGGCGCGCGCGGGGAAGAGGCCACGCTGGTCAAGCGGTTTGCGCTCAACGCCGACGGCCGCAATCCCGACGGACCCCTTTATGACAACACCAGCCTGAAAGTGGGCACCTACCGCCTGGTGTTCGACGTGGCGGCCTATTTCAAGGCGCGCGGCGTGGCGCTGCCCGAGCCGAACTTCCTGAACCGCGTCAGCCTGGATTTTGGCGTCGCGCATGTGAACGAGCATTACCACGTGCCCTTGCTGGTCAGCCCCTGGAGCTACTCCACCTACCGGGGCTCCTGACGGGGTGGGTTGAGATGGGGTGGAGATATATATATGAATATTTATATGATCTCCATATGGTTGAATAAATAAAATCCCAGGTTTACCCACAGCAGCCCATCCTCCATGACCCAAGCGACCAACTCCGTGCGTTTCGTGCTCGACGGCGCCATCGTCGAAGCCGAAGGCGAACGGCGCACCACCACCGTCCTCGACTACCTGCGCGAACAACTGCACCGCACCGGCACCAAGGAGGGCTGCGCCGAAGGCGATTGCGGCGCCTGCGTCGTGCTCGTGGGTGAACTCAATGCCGGCGGCACGGCCGTGGACTACGTGCCTGTCAACAGCTGCATCCAGCTGCTGCCCACGCTGGACGGCAAATCGGTCAAGACGGTGGAGAGCCTCAAGCGGGCGGACGGCAGCCTGCACCCGGTGCAGGAGGCGATGGTGAGCTGCCATGGCTCGCAGTGCGGCTTCTGCACACCCGGCGTCGTGATGAGCCTGGCCGGCCTGGTGCAGACGGTGGCCGCGCCCACGCGCGGCGAGATCAACGACGCGCTGAGTGGCAACCTGTGCCGCTGCACGGGCTACAAGCCGATCGTCGATGCCACGCTCAAGGCCTGCGCCGTGCCAGCCGAGCAATTGAAGATCGACGACAGCGCCGACCTGCCCCTGCTCAAGGCCATCCGCCGCCCGACCGTGCCCACCTACAGCCTGGATGGCGACATCGTGGTCCAGCCCGTGGTGCGCACGCGCAAGGGCAACGAGTTCGTGTCGCCGGCCACGGTCGCCGAGGTCGCGGATTACCTGAGCCGGCATCCCCACGCGACGCTGCTGGCCGGCAGCACCGAGATCGGCCTGCAGGTAAACAAGCAGTTCACGCGGCCCGAGCACATCGTCTACCTCGGCAACGTGGCCGAGCTGCGCCGGGTCGATGACCAGGGCGCTTTCTGGCGCATTGGCGCCCAGGTGTCGCTGACCGCCGTGGAGGCGCTGGTGGCCGAGGCCTACCCTGATTTCGCCGAAGTGCTGCGCCGCTTCGGCTCGCCGCCGATCCGTTCCACCGCGACGCTGGCGGGCAACATCGCCAACGGCTCGCCGATCGGCGACACCATGCCCTGCCTGCTGGCGCTGGGCGCCACGCTGCAGTTGCGACGAGGCGACGCGACCCGCGCTGTGGCGCTGGACAAGTTCTACACCGGGCAGAAGCAAAACGTGCTGCAACCCGGCGAGTTCATCGAAGCCATCGACCTGCCCAAGCCCAGGACGGGCGAGGTGTTCCGGGCGCACAAGATCAGCAAGCGCTTCGAACAGGACATTTCCGCCACCTGCTGCGCCATGAGTTACCAGTTGTCGGGCGGCAAGTTCGCCAATGTGCGACTGGCCTACAACGGACTGGCGCCTTCGCCGTGCCGGACGCCGAAGCTCGAAGCCGTGATCAACGGCCGCACGCCCGAGGCCGTGACCACCGCCGAACTCGACGCGGCGATCGCCGCCAGCTTCACCGCCCGCGACGGCCTGCGCGCCACCTGGGCCTACCGCTCGCTCGTGGCCCGCAACCTGGTGCTGCAGTTTGTCGAAGAGTCCACCGAATCCGCCAAGGAGGCTGCGTAAATGAATGCTCCCACTTCACTGAAAGAGCTGCTGCCCGCCTCCGAACTGGGCCGCGATCTGGTCCACGAATCAGCGGTGCTGCACGTCACGGGCCAGGCCACTTACACCGACGACATTCCCGAGTTGCGCGGCACGCTCTACGCGGCGCTGGTGCTGTCCCCGGTCGCGCACGGCGAGCTGATTGGCGAAGGCATTGACCGCGCGGCCCTGCTGGCTGAGCACGGCGTGGTCGCCGTGTTCACCGCCAGGGACATTCCGGGCGAAAACAACTGCGGCCCCATCATCCACGACGACCCCTTCCTCGCTGCGGGCAAGGTCGAGTTCCTGGGCCAGCCGGTGGCCGTGGTGGTGGCGCGCAACATGCTGTACGCCCGCGAAGCGGCGCACAAGGCCAAGGTCAACGTCAAGGAGTTGCCGGCCATCCTGACCATCGAAGAGGCGATGGCGCAGCAGAGCTTCATCATGCCGGCCAAGGGCATCACGCGCGGCACGCCGGCCGAGGCCATTGCCGCCGCGCCGCACCGCATCAAGGGCACGACCGAATGCGGCCAGCAGGAGCAGTTCTACCTCGAAGGCCAGATCACCTACGCCATTCCGCGTGAAGACGGCCAGCTGACGCTGTACGTCTCGACCCAGCACCCGGACGGCAACCAGCGTGAAGCGGCCGCGGCGCTGAACCTCACGACGAACGACGTGGAGGTGATCTGCCGCCGCATGGGCGGTGGCTTCGGCGGCAAGGAGGGCAATTCCAGCATCTTCAGCCAGAGCGCCGCGCTCGCCGCGTTCAAGCTGCAAAAGCCGGTCAAGCTGCGCGCCAACCGCGACGACGACATGATGATCACCGGCAAGCGGCACAACTTCCGCATCGACTACGAAGCCGGATTCGACGAGCAGGGCCGCATCCTGGGGGTGGACGTGGCGCTGATGTCGCGCTGCGGCTACAGCACCGACTACTCCGGCCCGGTGAACGACCGCGCCGTGCTGCACATCGACAACTGCTACTACCTGCCCAACCTGAAGATCGTCAGCCACCGCTGCAAGACGAACACGCAGTCGGCCACGGCGTTCCGCGGCTTCGGCGGCCCGCAGGGCATGTTCGGCATCGAGACCGTCATCGAGGAGATTGCCGGCACGCTGGGCCTGGACCCGCTGCAAGTCCGCCGCGCCAACCTGTACCAGGACCCGGCGGTCTCGGGCAACCCGGCGACGATGACGACCCAGTACAACCAGCTGATCGAGGACTTCGTCGGCGACAAGGTCATCGACCAGGTGGAGGCCGAATCGGGCTATCGCGCGCGCCGCGAAGCCGTGGCGCAGTTCAACGCGCAAAGCAAATACCGCAAGCGCGGCCTGGCGCTGGTGCCGCTCAAGTTCGGCATCAGCTTCACGGCCACCATGCTGAACCAGGGCGGCGCGCTGCTCAACATCTTCATGGACGGCTCGGTCAGCGTGAACCATGGCGGCACCGAAATGGGCCAGGGCCTGAACACCAAGATGGCGCAGGTCGCCGCCGATGGCCTGGGCATTCCCGTCAGCCTGGTGCGTGTGACGGGCACCGACAGCCAGAAGGTGCCCAACGCCAGCGCCACTTCGGCCTCCAGCGGCGCCGACATCAACGGCGGCGCGATCAACAACGCCTGTGACCAGATGCGCGAACGCCTGGCCCCCGTGGCGGCGCGCAAGCTGGGCTGCGATGCGTCGTCCATCCGGTTCGAGGGCGGCTTCGCCTCATCCACGGCCAGCGGCCAGCGCATCGCCTGGGCGGACCTGTGCAAGCAGGCCTGGCTGGACCGCGTGGGCCTCAGCGTCACGGGCTTCTACATGACGCCCTTCATCCAGTACGACTTCATGACGCTGCAGGGCAAGGCGTTTTATTACTACTGTTACGGTGCCTCGGTGACCGAAGTCGAGATCGACACCCGCACCGGCGAGTTCTGGATCAAGGGCGTGGACATCGTGCACGACGTGGGCCGCAGCATGAACCCGGCCATTGACAAGGGCCAGATCGAAGGCGCCTGGGTGCAGGGCATGGGCTGGCTGACGATGGAAGAGTGCATCTGGGACAAAAAGGGAAAACTCCTCACGCACGGCCCCAGCACCTACAAGATCCCGGTGGCCGGCGATGTGCCCGAGCACTTCAATGTGTCGCTGTTCGACAATGAAAACCTGCGCCCCACGCCCTTCAGGAGCAAGGCCACGGGCGAGCCGCCGTTGATGTTGGCGCTGTCGGCCTACTTCGCGCTGCGCGATGCCGTCAGCGCATCGGCTGGGCACCGGGCGCGTGTGGACCTGGTCGCACCGGCCACGCCCGAACGCATCCTGTTGGCTTGCGAGCGCGCGAAGGCCGCGCGCGCCTGAGCGTTCTCAGTCCTGGCCTTCGGTCAGGGTGTCGAGCTGGAAATGGCCGCTCTTGTGCCACAGCCAGGTGTCGGTGTAGGTCACCTTCCCCAGGCGCTCGGGGGCCGGGTAGGGCGCGGCCTGGCGCACGGTTCGCTCGATCTCGGCCATCACTTCGGGCGCATGGCGCGGCGCGCGCATCCAGTGCGTGGACAGGACACGACCCTGGCGGTCCACCTCCACCTGCAGCACCCCCACGGCGTACAGCATCGGAGGCAGGCGCCCCTTGTAGATGCGGTTGGCGTTGAGCCCGTACAGGTGGCTGGCGGCATCCCGCCGGTACTCGCGCGGCGTGGCCGCGTTCGAACGCGTGCCCTGTGGCAACGGCGCGGGGCTGACTTGGGCCGCGGGCGATAGTGCGGAGGTCGGGGCGGGCGGAACCGGGGTTGGCGCCGTGGTGCAGCCTGCCACCAGGGCGGCGATACTGGCCGCGGCAGCGGTGGCCAGCGCGCGGTCCCGTTGCTGGCGGACGTTGGGGGGCGTCATGGCATCTCCTCGTGATCAATGGTCGGGCGGGGCATACTGTGCCCGAAATTCGATCGTGGCCCGCGGCGCGAGTTCATTCAAAGGTATCGGTTTGTGACGACAGCAATGCATTTTTTCACACGCCTGGCGCGGGAGCGCGCCGTGCTCGTGACCGTGGACGCCACCCAGGGCTCGGTGCCCCGCGAGGCGGGTGCCTGGATGGCCGTGTTTGCCGATGACGTGCTGGGCACCATCGGCGGGGGGCACCTGGAGCATCAGGCCATCGCCCATGCGCGCAGCGGCGCGGTGTCGGGCGAGGGCGGCGCCACGGCCCCGGGCGTCATGCGGTTCGCGCTGGGCCCGAGCCTGGGCCAGTGCTGCGGCGGCGTGGTGCACCTGCGGTTCGAGGTCGTTTCGGCCGGCGACGTGCCTGCCCTGCGCGAACGCCTCGCGCCGCACGGCAGTCCCGTGGCCCTGTTCGGTGGCGGCCACGTGGGCAAGGCGCTGGTGCACCTGCTCGGCACCTTGCCGTTCGAGGTGAGCTGGATCGACAGCCGTGACGAGATCTTTCCCGACGAGATTCCCGCCAACGTGCGTTGCGAACATTCCGATCCGGTGCAGGCCGCGGTGGCCGGTCTCGCGCCCGGCAGCCGGGTGCTGATCATGAGCTTCAGCCACGCCGAGGATCTGGACGTGGTCGCGGCCTGCCTCCAGCGCCAGCGCGAGCGGCACGACCTGCCCTACATCGGTCTGATCGGCAGCAAGAGCAAATGGGCCGCCTTCCGCCACCGGCTGGAGGCGCGCGGGTTTGCGGCCGACGAGCTGGCGCAGGTGACCTGCCCCATCGGCGTGCCCGGCATCACCGGCAAGGCGCCGGAGGTCATTGCCGTGGCGGTCACGGCACAGTTATTGCTCACGATGCCTGCGGGTAAATACTGATCCCCAAATGTTGCATTTGCACTGGAGCAGGTTGAAAAAACTGTATACACTTCGGTCCACAGGTCGCAGCGGCGCCGGGCAGCTTCCATGGAAGCGCCCAGTTCGCGACCGAATGTCTGCTCACAGCGCCCGCGGTGGTGAGCAGGTTGGAGTTCCCTGATGGAAGCGTATCTGCTTGACTGGGCCAACCTGCTTCTCAGGTGGCTGCACGTGATCACGGCGATTGCCTGGATCGGCTCGTCGTTCTACTTTGTCTTTCTCGACAACAACCTCATCAAGCCCACCTCGCCCGACCTGCTGGAAAAGGGCGTGGACGGCGCGATGTGGGCGGTGCACGGCGGCGGCTTCTACAACCCGCAGAAGTACATGGTGGCGCCGAAAAAAATCCACACCGAACTGCACTGGTTCTACTGGGAGAGTTACTCCACCTGGCTGTCCGGCTTCGGCCTGTTCACGGTGCTCTACCTCTGGAACGCAGGCACCTTCCTGGTGGACAAATCCCTCATGGACTGGCCGCCCGCGCAGGCCATTGCGGCCGCGCTCGGCTTTCTCGTGGCGTTCTGGCTGATCTACGACCGCATCTGCCAGTGGTTCGGCTTCCGCAAGAACGGCGACGCCATCGTTGGTGCGCTGATCTTCGGGGTGATCTGCATCGCCGCATGGGGGGCCTGCCAGCTCTTTGCCGGGCGCGCTGCCTTCCTGCTGGTGGGCGCCATGATCGCCACCGCGATGAGCGCCAACGTCTTCTTCTGGATCATCCCCGGCCAGCGCAAGGTGGTGGCCGCGATGACCTCGGGCGACAAGGTGGACCCGAAGTCCCTGGCGATTCACGGCAAGCGCGGCAAGCAGCGCAGCGTGCACAACACCTACTTCACGCTGCCGGTGATCTTCGCGATGCTGAGCAACCACTACGGCTTCCTCTTCACCCACCGCTACAACTGGGCCATCCTGATCCTGATGATGCTGGCCGGCGCCATGATCCGCCAGTTCTTCGTGCAGCGCCACGGCTGGCACCACGGCCGCGCGGCCAACCCCTGGCCTTTTGCCGCCGTGGGTGTGGTGGTCATCCTGGCGGTGATCGTTGGCCTGAAGGCCTTCGAGCCGGCACCTGCACCGGCCGCCGCGGTGTCGGCCCATTCAACCCGTGACAAAGACCATCCCGCGACGGGCGCGGCGGGCGCGACTCAGGGCGCTTACCCACCGGTGCAGAAAGTGCTGGAGCAGCGCTGCTACCTGTGCCATGGCGCCCAGACGCAGATGAAGAATGTGCGCCTGGATTCGCCCGAGGGCGTCAAGACGCACGCCCAGGCGATCTACCAGCAGGTGGTGGTGATGAAGCAGATGCCGATGAACAACGCCACCGGCATCACCGACGCCGAGCGCGCGCTGATCAGCGAGTGGTTCAAGGCGGGGGCGAAAGTCGAATAACCGGCGCGCCGCCCGCGGCCGTTATTCCTTGGGTGCGCCCGACTGGCGCACGATCTGCTCGTAATGCTTGATCTCCGACAGCGAGAAGCGGGCAAATGATTCGGCGCTGCCGCCGCCAATTTCCGCACCAATGTTCTGCAGGCGCCCGCGAATCTCGGGGTTCTGCAGCAGGCCATTGAACGCCTTGTTCAGACGAGCCACGACCTCGGGCGGCGCATTGGCCGGCAGCATCACGCCATACCAGGCCGAGGCCAGCATCGGCGTGCCGGCTTCCTCGAAGGTGGGCACATCGGGCAGCGCGGGAATGCGCGCCTTGGAGGCCACCGCCAGCGCGCGCAGGGTGCCGCCCTTGATGCTGCCCAGCGAGCCGGTGTCGATCATCATGTCGATGTGGCCCGCCATCAGGTCGCTGGCCGCCGGCCCGCTGCCCTTGTAGGGAACATGGTTGATGTCGATCGCGGCGCTGTTCTTGAACTGGGCGCCGGCCAGGTGTTGCGAGGAACCAATGCCGGCCGAGCCGTAGGTGAACTTGCCCGGGTTCTGCTTCGCCGATGCCAGGACGTCCTTGAGGCTGCGCCACGGCGATTTGGCCGGCACGACCATGACGTTCGGAATCGAGCACAGCAGCACCACCGGCGTGAAGTCCTTCGCCGGATCGAACCCCTGTTTGGCGAACAGGTGCGGGCCGGCCGCGTTGGTCGAGCTGGTGGCCAGGATCAGCGAATAACCGTCGGCCTTGTCGCGCACAAAAGCCTGTGTGCCGATGTTGCCGCCCGCGCCGCCCTTGTTTTCCACCACCACGGGCACGCCCAGTGCCTGCGACAGCGGCTGGGCGAGGATGCGGGCCACCTGGTCCGTCGCGCCGCCGGCGGGCCAGGGCACCACGAGGCGGATCGGCTTGTCCGGGTAGGCGGCCTGCGCCATGGCCGTGCCGCTCAGGGACGCCAGCGCGCCCGCTGCCAGTGTGGCGAGCCATAGGCGGCGCCGCTGGGGTGTTTGATGATGTGCGTTTTTCATGTTGTCTCCTGCATTCAAGGGGTGTTGTCCGGATCTGAATTCGGGGCCGTGCTTAAAACTCGCAGCCGTTTCGCCGTAGCGCGGCGTCCACCCAGGCGGTGTCGTGGGTGCCGTTCGCGATGTCTTCCAGGGTTTTCTTCTCGGCGTGCCCCTTGGCCAGCGTCGCGGCAAGAACCTGCGTCACCTCGTCGAACGGCACGCAGACCAGGCCGTCGTCATCGCCCACGATCAGGTCGCCGGGGTGGATGACCATGCCGTCGATGGCGATCGGCACGTTGATCTCGCCTGGTCCGTCCTTGTAGGGCCCGCGGTGCGTGACCCCGGCGGCAAACACCGGGAAGGCGCCCGCGCCGATCATGGCCGCGTCGCGAATGGCGCCGTTCATCACGAAGCCGGCAATGCCCCGACGGGCTGCGTAGGTCACCATGATCTCGCCGATCAGGGCGTTGGTCAGGTCGCCGCCGCCATCGACCACGATCACGTCGCCGGGCTGCGCCAGGTCCAGCGCCTTGTGAATCAGCAAGTTGTCGCCCGGCCGTGTCTTGACCGTGAGCGCGACGCCTGCCAGCGTGCCGCCTTGGTGCATGGGGCGCAGCCGGGGGCCGGCCGCCGTCATGCGGTGCATGCAATCGCTGATGTTGGCCACCGGCAGGAGGCTGAATTGGCCGACCACGCTGGGGTCAACCTGGCGTTGCCTGGGGAGTATGCGAAATCCGCTCAATGGAGTCTCCGGTTCGTTGGTTGGGGGCCGGCCCATGCCCTTGCAAGTGCCGCTGGTCGGCTATTGTGAAATGGCGTAAATATATAAAAAAGCGATATTTTTCGATATTTAATGATCTACTTAATCGATATGATTCGGGTGGCCGATTCCTGATTCCAAAGCCGGACATGATGACCTTCAAACAGCTCGAAGCGATCTACTGGGTGGCGCATCTCGGGGGCTTTTCGGCCGCGGCCAGCCGCCTGCACACCACGCAGTCGGCCATTTCCAAGCGCATCCAGGAACTTGAAGCGGCGTTTGAAACGCCCCTGTTCGACCGTGCGCAGCGCACGGCCCGGCTCACGGAGAAGGGCTCGGAAATGTTCCTGCTCGCCAAGCGCCTGCTCAACGAACGGGATGCCGCCATCGACGCTTTCAGCCGCCCCGGGACGGTGCAGCGCCGCGTGCGGCTGGGCGTGACCGAGTTGACTTCCATGACCTGGCTGCCCCGGCTGGTGCGCCTGATTCAGGAGCGATATCCGAAGGTGGTCATCGAACCCGACGTGGACTTGAGCATGAGCCTGCGCGACAAGCTGCTCGCCGATGAACTGGACCTCGTCGTCGTGCCGGATGCCTTCGAGGACGCCCGCTTCGCGACCCGGCGGGTGGGCAGCGTGGCCAGCGCCTGGATGTGCAAGCCCGACCTGATGGACGCCGGTCGCCCGATCCGGATGCGCGAGCTCGCGGCGCAACGCCTGCTTGTTCAGGGAGACCGGTCGGGAACCGGCATCGTCTATGGCCGCTGGTTCCGCTCGCAGGGCATTGAGTTGCCCAGCACGCTCGTCAGCAACAACATGATCGCCTTGATCGGCATGACGGTGGCCGGCCTCGGCGTGAGTTACCTGCCCAGCCAGTGCCTGTCCGCGCTGGTCGCGGACGGCTCCCTTGCGGTGCTGCAAGTCTCGCCGGCCCTGCCCCAGGTGCACTACACGGCGATGCACCGCAGCGAAATGCGCGGTTCGCTGATTTCGTCCATTGCCGCCCTGGCGGTTGAATGCTGCGATTTCTCGCGGCTGTTCCAGACGGGGGAAAGCGCCGGGCAAGCGGCGGTGGCCGCCCGGCTGCCTGCGGCGTAGGCTTTAGCGCTGCGCCCAGCGGCCCAGCCAGATTGCGCCGCCAATGGTCGCCGCGTAGACGGCAAACCCCGCGGCGATGACGAAGAACAGGCCCGTGGAGGGTGCGTGGAACACGTGAACGGCGATCCAGCCGCCGCCGGCCACCACGGCCACGCGGGCCAAGCTGCCCGCCAGCGGCCAGAACATGCGGCCCGCGCCCTGCGAGGCGAAGAACAGGGCCAGGCCGAGGCCGAACAGCCCGTAGCAGGCGCCGACCACGCGCAGGTAGGTGCTGCCGAACGCGAGCACTGCGGGGTCCGCGCTGAAGTGGTTCATCCACAGGGCCGGTGCGATGGCCGCGAGGCTGCCGATGGCGCCGGTGATCAGGGCCACCATGAGTCCGCCGGTCCAGGCCGCGCGCAGCGCGCGCTCGTGCTGGCCGGCGCCCATGTTGGTGGCCACCATGGTGGTCAATGCGGTGCCGAAACCGAAGGCGATCGGCACCATGATGTATTCGAGTCGCGCCGCGACGCCGTAACCGGCCAGCGCCGCCGTTCCGTAGCTGCCGATCAAGGCCGTCGCGGCGGCGATCGAGCCGTTGCTGAGCACCGGGCTCAGCGAGGCTGGCGCGCCGACGCGCAGGATGGTGCGCAGGAGTTCCGGTCGCAGCCCCCAACCGGTGCGGCGCAGCCGCAGCGGCCCCTTGCCGCGAACCAGGTGGGTGGCCAGCACCAGGCCGCCCAGCACGCTGGTCGAGAGCGTGCTGATGGCTGCCCCCGCCACGCCCAGGCCCGTCACGGGGCCCCAGCCGAAGACCAGCAGCGGGCACAGCACGAGGTGGATCGCGGCGGTCCCCGTCAGCACCAGCGAGGGCAGCAGCATGTTGCCAGTGCCGCGCACGATGGCGGAAAGGATGGTGGGCAGCCAGATCGCCATGACGCCGGCGAACAGCACGTTCGAATAGGCGAGTGCCGCGTCCAGCGCGGCGGCGCGCCCGCCCATGGCGCCAAAGATGGCCCGGCCGAAGCCCAGCATCACCCCGGTGAAGACGGCGGCCAGCACGAAGGCGATCAGCAGCGCATGCGGCGCCAGCCGGTTCGCCTCGTCACTGCGGCCCCCGCCCAGCGCGCGCGCCACGGCGGCGGCGACGGCACCGCCGATGCCGCCATTGGACATCTGCATCATCAGCATCAACAGCGGAAACACCAGCGCCACGCCGGCCAGCGCATCGGCGCCAAGGCGGCCCAGGATGTAGCCGTCGTAGCCGATCACCACCGTCGTCGCGAACAGGCCGATGACGTTGGGCGTGGCCAGGCGCAACAGCGTGGGCAGCAGCGGCGCATGGAGCAGGT